>JACNIU010000373.1 GCA_014382905.1 Desulfobacterales bacterium
AACGGTTGATAAAATCGATCAGGACCAAAGAGTCGTTGACAACGATGCCGGTGAGGGTCAGGAGACCGATCAGGGTAACAAAGGTCAGGGGGTTATTGCTGACAATTAGCCCCACCATGACGCCCAAGGTAACAAAGGGGATGGTTATCATGATGATAAAGGGCTGGGTGAAGGAGTTGAATTGCAGGCAAAGGATAAAAAATATAAGGAAAAGCGCCATGATACCGGCCTCCCCCAATTCCCAGAGGGAGGTATTGGTTTCCTCCTGAAGTCCCCCGGCAATCATTCTTGCCCCCGGGAAATCCCTTCGAATCGAGCCGAAATAGTCCTCGGCGATCTTGTTGGCCTTAACCGCCGTCATCCTGTCACCCCCCAGATTGGATAGAAATCCGCTGAGTCCCTCTTGATCATCCTGCACCTCTTTGATGTTGGCTGTCAGGCGCACGGTCCGTTTCCCGTCATATCGATAGATATTGTGGAAGCCGGGGGTGAGGGTAACCTGAGCTACCTCTTTTAAGGAAACCTGACCGTGTCCAGGAACCATAACCTTCAGGTTCACCAGGTCATCAAAATCGCGCCGGTATTCAGGGAGGTATTTTAACTTGACTTCCTGTTTTTCATTCCCCTGGTTATAGTTGGCTACGGCAAGGCCATGGAATGCCGCCTGGACCGCCATGACAAGATGGTTCTGGTCGATTCCCAATTTTTTCGCCTTGGCCTCATCCACGGTGATTTCCATGAATTGCTTTTCTCTTGAGAAATCATCCTGTATGTCCACAATCCCTTTATGCTTGGCCATTTCTTCCCTCAGTAACCGGGAGATTTTGGCCGAGCTTTCCCAGTCAGGGGACTGTATCTTCAGGTCAACATCGGCGCCAACCGGGGGACCTTCAATCAGCCTCTCCAGTACAAATGACGTGGCGCCAAGAGAGGTGAGAAGCTGCCCCGCGTCTTCCCTGACCCTCTCCATCAGTTCCACAACACTGTGTTTTCTATTTTTTTCGTCTTTCAAGATGACCATCAGCAGTCCGAAATGCGTGCCAAGAACCGGCTCATAATTTACCTCTTTCATGCCCGCTACAGCGATAGGGGCCTCTAATTCGTCGCCGATACGCTCCTTAATAAGGTCGGAGAGGGCCATAAGCGTCTCCCGGGATCGGTCTAAAGTTGAACTGGCCGGGAGATCAAAATAGATATTAAACCTGGGGAAAACGTCGCTTTTTGGAAACATCACAAAATCGGTCTGGAAATAGAGAAAAAAGGCCAGGATCGTGGATAGAACGATAAAGAGAACGGAAATATATCGATGGCGGAGAATGACCTTCAAATACGGATAATAGATCCTTCTGATGGGAGTAAAGATATCAAACCGCTTTTTCTTGATCGTCTCCGCACCCTTTTTCGGCGTCAGTTCCACCACATGGGAGGGGAGCATGAAAAAGACCTCAAGAAGCGAGGCTGTAAGCGCGAAGATCACTACTTTTGGCAGCTCGGCCAGGTACCGTCCGATAACGCCGCCCACCATAACGAGAATAGGGAAAAAGGCGGCCATCGTTGTGGTTACCGATGCTAAAACCGGGGCTAAGACCTGTCGGCTGCCTTCGATGGTGGCCTTCACAAGTGGCTTTCCTTTTTCTAAATGGCGGAAGATGTTTTCAAGGACCACAATCGCATCGTCCACAACAATGCCAAGGACAAGGATCAGCCCAAAAAGGGTCAGGCCGTTGATGGAAAGGCCAAAACTTTTCATAAGTATGAAGGTCAGCAGGAAGGCAACCGGGATACCGATGGAGGCAAAGATGGCATTTCGAAGACCCATGGAGACCCAGAGGACAAGGAATACCAAAATGATACCCAGTAAACCGTTGACCTGGAGTTCTTTGATCCGTTTTTTGATCTCCTTGGACTGGTCGAAATAGAGGGTTGTCTTGAGACCGGGATATTGGGCAGGGATCTCTTTAATGAGCCTTTTGACATCATCCACGATCTGGATCATGTTTGTGTTTTTCTTTCTCTTGACAGCGAGAACAAGGGCATTTTTTTTGTCTATAAATGTGAGGGTCCTGGGCTTTTCCAGGGTCGGGGTGATCTTGGCAATATCACGTAGGTAGACGGTGCCTCCTTTCACGCTCCTGAGCACAATATCTCCTAAATCCTGAGGGTTGCGCGGCTCGCCCACCATCCGTATGGCAGTCTCGTGGGCACCCATTTCAACAGTCCCACCCGGCAGATTTTGTGTGCGCCTGGCAACTGCCTGGGCCACGTCAGGGATGGAGATGCCATAGGCGGACATGCGATGGGGATCCAATTCCACCCATATCTCATTTTCCCTCTCCCCCACGATATCCACCTCTGATACCCCTTTGATAGTTTCAAGGGTATCACCGATTTGACCTGCGATGTCCTGTAACTGCATCATGGGGATCTGGCCTGCCAACCCCACCATACAAACCGGGAAGATGGCGATGTCGATCTCTATGACCCTGGGAACCTTGGCCTCTGCCGGGAGATCATCGACCCGATCCACCGCGTTCCTGACCTCCTGCATGGCCTGGTCGATCTCATATTCTGAAAGACGGGTGTTAAAAAAAACGTGGATCTTTGATGTGCTCTCGTAGGAATTGGATTCAAAACGCCTTATCTCTGATATCCCTTTTAATTCATCCTCTATCTTCTTTGTCACCAGGTTTTCCATCTCCTCAGGCGAAAACCCCGGGCAAACGGTAACAACAACACCCTCCCCGATGGTGATGTCCGGATCCAGGAATCTTGGCATGGAATTGTAGGAATAAATCCCGAAAATCAGGATGAGGAACAGGACCATCCGAACGACGACAGGCCTTTGAATGCCAAATCTGGTGAGGAACATATTAGTATAAGTGCCTAAAATGCCTAAAGTGAGCTAAAGTGCCTAAAGTAAATGTCGGGTGTCGGATGTCGGATATGAATAGGTCGCGTATGCAGCCTGTCAAGGTCCAAAGTTGGAAATCCAAAGTCCAAGGTCCAAAGTCCAAGGTCCAAAGTCCAAGGTCCAAAGTCAAGGAACAATCATCAATCAACAGGGGTTTCAGATTTCTGACCACTGACCACCGGCTTACAGTCCCGGTTGTTTCCCTAACGCCTAACGCCTTACACCTACTGCCTCACTTCTACCGTATCTCCACTCTTGAGCCCAGCGGGGTTGGTGATCACCAGATCCTTATCCCCGAGACCTGATAGGATCTCCACCCGGTTGTCATAGTAGGCCCCCAGGGTCACCTTCCTGAATAAGGCCTTCCCGTCCTTTGCCACATAAAGCCCTATTTTCCCGTATTCTTCTGAAAGCCAGGCCGAAGGGACCTTGATCGCCTTCTTACCTCCCACAACAGGGAACTTGACTCTGGCGGTCATTCCGTCGGCCATCCTTGGATCAGGCTTCTCAACGATCAACTCCAACGGGAAGGCCCTGGTCACAGGATCTGCAGTAGGTGAGAGGAAAAAGACCCGGCAGGGAAACTCCTCTCCCGGAATGGCGTCGACAGTGAAAAGGAAGTTCCTGTGATCCTTCAGGATGTGGATATCCTTTTCACTTAGAGATATCTTTATGTTCAATCGCTCCAGTTCGATTACCTCGGTTATCGTGGTCCCGGGCGGTATCACCTCTCCCTTTTCTACCTCCCGAAAGGCAATTATCCCGTTGCAGGGGGAGCGAAGTATCGATTTTCTTAACCGGTCTTCGGCCAAGGCCAGGGCCGCCTCTGCCTGTGCAAGAGCGGCCTGGGCTCCCTTTATGTCTTCAATGCGGGGCCCTTCCAATGCCAGGACCAATTGCTGCTTTGCAGATTCCATCCTTGCCTTGGCCGTTCCTACCTGTCTCTCGGCTGCATCGTAGCTGCTCCCGGCAACAGCTTGAATGTCATGAAGTTCCTTTATCCGTTTGTAGTTCTTTTCTGCCTCAAACAGGGCTGCCTCAGCCTCTTTCAGTGCAGACGAGGCTATCTGAATCTCCTGGGGCCTGCTCCCCTTTTCCAGCTTTTTCAGTTGGCTTCCTGCCGCGTCTACTGCAGCCCCTGCCTCCCTTACCTGCAGACGGACACTGCTGGTGCCGACCTCCGCAAGGAGCATCCCCTCCCGAACGCGCTCCCCCTTCTCAAAATACAATTCCTCGATGGCGCCCCCTAATTCAGTGGAGATCTTTACCTTGCGGTGGGCGGCCAGCACACCCACATATTCCATATGACCCTTTGGTGAAGCAGCCATGACAGGGCTGGTATGGACCCGTTTGTCTTTGGGCGACTCGGTCTTCTTGTCCACGCCGGTCGCGGGCCCCTCCCCGCACCCATAAAGGGACAACAAAAGACCCGTTACCAGAAAAAAACCTGCTCTTATGATAGAAGTCAACACAATTTCAATCCCAAAGGGCCCTTTCACCGGGGCGTCCATCCAGCCATCCGTTCACCCAATTTTAAAAGTATCGTATCACTTTAGCTTCTTGAAGCAATCATTCGTTGGGTGCGGGGGACCGTGAGGGGCTCTGTCCCAAAGGACGTAACAAAAATTCTCCTGAGACTCTATAGAACGCCCCCTTGACGTTCAATACAGTTTCCGGGCAGGCAGAGGCGATGCCCGTTTAAATCGACACCTTCTTCTGGGGCTGTCCTGTGACGAATTTCAAAGCCGCGCTGCCGTTCCTATGAAATGATCCCCTTATTTACGTCCTTTGGGACAGAGTCCCTCACGGTCACTAACTTTGTTTCAAACAGCTAAAGTGATACAAAATATCACATGAATCCGCGATATTTGCAAGGAGGCTGTCCAGGCGCATCTCTGAAGAATGACCCCCCGGAGTCGATTTCAGGATGTCTTCCGCTTCAGATGGACCTGGAGCGCCATGATCGCCGCAGGTGTCACCCCCGAAATCCGGGATGCCTGGCCCAGGGAGATGGGCCTGATCCTGCCAAGCTTTTCCCTCACTTCAGTGGAGAGCCCATGAACAGCAAGGTAATCCATATCCTCCGGGAGCCTGACCTCCTCCATTCGTTTCAGTTTTTCCACCTGACGTTCCTGTCGATCGATATAGCCCTCATATTTTATCCGGGTCTCCACCTCCAGGGCAACCGGTTCCTCTGTATCTGCGAGACCAGGATCAAAAAAGGAGAGATCCTCGAAAAAAATTTCACTTCGCTTCAAAATCTGCTCCAGGGAGGTAACATTCTTGATGGGCGACGAGCCCAACGCTTTCAGCCTATCCAGGGTCCCGGCCCCCGGGCTCAATTTAGTCTTTTTCAGTCGTATGAGGAGGTCCTCTACCAGGTCCCGCTTTCTGCAAAACCCCTTGTAGACCTCATCAGGCACCAACCCCAGATCATGTCCCTTATCCCTGAGCCTGAAATCGGCATTATCCTCTCTCAGGAGGAGACGATACTCTGCCCTGGATGTAAACATGCGATATGGCTCCGCGGTCCCCTTGGTGACAAGGTCGTCTATCAGGACGCCGGCGTAGGCCTCTGCCCTGGAAAGGATCAGGGGGGGCTCTCCGCGGACCTTCAACACGGCATTGATCCCGGCCATCAGGCCCTGGGCAGCGGCCTCTTCATAGCCTGAAGTCCCGTTTATCTGGCCCGCATGAAAAAGACCTTTCACCAGTTTGGTCTCCTGGGTCGGTTTTAATTGCAGGGGATGTATGTAGTCATATTCAATGGCATAGCCCGGCCTTAAGATCTCCGCCCTCTCCAAACCGGGGATGGAGCGTACCATCTTGATCTGGATATCGATCGGCAGACTCGTGGCCAATCCGTTGGGATACACCTCGGTTGTATTCAAGCCCTCTGGCTCAAGAAATATCTGATGACGTGCTTTTTCGGCAAAACGGACGACCTTGTCCTCGATGGAAGGGCAGTACCTTGCGCCAACCCCTTTGATCACACCACTGAAAAGGGGGGAACGTTCCAGTCCTTCCCTGATAACTTCGTGGGTTTTCTGGTTGGTGTAGGTGATATGACACGGCACCTGGGGCAGCGGGATGTGAGTGGTTGTAAAGGAGAACGGCCTCGGGTCCTCATCCCCTGCCTGAACGATTAACCCGGCATAGTCAATGGTCCTCCCGTTCAGGCGCGGTGTCGTCCCGGTCTTTAACCTCCCTATCTCAAACCCCAGAGACTCCAACTGCCTGGATAGGCCAACAGAGGGGGGATCTCCCATGCGGCCCGCGGGGAAGTGATCCAGCCCAATGTGGATGAGCCCCCTGAGGAAGGTGCCGGTCGTCAAGATGACGGTGCGAGAAAGAAATTTCTCATGGATATGCGTTTCCACGCCATAGACCTGCTCATCTTTAATTAGCAGGCGGTCCACCATGGCCTGACGGATATCCAGGTTGGGCCCGGCCTCAACAATCGACTTCATCCGTTTCCGGTAGAGGTCCCGGTCATTCTGCGACCTGGAACCTTGAACTGCCAGTCCTTTTCGCGTATTCAGACGTCTGAACTGTATTCCGGTCTGGTCAGCGTTCTTGGCCATTTCACCGCCAAGGGCGTCGATCTCCTTAACCAAATGCCCTTTGGCCAATCCACCGATGGCGGGGTTACAGCTCATGGCAGCGATATGGTCTAAATTAATGGTCAAAAGGAGGGTGGGATGCCCCATTCTCGATGCGGCCAGAGCAGCCTCACAGCCGCTGTGCCCCGCACCCACCACGATCACATCGTATTTCCGGTCGTAGGTGGACATGATTAGAAAAAGCCTTTGGGCACTTTAGTTCACTTTAGGCACTTCTCCTGCTCAGATGGACCATCTTACGATTGAGGCCCCCCAGGTCAGGCCTGCTCCAAAACTGACGAGTAGCACATTGTCGCCCTTGCTCAAAAGTCCTTCCCGGTTGGCTTCATCCAGGGCGATCGGTATGGAAGCGGAAGAGGTATTCCCGTATTTATGGAGGTTCGTATATACCTTATCCATGGGAATATCCAGGTTGTTTGCCATGGCCTGGATAATCCTGATATTGGCCTGGTGAGGGACAACGAGATCAATCTCCTCGCTGGAAAGTGAGTTATGCCTGAGCGCATCCCTTGAGATTGAACACAGGCATTCTATCGCTTTCTTGAAAAGCCGGTTTCCATTCATTTTCAGGAAGAACGGTTTTTGGTCCATATCCATCAGGGTTTCGGGGAGATGAGAGCTCCCATACGAGGAATACAGGAGTTCCCATAGTTTGCCGTCCGATTTCAGATGGCTGGACAGGATACCACCCTGCTCAGTGGCGGAACTGACCACTGTCGCACCGGCCCCATCAGCCAGAAGCACGCAGGTCCCCCGATCCTCCCAGTTTACAATGGTCGACAGGCACTCTGCCCCGATTACCAGCGCGGTTCCACAGGTCCCGGATCGGATGGCGTTATTTACCGTTTCGAGGGCATACAGGAAGCCGGAACATCCGGCCGATATGTCAAATGCCGCCGCATTGTTGGCATTGAGCGCTTCCTGAACCGTGCATGCCACCGAAGGGAACTGCCGGTCGGGCGTCACGGTGCCAACCACAATCATGTCCAGCTTATCTGGAGAAACCCCAGCCATCTCCAGGGCCCTTAAAGAGGCCCGGATGGCCAAATCACCGGTCTTTTCCTTCCTTTTGTTTGAAGAGATGCGACGCTCTTTAATGCCGCTACGCCGCATAATCCATTCATCTGAAGTGTCTACGATACCTTCAAGGTCTCTGTTGGAGAGTATCCTTTCCGGCATTGATGAACCTGTCCCAATGAGATGTGCCTGACGCATTATTTCTGTTGCCCCTATTCATTAACGACGGGTACAGGACATGTACCCGTTTCAGCAAATAAGCCTTCAGTTATTGGAAAACGGGAAATTTTAGAGTTTAACAAAAAATTGTTTCTTTTAATAGTATTAAATGGGAAAATCTACAATAAAAGTTGTTCGGATCTTTAATGTCCGAAGGATTACACGCAGTATTCTTGACAAACCGGTAGCTGACAAATATGTTTCCCTGAAATCTGAAAAGTCAATCTGAACAGTCAGCAACCATGCACGCTTAACAAGCCTCGCGCTCAACTCTTAAGCCACCATGAATCCAAACGAGCGAAAAATTCTTACGACGACCTGTTTTGGCCATTTCATGAGCCATTTCAATATGCTGATGTTTCCGGCCCTGGTCTTGCCGCTCATGGACAGGTATGGCATGGACCTGAGTCATGTCTTAGCCCTCTCTTTCTGGATGTACCTCCTGTTCGGACTGACGGCCTTGCCATGGGGGTTGCTTAGCGACAGGCTTGGGGCCAGGCCCCTCCTGCTTGTCTTCTACGCAGGTGCGGGGTTGTGCGGATTGGCAGCAGGGTACTTTGTCGACTCCCCCGGAGCATTTTCTCTTTGCTTGGCAGGACTCGGCCTCTTCTCAGGCATCTATCACCCGGCGGGCCTGGGGCTGATCTCCAGGGGGATCGGCCGGATGAGCGTAGCCTTGGGATACAACGGCATGGCGGGCAATGCCGGTCTGGCTGCGGCTCCCATTTTGGCGGGCATCATCAACCACTTCTATGGAATTCGGGCTGCGTTTCTCTTCCTTGCCTGCCTCAATCTCCTGGGTACCGTCATCATGCTGTTCCTCCCTATCATCGAGCCGAAAGTGAATCAGAAAACCGAATCCCGGGGATCAAAGAGACTTCTCCTGGGCTTTGCCATATTGTGTATATGCATGATGTTAGGGGGCATTGCGTATCGGTCGGTCACCGTGATTCTGCCTTCCTATTTTGAGCTTAGAAATCCGGCGTTGCTCGATTGGTTAGGCGGGTTGGCGTGGATGCCTGCCTCCAGGAATGTTGCGGCCACGGCGCTCTCATCCCTGGTGTTCCTGGTGGGCATGCTCGGGCAGTTCTTGGGCGGATTCGCCGCTGAACGGTTTGAGCCCCGTCGCGCATATCTTGTATTCCACCTGTTCGCCTTACCTATGGCCTTGGCCATGGCCTATGCGACAGATGTTCCCCTCCTGTTCATAACCATGGGCTACATGCTCTTTTTGTTAGGGATGCAACCGATTGAAAACACCCTTGTGGCCTATTTTACCCCGGACCAACTGAGACACAGCGCATTCGGCACCAAATTCGTCCTTACCTTTGGGGTCGGGGCCGCGGCAGTCCATTTGGTCGGCTGGATCAAAGAGGTCTGGTCCTTACCGGCGGTATTTGTGGCCTTGACTGGGGTTTCTCTATCTATCGTTCTATCTATTTTAACGCTGATCATGGTAACCCGCAAAGTCCGTGTCGGGAAATAGATAGCCTTAAATTGGAAGTGGGAACCCGGATTTGATGTTTGAAGATATCAGAGATCGGCCGCGGTTAGAGCACCATGACATAACGCGGTTAAACTTTATCAGAGGTCGGGCGGACTTCCTATTCAGGAGACATTACCGCATGGGCCTGCGTTCTCACATCATGGAGGTGCTGAGATCTGCGGATGTGGCCAGGGAAACAGAGGGGGTAATCAGAGAGGGGATAAGGTGGTTTCCAAGGGCCAGGCCGTTAAAAATGCTGAGGATTTTCAGGACAAGATTTGACAGCCTGAGGAATGCGGAAGAAGAATTGAGGCGAGTGAAGATCGTCGAAACGTATCTTGCACCCGCGCATGTTGCAAGATCCAACGAATTTTTGGTAGATTATCTGCTGCAAGGCAAATATGAACCGCTCCTCTGTGGGCTCCAGGAATACGTTATTGGCGAGGTACTGGATCCGTGGGGCTGTCTGGATAAGGATCATTTGACATCCCTCTTCTGGCGCATCGATTCCGGAGGAATCAAAGATGCCCTCCCGACAATTGAAACATGGGGGCAGAAAATCCGGAAACATGCTGATAAAATTTTGGGAAGGATCAAGGCGATGATCGTGGAGGCAAATTATGTCCCGGACTTGGCGGGCATCGGCAATCTTCTACTAACACGGACTGGAAATATCAAACTTGTGGATATCAACAATATCTCCAAAGTCTCATTCGACCCCTCTATCCCGCGCGACGACAGAGGCTACCCGGTCTGTGACAAGTCGATTGAAGCGCTTTCCCTCCTTGAAGAGAAATTGCTCGGCAAATCAATAAACAGGCGTGCCCCCATTTATCGGACGTTCCTTGACCCCGGCAGGGTGAACGAGGTACGATCCATTGAGAAGGAGTTTCATCTTTCTTTGGGATCCTCCAAGGCCCCTCTCTACTCGTCATCGCAACAAGACGGTTCTCCACCTGCATGCGGATCTTGCCTGGATCCATTAAGTGACTGAAATGAAATGCCCAGGGCTAAAGGGGTTCTTCTGGACAAACAACGACTCATTGACCGTTTGAAAGATATCGTGGGGGCCAAATATGTCCTTTCATCGGATATGGACCTGGTCTTGTACAGTTATGATGCCTCTTTGGAAAGGGCCATGCCGGATGTGGTGGTGCTGCCCGGTTCCACTGAAGAGGTGTCGAAGATCATGGCCCTGGCATACAGAGAAAAAATTCCCATCTTAGGGAGAGGGTCCGGGACCAACCTGACCGGCGGTACCGTGCCGATTGCAGGGGGGATCGTGGTTCATTTTTCGAGGATGAACCACATTTTGGAGATCGATATCCCCAACCGTACGGCGACTGTGGAGCCGGGAGTTATCACCCTGGATTTTCAGACCAAAGTGTTGAAAAAGGGGTTTGTCTATCAGCCGGATCCGGCAAGCCAGAAGGTTTCGACCCTCGGTGGCAACATTGGTGAGAACTCGGGCGGACCTCACTGTCTCAAATACGGGGTGACCACCAACCATGTGATGGGGATGGAGGTCGTCCTGACTGATGGGACGGTCATCTGGACAGGGGGAAAATGCCAGGACAATCCCGGCTATGATATCAAGGGTCTCCTTGTGGGAAGCGAAGGGACCTTAGGCCTGGTAACCAAAATCATGTTGAGGCTGGAGCAGGCCCCGGAGGCGGTCAAGACCATGCTCGCCATCTACGATACGATTGAGGACGGGGCCAATACGGTTTCGGCCATCATTGCCGAAGGGATTGTGCCCGCCACCCTCGAGATGATGGACAACATTGTCATGCGGGCCGTTGAAAAGACCATCAAGGTCGGGTATCCTTTGGATGCCGCAGCCGTCCTCATCATTGAGCTGGATGGCATGCCCCAGGGGATGGATAGAAACGCTGAAAGGATTATGGAAATCTGCCGGAAAAACAATGTGCGGGAGGTAAAGCTGGCAAAGGATGACGCAGAACGCGCCGTTCTCTGGGCCGGGCGCAAGGGTGCCTTTGGGGCCGTGGGGCAGGTCAGGCCGAGCTATGTCTGCTGCGACGGGACGGTCCCGCGCACCCGACTCCCGGAGGTCCTGAACAAGGTCCTGGAGGTGGGCAGGAAATACAATGTCCCTATCGGGAATGTCTTTCATGCGGGAGATGGAAACCTGCATCCGCTCATCATGTTTGACGACAGAGACCCGGATGAGAAGGCAAGGGTTCTGAAGGCTTCCTCGGAGATCCTGAAACTCTGCGCTGAGGCAGGCGGAACCATCAGCGGCGAACACGGGGTCGGCCTCGAGAAGATCAGCGAGACCTGTTTTGTTTTCAGCGACAAAGACCTGGAATTTGAACGCAGTATAAAAAGCGCCTTTGACCCGGACGACATTCTGAATCCAGGCAAGATGATTCCGGATCAACCCTGCGGCGAGTAGTCGTACAGCGCATGGAGGGTGGCGCTGTAAAGGTTTAGGAGTTTTCACGTGGCTCAATTTAAGGAAAAACTGGCACGGCTCTCAAAAGCAATCGGAGAGGACAGGATTGAAACCGACTGGGCCTTCATTGATCAGTACGCCGTGGACAATCTGAGGCCCAGGGCGGTGATATTTCCAAGAAATGGGCGGGAAGTATCCGAAGTGGTCAAGATGGCCAACCGGGAAAACCTAAGCATTGTCCCGCGGGGAAGCGGCTCAAAGATCGGCATGGGAAATGCCTCCTTGAGGCTGGACCTGGTGGTCAGTTCCTCCCGCATGAATCATATGCTGGATGTTGATACGGCCAATCTTACGATCACCGTGGAGGCGGGGGTCAAGTTCAGGGATATCCAGGCAAGACTGGCAACAGAAGAAGATCGGTGCTACCTGCCCTTGGCGGATCTGACCACAAGTCAGGACGAGTTTATCTGCTCCGATCGGTCCAACAGCGGATGTTTCCTCCCCATGGACCCCCCTTTCAGTGAAACGGCGACCATCGGCGGGATTGTGGCCGCCAATTCCAGCGGGCCGCGGCGCCTTCTTTACCGGTTGCCCCGTGATCTGATTCTCGGGGTCCGGTTTGTTGCGCCGAATGGTGATATCGTTGGAACAGGAGGGAAGACCGTCAAGAACGTATCCGGGTATGACATCTCAAAACTGATGACCGGATCGGCCGGAAGTCTCGGTATGTTGTGCGAAATGACGTTCAAGCTCCTTCCCCTTCCTGAAAAAATGGAGACTCTCCTTTTTTCCTTCGGCTCCTTTTCAGACGGCTGTGCCCTGGCAGAGGCCATCCTGGAGACCCCCCTGTTGCCGGCGGCGGTGGAAATCATGAACCCGGCCGCCTATAAAGGCTTAGGTTTAAAAGACGGACCCGATTTCGATCCCGGCGCGTATGTAGTAGCGGTCGCCTTGGAGGCCTTTGAGCAGGCGGTCAACCGGATGCGGGAGGAAATGATGGATATGGCCCGCGTCCGCGAGTCAAGGGGGAATGCATGTCTGAAAGAGGACGATCACCGGCGCTTCTGGTTGACAGTCAGCCATCTTCAATCATCTGTGGCAAAGATATCGGCGGGACTTATCACCCTGCAACTCAGCTATCCCATTTCTCTCATGAAGGAAGTCGTTTCATTTGCCGAGAAAACCTTATCCCAGAAGGACATCGAACACACGATTCTGGTACATGCCGGAAGCGGCGGCTGTTTGATCCATCTGATCGAAGACCTGAACCGAGACGGGGCAAGGGGAAAAACCGTTCAGGCGACCCAGACCCTTCTGGCCCGATGTCTCGAAACAGGCGGCAACCTGATGGTAAAGCACGCGCCGGCCGGACTCAAACCAGAACTGAAGATGTGGGGTGAACCGGGATCGGATCTGCTCGTGATGAAGCGCCTGAAGAAACAACTGGACCCCTCCGGTATCTTCAGCCCGGGACGTTTTGTCGGCGGGCTTTGATTTGGGATTGAAGATTGAGGATTGACTATTGTCGATTGAAGAAAACTGAAGAGGTGCAACCCTATGAATATTGTCCAGTTGAAAAAACTTTCTTATGATGAGGTGGCCAAGTGCAACCGGTGCGGATTCTGCCTCCCCAACTGCCCTGTCTATAAGGTAGAGAAAAAAGAATCCGCCTCACCCAGAGGAAGAAATGCCATTACCCGGGCCGTTATAGAGGGAAAGCTTCCGTTGAGCGGGGACACCGAACAATCGATCTTCAGTTGCCTGGGATGCGGGGCATGCACCCAGGTCTGTCTATCCGGAGTGGTAACCAAAGATCTTATCTTTCGTGACCGGGAATGCCAGGTGGCCGGGGATCTCTATCCGAAAATCGCGGACCGGGTCGCAAAATTCCTTGAATCGGAACACAACATATCAGATGATGACAACGAGGAGCGGGGTGAATGGCAGGAATTGATCAAGGGCCTGCCCGATCAGGCATTTGAAAAGAAACATGCGGACGTTATCTTCTTTGTAGGTTGCGTGGCCTCGTTTTTCCCGATGGCCCAGAAGATACCCGCCAACATGGCGCGCATCATGCAGAAAGGCGGGGTGGACTTCGCCATTTTAGGCGGGGAAGAATGGTGCTGCGGTTTTCCCCTGATCGGCGCCGGTATGCCGGACAAGGTGAGATCCCTGATGGATCACAACCTCGAAAAGATAAGAGACGTGGGCGCCAAAGCGATTGTGTTTACCTGCCCCTCCTGCTTCCACACCTGGAAGAACCTTTATCAGCCGGATGTGGAACTCTATCATGCGAGCCAGATGTTGGACCGGATGATCAAAGATGGGCGTATCACCCTCAAGGGGATCAACGCCACCGTTACCTATCATGACCCCTGCGACCTGGGGCGAAACAGCGGTGTCTTTGAAGAACCCCGCGAAGTGCTCAAGGCCATCCCCGGCATTCGATTAGTGGAACTTGCCAACAACCGGCAGTTGTCTGTCTGCTGCGGCGGTGGCGGCAATGTGGAAATGGTAAACCCGGACCTGTCAGCCAGGGTGGCCCAGATGAAGTTGGACGAGATTGCGGAGACCGGGGCGGATACGGTGGTGTCCGCCTGTCAGCAATGCCTCAGGACCGTTGCCACCCGGGCACGCCGGCAGAAGATGAATCTCAATGTAAAGGATCTGACAGAGATGGTAGTTGAAGCCATGAATTGACAAGGAGGCAGGAAATGATCGCACAAATCTCAGTTTATCCCATCGGTGAAGGAACAAGCCTGAGCCGATTTGTCAAAAAGGGTGTCGCCGTCATAGAAGGTTCCGGCTACACGTATGAAATCGGAGGCATGGGCACCACCATCGAGGTGCCGGACCTGGACGCTTTGTTCGATCTTGTAAAAAAGATCCACGCGGCCCACGTGGCCGAAGGGGCGCGCCGGGTCGTCATCGATCTAAAAATCGATGACCGCACGGACAAAAAGGCCACCATCGAATCCAAAAAAACAGCGGTCACCCATCCGCACTAAGGTGTTCCCCGGGGCGCCCCTTCACCACATCTCTGCTAATATATGGAAGAAGCCGCTTCAAGCGCCACCGGACGGACATCTACAGCCTGGGCCTTGAGGATTGTCTCTAAGGCCGAGAGAAAAAGGAAGACATTCCTGCGGCGAGACGTATGGCCCATCAGACCTACCCGCCATATCTTGCCTGCAAGAGCGCCTAACCCCCCGCCGATCTCCATACCAAAATCATTCAACAAGGCCTTGCGGACCTTCAGGTCGTCGGCCCCTTCCGGGATACGGATGGCGTTGAGCATCGGGAGCCGTTCCCCTTCGGCGACGAGCATGGACAGCCCCATCGCCTCTATCCCTGCGACGAGTGCCCTGTGGTTCAGAAGATGCCTGGCAAACCGGGCCTCAAGCCCCTCTTCTGCAATGATGCGGAGGGCCTCCCGGAGCGCATAAATCATATTGATAGGGGCCGTATGGTGGTATTTCCTGTCCGCTCCCCAGTAACTGCTGACCATACTCATGTCAAGATACCAGCTTGCAACCGGGCTTTTCCGGTTTTTCAGGGCCTCCATGGCAGCAGCGCTGAATGAGATCGGGGAAAGGCCGGGCGGGCAGGAGATACACTTCTGGGTCCCGCTGTAGGCCGCATCGATCCCCATCCTGTCCAGGCCGACCTCCATACCGGCCAAGGATGTCACCATATCCACAAGGAAGAGGGCACCGGATTCCTTTGCAATCGTACAAAGGTCTCCGAGGGGCTGGCAGACGCCGGTGGAGGTCTCGGCATGGACCACCGCGAGGACCTTTGGATGCTTCCCCTTCACGGCCTGACGCACTGCATCCGGATCAATCGTCTTTCCCCACTCAGCGTCCACCCGGATCAGTTTGCCGCCTAACCGGTTGACGATGTCAGACATCCGGGTCCCGAAAACACCGTTCACGCAGACGACCACCTCGTCTCCCGGCTCGACCAGGTTGACAAAACAGGTCTCCATGCCGGCGCTTCCGGTCCCGGAGACCGGTATGGTCAGTGCATTTTCCGTCTGGAAGAGAAACCGGAGCAGACGCTGGGTTTCATCCATGATGGACAGAAAAACCGGATCAAGGTGGCCGATACACGGTGCAGACATGGCCCGCAGGACACGAACAGGAACATCGCTTGGACCCGGGCCCATCAGGACCCGTTCGCCCGGATCAACATCTCTGAAATTATTTGCGTCAAAACTCATTTTAACCTCCTCTCAACATGATCACACAAGCATTAATGCCGTAGCCGGGTGACTGTGGGCTTCCCGACAGGACGAAGGAAGTATAGGGGAGAAATAGTGGGGTGTCAAGAATAGAGGGGGTTCGTGGGCTGATAGAGGGCCTCGGCATGATACGAACTCCTGACAAAAGGTCCGCTGGCGGCTTCTGAAAAAC
>JACNIU010000197.1 GCA_014382905.1 Desulfobacterales bacterium
GGAATGATGGCACTGAAGGCAACGATGACAAAAACCGGCAGCACCAGTAACCAGGCCCTGTTATTTGGCCATTTTTCCATGACAATACCCTTTGTAATTGAAGGTGTCTACTTAATCAACCGTCCGTCTGAAAACAGCCTGATCCATTTCGGCGGGAAGGCAAGCCAAACCTCGCCCTCGGGAACCGGTTTGTCTTCAGGCAGGCTGACCTTCAAGGTTTGACCCGCCAGCGTAAGAGCTACAATCCTGTAACTGCCCAGATCTTCAACCAGCTTGACCCGGGCCTTCACCCTGCCGTCACCGGACCCTGCATGTACCTCTAAAAACATGGGCCGTATCCCAAGTTCCAGCTTTCCCTGGGCTTTACGTCCTTTTGCCGCTGTCTCCTCGTCCAGAACAATGCCGGCGCCATCGACCCTTGCTTCATTTCCCTCTATGGTACATTCCAGGAAGTTCATTCCCGGGCTCCCTATGAAATACCCCACAAACCTGTGTTCCGGGTTTTCAAAAAGGTCCTGGGGAGAGCCGATCTGTACGATTTCTCCTTCGAACATCACCGCCACTTGATCGGCAAAGGTCAGTGCTTCTACCTGATCATGGGTCACATAAACAAAGGTCAGCTTCAATTCCTCATGGATCTCTTTTAGTTTGCGCCGCAAATACCATTTCATTTGCGGATCAATGACCGTCAACGGCTCATCGAAAAGTATGGCCGCCACATCACTTCGAACCAGCCCACGGCCCAATGAGATTTTCTGCTTGGCATCGGCAGCCAATCCTTCTGCTCTCTTGTTGAGAAAAGGGGTCAGATCAAGGATTTCGGCTACTTCCAGGACACGTTCCTTTATTTTGATTTCGCTGAGCCCTCGATTGCGCAAGGGAAATGCCAGATTGTTGAAAACCGACATGGTGTCATACAAAACCGGAAACTGAAAGACCTGGGCAATGTTACGTTTTTCCGGCGGCAATTCTGTGACATCCTTCCCATCGAACATGACCCGCCCCCTGCTGGGGGTAAGCAGACCGGAAATAATGTTCAGCAAGGTGGTTTTGCCACAGCCCGAGGGCCCTAACAAGGCACATGCATCCCCGTCATCCCACACATTATGGATACGCTTCAGGGCATAATCCGACTCACTTTTGGGCTTGCGCAGATAGCTGTGAGCAACTTCATTCAACTCAATACGAGCCATGACAGTCTCCTATGTCAGTCCGCCTTCAACAGCCTCACGAGAGGGTGGTGATGCAACCAGCGCCCCTGTCTCATCGTACACAAAAAAACAAGACGGGCTGACATATATGGTTATTTCGGCTCCGATCCGTATAGGACGAATCCCGTTCTCCTGAACCACCAGCCGGAAGCCATCATAGTCGGCATGAATGAACGTTTCGGACCCGTTAATCTCTGCCAATTCGACTCTGGCCGGAATTTCCGCATCTTCCTTGCCGTTTCTGGATAGAAAAAGATGATTGGAACGTACGCCGAAGGTGTACTCCCCGTCAGACAGCAATTTCATATAGTTTTCCAATGGCATTTCAATATTCCGCCCCATTCTAACAGATCCTCCTTGAATCGTGCCGTTCAGGAAGTTGATGGGCGGATCACTAAAGACCTCAGCCACTTTGGTTGTCGCTGGATTATGGTAAACTTCCGGTGTTGGACCGGTTTGCAGAACGCGGCCCTCGTCAATGACGGCGATATTCCCCCCTAACATCAGGGCCTCGGTCGGTTCGGTGGTGGTGTAAACGACAATCGCTTTGCGCGCTTCGAAAATATCGTGAAGCTCAACCCGCAGTTCTTCACGCAGTTTATAGTCCAGGTTCACCAGGGGCTCGTCTAACAAAAGCAACTCGGCGTCCCCGATTAATGCCCTGGCAATGGCGACGCGCTGCTGCTGTCCACCGGAAAGCTCGGTGGGTAGCCGATCGAGCAGGTCCTCAATGTGGAGCATTTCGGCAGTGGCGCGCACCCGTCGATCAATTTCTGACTTTGCGACCTTGGCAATTTTTAAGGGCGAGGCGATGTTCTTATAGATGGTGAGAGAGGGATAGTTGATGAACTGCTGATAGACCATGGCGATGCGGCGTTTTCGGACCGATTTGCCCGTAACGTCTTCCCCGTTTACCACCACCCGCCCGGAGGTGGGCCGGTCAAGCCCTGCCATTAACCGAAGAAGGGATGTCTTACCAGCCAGGGTCCGACCGAGTACGACATTGCGGGAGCCCGCCTCAAACGACAGGCTGACGTTGTCAATGTGGGTTTCCCGGCCGACCTTCTTGGTGACTCCCTCTAAAGATAAGGACATAATATGATCATCCTCTCGCTATAGGTCTTGCGCCACCTGCATAACGGCGGCCAGTCAATTCATATCTAAACAGTCTCAATACTGCAATCATGACAAGGCGACGGATCTGTTGACCGCTCATCCCCTGATTTTCGAAAAAGCAGTCACCGCGGCATAGGCGCTGCTAACGGCCAGCCCTGAGCCGCATTTCATACGCATCCAATCCTGGTGGGCAAGGATAGAGCCGGCTGCAAACAGCTTTTCAGATGCCGGACCGCCGGTGCGGTCGAGAGGACGGAATAGATCATCGACTTCCAGCCCGGCCCGGTTGACCGGGTGCCCCCGCAAGTCCAAAAAATCCTCGTGGTGCCATTCTGCTCGCTCTTCCGGCTGGTGGACAGGGAGATCAAAGAGTGCTTCCCTGATCCTATCCCTGTCGGCCCTGAGTCCTCTCGCCCAGAATCTCCCCGTGGCCAGAATCACCCCTTCGGCCCTGATCCATTTCGCGGGTGCTCCCTGACCGATACCCAGGAGGAAGTTGCCGTCGTCCGCCTCCTCCCATGAAATGATCCGGTTTGGGAAAAACAGCTTGACGCCCTTGTCTGACAATCCCCGCGTAAAGGCCTCATTCAACCTGAGCCCGGGAACTGAAAGAGGCATTGTAGGGATTTCAAATACCCGCGCCCCCAATTCCTGGGACAGTCTTTCAACGATCTCGTGGGATCGCTCCATTCCGAGTATTGCCGGGATACCTACGGTTTCGGCATCCCTGATGTGCGGACGTATTTCAGTGACGACCTTTTCCAGATTCCCTGCAAGCTCCATATCACGGGCCATGATATCCCCTGAAACGAGTCCTGCGGTTGTCGCGCTCCCCTGCAGACTCACATCTTGCCAGCGGAGGCCGGGCCATCTCTCGCCTAAAGCCCCTGCAATCTGGGCGGCGCTGAAATCGTTCAGTTCACGAAAACCCACTACCAGACAAGGGCGCTTTTCCTTAAATGCCCTGACCCCTTCCCACATGGTTTGTGGGACATAATAGGTGTGCTTGGAGGTTCCAAGCGGGGTCATTACCTCTGAGTTATTCTCGCCACACTTTAGGTAAGGGAGACCATTATCCCTCAGAAAATAGACCACCTTCTCTAACGCCTTCTTTATGGTTTCTTTTTTCAGCCTGGCATATGGGTGTTCAGGGATATCATCTGAAAGAGCATCAATGGCCGCCCAGGGGTCCATCCATCGGCTTCCCTTTTCTACCGGATGGACACACATCAGGTCCAGAAGGCCGCTCGCAAAGATCATCCCCCCGGAGACCCCCGTCTGAACCGTGGAGAACCCCTTTCCGGCGGCAAAGAGCGCCGCCGCCATGCCTGAAAGACCGCAGCCGATGATTGCCAGATTACATTCTACAGTCGTTTCTTCAGGCATCATCGCTACTGGCATCCCCCACGCGTCTCCAGGCCAAAAGAACCGCAGTAGAGGGCCTCTTTAAGCTCTGCCTGCATCATCTGGCTGTGCCAAAGAACGGGACGCTCTCCCCGCCAGCGCTCCTGCAGGAACGCCTTGAGATCTTCCAGACCCTCGGTGCCTTTCATCTGCCCGGTCTGATAGAGAAAGGCGGAGACTCTTTTCCCGCAGAATATCCCCTGACAAGACCCCTTCCCCACCCGGCTCCGAAGTCCTATAGCCCTCAGGTTGATATCTCCATTATGATCGCTGATCGATCCGACAATGCTTTCAATAACGGTTTTCGGGATAAGTTCACATTCGCAAAGAAGCGGGTCATCGTGATTTCTACTGATCCAGTTTCTTGGACCCAAAGCCGGTTCCGTCCACATTCCGGAAGGTGAAGAAAGGAGGGGTTCGGTCTGCGTAAGGCACGGTACGCTAATTCCAAGCCGTTTGCATACCAGATCTGCAGTTTTCTCGGCCATATACCGGTAGGTGGTCAGCTTTCCCGAGGGAATGGTTGAGAAGTTCTCCAGCCCGTCACGTGTATGATCCAGAAGCATGAACCCCCGGCTCACAGACCGGTCATCAAGATTTGAATCCATTTTCAGCAACGGCCTGACGCCCGCATATGACCGGATATAACGAATACCTTTCAACGCAGGGATCATCTTTGACCCCTCGTCCACCATCAGATCCACCTCTTCAATGGTTGGGATGATCCGATCGGGAGAATCGGTCCTGACCGAGGTGGTCCCCAGGAGGGAAACCGTGCCGCTGGGGACAAGGATATCCCCGTCTCCGGGTCTTTGTAAACGGTTGATAACATGTCCTGTAACCCTGTGCCCGGTAACAAGGAGGGTCCCCTTTGAGTAGAGCATCTGTATTTCTATTCCGGCTAAGGCCGCCACTTGTGCGGACCAGGGGCCGGCTGCATTTATCACCTGTTCAGGCTCGACGATGTTCTCTTTACCGGTAATGGTATTGGCCAGACGGACTGCCTTGATCCGATGATTCTCTTTTTCAAAACCAATCACTTTTGTGTGGCAGAGAAGGTGGGTACCCAGTTCCTGGGCCTGGGCGATATTTTCAAGGGAGATCTTGAAAGGATCAATCGCCGCGTCATCCACAAGATAGGCGGCAATCACCTTGTCAGAAAGGGCCGGCTCCAGGTCTCTGGCCTCCTTGGGGTCAATCTGCCGGCACGGGATCCCACATCTGGAACAAAGCTGAGGAAATTCCGCGGCATAGGTTTCGTCATCTCCCTCAACAGCCACAAAGAGACCCCCTGTGTCTTCAATGCAGTGGGGTGCCACCCGCTTGAGTATTTCATTCTCAAGGTGACACTCTCTTGCCGCTCCGGGGTCGGTGGCAACGTAACGCCCTCCGCTATGAAGAAGACCGTGGTTTCTGCCTGAGGCCCCCGCATTGATGTCGGCCTTTTCTACCAGAATACACTCAACACCGCGCAGGGCCAGATCCCTCGCGAGCCCGGTGCCAGTTATTCCACCCCCGATGATAAGAGCCTGAGTACGCAATTAACCCCCCAATCTCGAAGTGGTCGTCTGAAAAGCTGCTCCCTGAACCCTGAGAACCATATCTATATCCAGACATGAAATGTTGTCAACAAAAAAGTTGCGTTTTGTTACACTTTTTTTTAATGTGTTTTCGATACCGAAACCAAATCGCCGACAAAATAGTTCTTTCGACATTTTTTAGGCAGTTTTGTCCAGATAACGGCACTAATTTTCGTTTGTGAAACTTTTTTCTTAAGGAGGTTGATTATAATGATGTTTGTTGATACTATCTTATGAATGAATTATTCGCCACGGGCCCAACATCGTGCGCGAAAATCCAATAAGGGAGGTCCTGGAGTGTCAGGAAGCAAAAACAACGCGAATGAAAGCGGAAAAGCCCGTGGAAAATCGGTCCTTCTCCGTCACAGAAAAATCGTTGAGCTTGTCAAGTCCCTTGGATTTGTTTCCATCGAATCCCTGTCCCAGAATTTTTCGGTATCTCCCCAAACCATACGCCGGAACATCAATGAACTCACCGAGGCAGGACAGCTTCGCCGTTACCACGGGGGGGCCGGCCTGCCTTCCAGTGTGGAAAATGTGGCCTATACCACCCGAAAGGTGCTGTGTCTGCCGGAAAAAAGAAGGATCGCCCGGTTGCTGGCGAAGCAGATCCCTGACGACGCGTCTCTTTTTATCGACATCGGAACCACTACCGAAGAAGTTGCCAACGCCCTGATTCATCACAAGGGTCTCAGGATCATCACGAATAACCTGAATGTGGCAACAATCTTGAGTGAAAATGAAAGCTTTGAGGTCATTGTGGCCGGCGGTGTGGTGCGCAGCCGGGACCGGGGTATTACAGGAAAAGCAACGATTGACTTTATCCAGCAGTTTAAAGTCGATTTCGGTGTCATCAGCGTGAGCGGGATCGATTCGGACGGGTGTCTGCTCGACTTTGACTACCGGGAAGTCCGTGTAGGACAGACGATCATCGCAAATTCCCGCAAGGTCTTCCTTGTGGCGGATCACACCAAGTTCGGCAGGGAGGCGATGGTACGCCTCTGCAACATACGGGAGGTCGATGCCCTGTTTACAGATCAAATGCCTGATCCGGATATGTGTGAGAGGCTTTCCGCGGCCCATGTCAAACTTTACGTGGCGGATACGAAATCAGGGCCTGACCTTAAGCCTGCACGGTCGAAGAGCCGATTGGAGCCATGAACAAGATGACCGCATCCACCTCAAATATGGGTGGGTTCTTGAAAATGTATCTTCCGTCAAAAGGGGTTTGTAACTGAGCGCCCCCATCTGGCAGCGATGGAGGTTTAACAGCTTCATATTTTCCTCATCTCTTCCATTTGAACTTCAAGCGGTTCCACCTCTTTCTCCCGCCCTAATTTCCGAAGTCTTTCTTTCAGTTTTTCCAGCTCTTCCTGGAGCCGGGGCAATATTTCTTTCTGCATCTTTTCTCGAAATGCGCTCCCCGATCTTTTCATCTCCTCTAACAGTCGATCGAGTTCCTTCTGGAGATTCTTAAACTCCTCGCTTTCAGGAAGGCCCTTCATATCCTCTGAGAAATGATCGAAACGCTTTCTGAGGTCTGTAATCGTCTTTTCAAGATCCTCCCCCATCTGACCGAACAAAGCAGAGAATCTGGTAGCGCCCTCAACGGTAACACCACCTTCTAAAGGGAGGCCTCCTTTCTTGATCCGGATCATCTCTATCGCCCTATTCGCCTTATCTGCCGGGTCTGTGACAATGAAAAAGCGGGAGTGTTCCGTAGCCGCTTTTTTGAAATTCTGTTTGATTCTCACCTCGGCAACATAGTCCCCCGCTTGTGAGTAAGACGTGCCGGTTACCGTCCCTATGTGATTCAGCTCAAAGATGACCCGATCACCCTGTTTCAGGCCTTCAATCTGGGAGAACCGGACCTTGATATCGAGGCCATTGGTATAACCCCATACAGCAGAACAGAGCATCAACAGCGTCAATATGTTATGCGACACGATGTAAAGTCCTCCATGTTCAAAGGTGGCTACCTGCTCTCCCCATCCTTTCCTGGGGCGTTATAATTTTCACCCCTTCGATGTTACAAAGGGCGCCCCCTGGTGATCTTTTCCGAGGTGGAAGTTGATCCATGAAGACGTCCGATTCAGCTCCCAGTTGCGTGGGGGGACAAAGTCATGACTCATTCGATCCGACTCATCTATGGATGCCCACCGTCTGTAGGCCCTGAACCAAACACATCGCCTCTCGGGATGCACTTCGCACATGCCATTTCTGCTGCCTCCGCAGGGTCCGTTCCGTGTGTGCTTGGGGCACTGGGACTCAGGACAGAAAAACGCCAGGTGCTGGATACCGCAGTCGCCGCATTCCCGACATGAAAAGAGGGCCTTCTTGGAAATGTCTTCCGCTGTTTTTACCAACAGGTAACCAAAAGGGCTTTTCTCCAATCGGGCGCAGAGATCTGAGTACAGAGGGGCAAAAGGGGCGTCATGGCTGAAAAAGGCGCGATGAATCGTACGGTAGGTCTGGAAAAGGGCTTTATCTACGGGAGAGGTCTCGCTCATCCGGTTATTCATTTTCTTGCTGCAAAGCCCGTTTGCAGGATCACGGGCATACAGATTGAAACCGTTTTCATGCGGAAAATCAAACTCGGGCACAAAATCGCGCCACCTTTTCTCGATACGCCCCATCCGGTCAAGGATACGCGACAACGTCTCAAAGCGCTTATGTATCCCCCCGAAATGGACACCCTTGTACCCTAACCCTTTGAGGACAACCGCAAGCCGTGCGGAACGCTCAATGGTTGCGGTGCGGCCATTGCTCTTTTCTTTCCATTCCTGCTGAATCGTCTTGAGAAGAGCGGGGGTCACCACTACCCCCGGGACCTTTCCCTCAGTCATTATTCGCGCCACAGTGGGCGTAAGGACATACACCGAGCCCAGCGTGGGGACCTTCATCTGCCAGTCTCGTTGCACGCACAGGAGTTCGTGGAATTTGCGCACATCATACCCCACCTGGGTTATGACAAATCGCGCCGAAGCCCGTACTTTCTTGCGGAGTTTGAAATACTGGCACAGGGATTCTTCTTCTGTCCGCTTAAAGGGGGAAACCGCACACCCGACAAAGAAATCCTCCCTGTCCCCGCGGGTCAGCGTCCCCTCATCCATCATCTTGAGCATCGTCAAGAGGGATACAGACTCCAAGTCAAAGACCGGTGCTCCCTGGCCGGCAAACCCTTTTCCCGAAAAATCGCCTGTCAGCGCCAAGATGTTCTTGATGCCCAGACGTCCCAATTGCAGGGCACGGCTCTCGATCCCCACACGGTTCTGGTCCCGGCAGGTAAAATGGACAATGACATCCATCCCCATATTGACAATCTCTTTCCCCAAAACATCCGGGCTCAGAGAAGGATGCCCCCCGGGATTGTCAGTTATGCTGACCGCTGATATCCTTCCGTCAGAAAGTGCGGCATCTGCAATCGACATTACCGTATCCACGGAACGACCCTTTGATTGTTCCCCGGGAACCAGCTCCATGGTGATGACAAAACGCTTTGAATCAGAAATATCTTCTCGAAACATTGACCCCATCTTCCTGTCCTTTAACGCAGCGCTTTCATGGCGAAGCACCTACCGTGGTCCTTTGCCGTTGAACATCCACTCCCTCCATGTTATATGCTACGATAGTCCTGATAGATTTTACCAGGAATCGCCATCAATATCAACTTATCAAAGAAGAGCAGACTCAGAATCAAGTGAGTCATGATTAGATCTGACCAAGCCCGCGGAACGTACCCGGAAAAAACCGATATGCATGGCTCCCGGAAAGATTTGAGCGGATCGCAACTTGCGCGCCTGTCATTAACCGGATTGGGGGTTGTCTTTGGCGACATCGGTACCAGCCCCCTTTATGCCATTCGCGAATGTTTCCACGGAGAGTATGGGATCGCCGTGACACAGGGGAATGTCTTTGGAATTCTTTCTCTCCTGTTCTGGGCACTGCTGATTATCGTTACACTCAAGTATCTGATCTTTATTTTGAGAGCAGATAACCACGGGGAAGGCGGCGTCCTCGCCCTGACCGCGCTGGTCAGGCAAGATAACGGAAGCAGAAAAACCTCCCGGTGGGGCCTTCTGCTGACCGGTATCTTTGCTGCCTGTCTCCTCTACGGGGACGGCATGATCACCCCTGCCATTTCCGTACTGAGCGCCGTAGAAGGCGTCCGGATCATCACACCAGTTTTGAGGCCCTACATTGTTCCTCTGACCATTGTGATTCTAAGTGGCCTCTTTCTTTTACAGCATCGGGGCACCGCACGGGTGGGGGGTCTTTTTGGACCGGTTATCCTCATATGGTTCATCGTTCTCGCCGTTCTTGGATGTCTCCAGATCGTCCGTTATCCGCAGGTTCTTCTTGCAGTTTCTCCCTGGTATGCAGTCGAATTTCTCCTGCTCAACAAGCTGCACGGCTTTGTCGTTCTGGGTGCTGTTTTTCTCGTAGTTACCGGAGCAGAAGCACTCTATGCCGACATGGGCCACTTCGGAAAACGCCCGATTCGGTTAGCTTGGATCGGCCTGGTGCTGCCGGCTCTTGTCCTGAACTACTTCGGTCAGGGAGCGCTCCTGGTCAACAGCCCCCAGGAGGCCCACCATCCGTTTTATGCCCTTGTTCCTTCCTGGGCGATGGCACCGATGGTAATCCTATCCACTACCGCAACAATTATCGCTTCTCAAGCCATTATTACAGGCGCCTTTTCCCTCACCTGGCAGGCAATCCAATTAGGGTACCTTCCCCGTATGAGGATTACCCATACCTCTGCCGCCCATATCGGTCAGATTTATGTGCCTTCGGTGAACTGGTTGCTCATGGCATGCACCATCGGTCTTGTCATCGGCTTCCAATCTTCGAGCAAGCTTGCGGCTGCCTATGGCGTCGCCGTAACGTCGACCATGCTGACCACCACAATCCTTTTCTATGTACTTGCCAGAGAGAGGTGGGGATGGAGTATGTTGCGGGCAGGAATGCTAACAGGTCTTTTTTTTCTAATAGATTTTTCCTTTTTCTGCGCCAACATCACCAAGATCTTGCACGGCGCCTGGTTTCCGTTGGTCATTGCTGCCATCATC
This sequence comes from Desulfobacterales bacterium, assembly GCA_014382905.1. Taxonomy (GTDB): domain Bacteria; phylum Desulfobacterota; class DSM-4660; order Desulfatiglandales; family Desulfatiglandaceae; genus JACNIU01. The sequence continues at coordinate 10,384 of JACNIU010000197.1, forward strand.
TTTACACTCATGTTGACATGGAAACAGGGTCGCACAATCCTATCCGATCAACTGAAAAATCTTACTCTGCCGTTTGGTGAATTCAAAAAGACACTTGAAAGCAATCCTCCCCAAAGGATCAGAGGCCAGGCCGTTTTCCTCACCGGGAATCCCGACATTGTGCCCGCAGCCCTGATACATAACCTGAATCATAACAAGATCCTGCACTCAGAGATTATCTTCCTCCATTTCAAGACAGAAGACATCCCCCGAACCCCAAGTTTAGACAAGGTTGAGGTTGAAAACCTAAAAGGCGGGTTCCACAGAATCATTGCCCATTACGGGTTTATGGAAGAGCCGAAGTACGATACGATTCTTGCACTGGCATATGAAAAGGGGCTGGAATTCAAGATAGAAAACGCAAGTTTCTTTCTGGGCCGGGAGAAACTTTTTATTGGTAAAGATCCCAAGATGAGCCGCTGGCGCGCAAGTCTTTTCTTGTTTATGTCGCGCAATGCCATGGATGCCGCCTCGTTTTTCAGCATCCCCGCAAACCAGGTTATCGAAATCGGCGTTGAACTTCAGCTCTGAACCCCGTCACCCCTTAGGGCTTAGCTGCGATCTCCTCAAGAAGTTGACGGAACAATCGATACTGGGCGAAGGGGACGTTACTTCTGGGCCTGTCGTCGAGGCAGGGGAGGTAGCGGCCGCTTTCAAGCAGGGGAGGCACGATCTCTTCCACCGTCTTACGCACCGCATTTTCGTCCTGACTCAGGGCGCCCGAGTCGATACCGCCGATCAACGCAAGACCCGGACCAAAGGCATTGCGAAGCGCCGCGTATTCCATGCCCGCATCCCGGATATTGCTTATCCACAGACCGTTGATCCCGGCCTCGATCAGGGGGGGAAGAAGCAAGGTCAGGTTGCCGCCGGTGGTGCATAAGATGCGGAGCGGGACTGCAAATTTCTCTAAAAGGCCCAAGACCTTTCTGTATCCGGGCACTGCAAATCGTTCAAACATGGCCGGGGAGATCACCGGTCCGGTGTTGGAGGCGATCGGTTCATAAAACGCTGCATAATCGACCGACACCTGTGAAAGTACGCGCTCCAGGCAAACACAGTAGAAATCCGTGGTCCTGTCGAGCAGATCAGCCACCATCAGGGGCTTTTCTATGAGGGCTAACGCGGCAGGGACCAGCGATTTCCAGTCCCCCACGCCCAACATCTGCAAAAGGCCGCCCCCGGACGCATCCACATAAACGACCCGCCCTTCTCGCGCAAGCCGCTCGCAGTGTTCAACAAAGTCCGGCGCGTAGCGCGAAGGATCATCGGGATTATAGTGCCGGGCAAAAGAAGATGGATCCGTAAGCAGATCAGGGGCCTTCTGGAAGTAGGGGTAACTCCGGATGGTGAGCCCCACGGAATGGTGTAGCTCCAGGTTGAAAACCTCTGCGACCGATTTTTCCTTAGGAAGCCCCTCCCTGCGCCATCTCTCGACCGTTTCTTCGTCAGGATCAAGATCAAAGAAGGGAAACCGGTCTGCCCCACCTCCCAGTAATGTTCCCATAAACCGCTGTCTCTCGTTTACTGCAGTCATGATACCTCCCATGTGCTCTCATGAACCGGAAAAAGGTCAGATTTCCCCTTCTGCCACTTTAAGGGGTCTAAAATGCCTGCAAGGTTTTTTTCCAGAAATGAGGGCAGCATAAAAGAGGCCCGGTGGATGTTGGGGGTGTACCATCGGGTCGTAAAACGGGTGCCGTAGACGCGTCCCGGGTCAAAGTCCTTAAGGGGACAGTGCCCTTTGCTGGCAAAGCCGAAACCATAAAGCCCCCCGACATAGGCCAGGGTGTCGTAACGAAGAGGCGTATTGAAGAACCCCGCAGCAAGCTGCGGGGAATGCGCTCGCTGTGAATTTTCAAATCAACATGTCCGTTTCCCAGCCTATCCTGATGAGGTTGATCCGATCCGGATGGCTGTTACCGATCCCGAATTTGACATCAGCGGCCTCAATGTGGAGGGGCCGAGGGCTGATGGGCGTGTCCTTTTTAAAGTATTGATTTCGTTTGGCCTGTATAACCCGGGCGCCGGTGGCATCTGCCGCCACCGGATCCCTGCTTATGATCAGCCCACCGTATGGCCAGATATATTTTCCGCTGTAATGGTGTGGCCCCACACCATGAAACAACGGGGTCAACATCACAAGGATATTCAGACGGGTTTTCCCTTTAAGATGCGGTTCGTTCCAGATGGCACCCAGCCGCTCGCATGAATTTCCGTGATACGTATAAGGTGAAGGGACAAACATGATGTAATTTTTCAGGAGCGTGCCCAGACCGGACCAGTGGTGCGTCCGCATAGGTCGTATGTTTATCAGGGCAGTGCACTTCCGGAAAACCGGATCTTCCCGGACCCCTCGATCGTCAACAGCGATGTTCTGCTGCTGAACGCCTGCTTCTGTCAAACGCGAGACAATTGTGTCCTCCAAGTCCGGCGGGGTCGGCAACGGACCCCAGACATTGCTTTTAACCCCTACCACATCCTCAGATTTCACCAACTGCCGCCAGGCTTCTGCTGGACGTTGAACGCCCAGAAGGTTTATTACCGCCTGATCTAACATCTTCTCCATAATACCCTGATCAAAAGATCCTGAACCCTGAAACACTCGCTCATCCCTGATCAGCACCACCCGGCTCTTTTCGGCTGTCTTGGCAATTGCCTCGCTGAGGAGCGGCAACCCCATAAACCCGCCAGCCATTGCGCAGGAACCTGTACGGATGAAGTCCCTGCGGGTTATGAGTTTCGTATTCTCCGACATGGCGCTTTTCTCCTTCTGTTTACTTCCTCTCAAATACCCGGATTAAGAGACGGTCAGCAAAATCCCGACTGCCAGCCTCCAGAACAATTGCCACCAAATTCCCTCTCATCCTGCCCGAGGCCCACTTCCCGTTTTCCAGCAAAGCGGAATCGCTCCGATCTGCATCAGGAAGATAATGGTTTAAGAAGCGCATCAGGGATCTGTCCGCTGTTTTCGGGTCAGGATATTTTATCAGAAGCAACAGGGCCGATTCTCTGTCACGCTGGTAACTCGCAAGTGCCACATCTGTATCTTTGGATATGTTCAGCAGGTTTTCGTCTGACAGATAATAGTGGTAGTTCAGGACAACCGGATCATGCAGATAGCGAACCGTCTCACGCTGCAATCCCCCGGGTGGCAGTTCCGACAGGATCGGGGGCCGGGGGCCCTCGGTCCTGATCTGGCCCGCCACCTGTCTTCCTAACTCTCTCACGGCTTTCCTGGCAGCAGGCGTCTCTTTTTCCGTATATAGGGAGATGAAGAACCGGTCTTTCCAGAAACAGAGCCATCCCGGCTGGAGGCGGGCATCCTGTCCCAGCTTTATGAACTCCCCGTTGGTATCATGGGTGAACACCCCAAAGGCATCTTCTGATCTCCCCATATCGAAGATATCCAGTACGATGGCCGGCCCATCCGGTGTAAGGTATCGCCGGGAAAGGCATTGTTGCATATTGTATGCCTTGTAAACCTCTGCACCGCCGTTGATGTAGTCAAATATGGTATTCCGGTCGAATATCCGGTCTCCGGGTTCCGCTGACCAGTCCATTATCTTGGACGGCAGGTTCGCCTGCAACCCCTTCAATACATCTGCATCAGCGTGTTGTGTCATGACGAGAAAAACGCCTGTCAGCAGTAAAATGGGGAAGGAATACTCTGTCTTCAATAAACGCATCATATTTGCATTGAGTTCTCGTAGTAACTTGGAACCTATTATAACTCTCTTTCCATTTTGAATCAACATCGGTCTTCTACATCCAGGACACTTCTAACGACCTTTTCGGCATCGCGCTGGCGCAATTACTCAAAACGGAGGGCACAGGCGTGGTATGTTGCAGCCTTACGATGATCAGCGCGCCTTTCCTCTGGGTGACAATCTGGATATTGTTGAAGCTTTCCGGATCAAGGAGATGCCTGTCTCCGGAAACGATCAGGATGGGGGACGGGGGGACGGGTATTGATATATTGATTGACATGATTAAATTTGCCTGTTAATTGTATTTGGTATGCCACGAAAAGCCAGAATTGATGCTGCGGGTGCGCTTCACCACATCATCGTGCGTGGAATCGAGCGCCGGAAAATCTTTTGGGACGATGTCGATCGCGCATCCTTTGTAAACCGGCTCGGCAAGGTGTTGATTGAGACGCATACCGATTGTTTTGCATGGGCGATGATACCCAACCATGTGCACATTTTGATGCGTACTGGTCTTACGCCGATTGCCACCGTCATGAGAAGGCTTTTGACGGGCTATGCTATTCAATTCAATCGGCGGCATCGTCGCCATGGCCATCTTTTTCAGAATCGATACAAGTCAATTCTTTGCCAGCAGGACCCTTATTTACTGGAGTTGGTACGTTACATTCATCTAAACCCCTTGCGTGCCAGGCTTGTGCCGGACTATAAGAGCTTAAAGAGGTTTTCCTATGGTGGGCATTGTGCTTTAATGGGAAAATGTAACAATGATTGGCAAAACACGGAATATGTATTGTCCTTATTCGGGCAGAAGGTATCTGAGGCGCGGCGTTTATACAGCAAATTTGTAGAGGAAGGTGTCAGCGACGGCAAAAGACCTGAATTGGTTGGCGGCGGTTTAATACGGAGCTTGGGCGGGTGGGTTTCCGCCAAAGCGTTGCGTGGAACCAAAGACCGAATTAAAGGAGATGAACGTATCCTGGGGGATGGCAATTTCGTCCAGGAGGTTTTAGAAAGCTGCCAGCAGCAACTTGAACGTCGCTACCACTATCAGGCCAAGGGCTATGATTTTGATTGGCTGGTTGGCCAGGTGGCAACCCTATTTGGTGTAGACCAGGATATCGTTACGCGACCGGGAAGGTATCCGGACACGGTTGAAGCTCGCAGCGTGCTATGTTACTGGGCAGCACGGGAACTTGGCATCAGCACCTTGGAGCTTTCCAAACGGCTTGGCATTTCACAACCCACGGCCAGCCAATCGGTAAAACGGGGCGAAAAAATCGTGAAAGAAAAGCAACTCAAGGTGATGGGATGATCTATGTCAATAAATCAATACCCGTCCCCCATGGCCCACCCCCGGGCCTGTCAGGATCGGGTTCGACCTCGATAGGATCAAACTTAAAGCCATCCCTGATATTCTCCGCAAATATGCCGACCCGCTTCTGATCAATCCCTTTTCTTGGATAGATCTCTTCATCTAAGATGATTGAGGAGATGGGAATTCTGTTTGCTGGTTTCATCATTATATTTTTTAGACCCCAGTACGATCTGCAGGGCCTACCCCTTTATCTGGGAGACGGTAAAGCCTTTGTCTTCCAGGAATGCATATCAGTTGATTTTTTCAGATCCGAGTCTCATCTTCGGCTATTTTAACCAGATAATCACCTTGCACTTCTTAGTTTCTACCCGGAATTTTCTTAAAGGTTCTTTTGCTGGTCCTGACATTACATTACCGGTATAGTCAAATGTAGATCTGGATAAACTACAACAGCGAACAGCCGCACTGCCCGCAACCGGGTCAAGCCGCCTTCCCATGTGGGGACAACGGTTTTTGAAGGCATGGAATTGCCCATCAATACCATAAACGACTAAGATCCTTTCCGGCAGTCCCCGTCCCTCTAAGCGTACTGCGCCACAGGGCTTACGAAGC
>JACNIU010000499.1 GCA_014382905.1 Desulfobacterales bacterium
CGTGCCCTTTTAATGCCAAAAGGTCCATGTAGCCTTCAACAACGACGGCCCTTTCCCTTTCCCGAATCACCGCATGGCTGGAATGGAGGCCATAGAGAGACCTCCCTTTATGGAAGATGGGCGTCTCGGGTGTGTTTAGATACTTGGGAAGGCTCTCATCCAGTACCCTGCCGCCAAACCCCACAACCCGCTCACCCCTTCTAAGGTCAAATATGGGGAATATGATCCGGCCCCTGAATCGATCATAATACCCCCCTTTTTTGCCTGGGACAATAACACCCGCCTCAACAGCGCCATTCAGGTCCATGTGATGGCCCCTGAGGTCTTTTACCAGTCCATCCCATTCATCAGGTGCATATCCCAGACGAAACTCAGCAACTATTTCCCCTGGGATAGACCTCTTTTTGAGATAATCCCTGGCGGCTTTCCCTTTGGCAGGATGCTTAAGTGTCTTCTGAAAATAGGCAGCTGTCTTCTCATTAATTCTATAAAGCCCCTCTCTCTTTGCCGCCTTCTGCCTTTCTGCGGCCTGAGAAAACCCTTCTGAAATGGTGATATTATACCGCTCTGCCAGGTCCCTCAGGGCCTCTGGAAAGGTGGCGCCATGGTATTCCATCCAAAAGGAAAAGATATCTCCGCCTTTCTTGCATCCAAAGCAATGAAACGTATGTTTCTCCGGGCTGACCGTAAAGGAGGGATCCTTTTCAGCGTGGAATGGGCAAAGTCCCACATGGTTCCGGCCGGCCTTCCGAAGCTGCACATACTGGCCAATAAGTTCCACGATATCGGCCGTGTTCTTTATCTCTTCCTTTGCAGACTGATAAGAAGTCATCACAGCTCTACAACTGTTATTGCTTCACCACCGAATTTTGAATCCGCACCACCAATCCTTTTTACAAAAGGTACTTCCTTGAGATGAGCGCGGATGGCCTCCCTCAACCTTCCTGTCCCGAATCCATGGATGACCCTGAGGGTCAAATCTCCTTCCACCAGGGCCCGGTCTATGCTCTTGTCAATCAGGGGAATGGCATCGTCCACCCTGTATCCAATCACATTCACCTCTCTCAGTGGATGCCTCTTGGATTCCCAGGAGACAGTTCCGACCGCCTCATAAGAACTGTGCCCCTGGGTAGCTTGTATCATCTCCAGATCCTCAATCTCGCAAGAGACAGTAACATTACCAAGTATGACCTGGGCACGCCCGGCCGGCAGATCCACTGACTTGACAACCCCTTTCTGCCCGAGTGTCTTGTAAAAGACGGATTGCCCTGCCTGAAGGTCTCCGGGAGCGGTAAAATGCCCTTTGTCACCCCCCGGGGCAAATTGACCCAATAAATTGTGGGTTGCCTCTCTGTACCTTTTGGTTGCCTGGGACTGCGAGGCCCCACTCTTCAAGAGGTTTATGGCCTCTTTGAACTCGGCTTGCGTCTCTTTTATTACCTCCTCTGCCTCAGCCTTCTTGGCCTTCATAAGACACCTTTTCTCTTCATCCAGCTCAACGAGCCGCTCCTTTAACCTCCGGGTGGCAGAAAGATACCCTCTTTTGCTATCCCCTGCTTCTTTCTTCTCGAATTCGGCTTCCATTTTGAGGCGATTCAGCTTATCTATGAGCCGATTTAGATGGACTTCATCTTTGTCCAGATAGCCCTTGGCGTCTTCAAGGATGTTCGTGGGCACCCCCACATCTCGGGCGATCTCCAGCGCGTGGCTCACACCGGGAGAGCCGTAGTTCAGCCTGAAGGTGGGGCAATTTTTCCCCTTATCGAACGCCGCAGAGGCATTGACGGCCCGTTCATTCAAAAGGGCATACGTCTTCAACCTGTTCAGGTGGGTGGACACTGTCACACATGCCCCCAGGCCGGCAAGACAGTTCAAAGCGGCCATGGTAAGGGCAGCCCCTTCATTCGGGTCGGTGCCCATGCCCGGTTCATCAACAATGACGAGGCTCCTCTGGTCCGCATTCTCCAAGATATACTTCAAGTGCGCCGCGTGAGCCGAAAAGGTGCTAAGGCCATTTTCTATATCTTGATCATCCCCGATATCAGCCATGATTTGATCAAAGATAGGCAGACGACTCCCTTCCTCCGCGGGGATATGGATGCCGGTCTGGGCCATGAGACTCAATACCCCCAACGTCTTTAACGCAACGGTCTTTCCGCCCCGGTTAGGTCCTGAAATTATCAATACGTTTCGATCGTGATCCAACCTTATATCCACAGGTACGGGGAGGTCTTGGCTTGCATCTGTCTTTCTCTTATCCAAGGCCAGGGAAAGAAGAATCGGATTCATGGCCCCCCTAAGTTCAACACCCCGGTCTTCGGCCATCTCGGGTCTCACACAGGAAAAATCTTCACTGAACCCTGCCCTTGCGTAAAGCCCGTCAAGTCTGGCGATCAAAGACTGACAGCATTCCAGGTCACCTGCTAAATCTCTCACCATGGCGGTCAAACGGGCCAATATCCTGTACTCCTCTGCCTTCTCTTCCTGCCCCAATTCCGCCATCCGGTTATTGTCTTGGATTACCTCAACCGGTTCGATAAAGCAGGTGGTCCGGGTCTGGGAATAGTCGTGGATGATCCCTTCGATTCGAGATCGATGGTCGGTCCTGAGCGGGATAACATACCTGCCGTCACGGATTGTCGCGGGGGTATCCTTCCCGTCACCCTTTACCTGGATCGATCTCTGGATACCCTGCAGCCTTTCTTGAAGCTCAAGTCTTTGCCGTACCTTCTTTTCCCTGATTTTCTTCAAGACAGGACTCGCCGAGTCCTTGATGGCCCCATCTCGAGAAATGGCCCCTTTCAGCCTCTCGGTCAACGGATTACAGCTTGGCATTTCCCGGACAAGCCCGTGGATTCCCGGGCACAACGATTTATTGGCCTCGATAAACTTCTTTGATCGGTGAGAGGCTTCCAGTACCCGGAGAACAGATAAGAGTCCGTCCGGGTCCAGACAGGATCCGTCAACAAGGGATCTTTTTAAAACGGGGGTTATCTTTTCCAATTCCGAAAAGAAAAAAAACCCCTTCACCTTCAGAAGGAGCCTCATTTCTGAAACCAGTCTCAACTCGCTGTCAATTATTCCGGGGTCATTGGATGGTCTGATGGATAAGCAATCTTCGCGGCCCAGCACACAGGAGGCGTAACGG
>JACNIU010000500.1 GCA_014382905.1 Desulfobacterales bacterium
GCTGACTCTGCAGCCACAACGTACTGGTCAAAAAGCATATCGATCAAATCCCAGTTCATGACCGGCCAATGGTGGGGGTTCATCAGCCCGATGTCCACTGTGGCCGCTATGCTGTAATCTCCACCACGGACGGGTTTGCTTGGAAATTTCCAGGATTCCCAGACGGGTTTTTCCAAGGCATACAGGTTGCCGTTCACCAAAAAACAACTCAGCAGTATGGCAATAAGAATAGAAATTCCCCTGATGATCTGTTTTTTATTATTTTTCATAACTCCTCCTTTCTGTTTACCGTCCAATGGACTTATGGGTGGAATACAATGATATTATACAAACAGAACGCGGCACTGTGCCTGGTGTTCATGAAGAACACCGGCAAGTATGATTATTGTCAGCAATAACCATGCTAGAAGTTAAGTTGATAAGGTATTGCTTTCTCAGGGAAGGACTATATGGAGTTGATAAGGTATTGCTTTCTCAGGGAAGGACTATATGGAAATTCCCCTTGTGAGTCAAGCAAAAAGTAACCACAACATATGCGACATAAGTATGGAGGGGAGTTCAGAGGTTCTTCCGGAATATACCTTGGAGAAAGATAGGACCATCAAGAAATCGAAATCATAGGATATTTACACACTTTCTGCCTTATCAGGACACACCACGGCATTAGATTCTTAGGCCGTTTTTAAAAATGCCATCAGATATATGCCTCAATTGGATATTCAGGATCGCGAAAGAGATAATCCTCACAGGGTGGTACCTGAGAATCTGATTTATCTATATGGACATCTGGCTGTGGGGCGTTGGTTTTAGGTGGTAGCCTTGCCTTCACTTCCCATAATCCCAGGTGTTTGAGTATTATCTTCACTATTTCATGCTGCTCTATTACCGAGATCATCTTCATCCGGCCCTGGCACAGGGGGCAGCAAAGGGGATCAGTTTCGTATATTTTTTGGATAAGGCGGGCCCAGTTTTTTCTGTGCTCCTTTGATGATCCATCCGGTTCGAGGATGGAGGGTATGATGTCGTCCTGATCGTGCTTTTTCCTTTTTCCACGAGATGCATTGCTGTAGTATCCATAATACCTTACCATCTGCTCGCCTTTATTCGGGACATGCGAGCACATGGCGGCCAACCACTCAAGGGCCTCGAAGACCTTCTCTTCGTTCCCGTCCTTTGATTTATAGACAACCTTGGCCTCTTCAGGCAGGTATGTCATCCTCTCCTGGGAAAAGGATGCGCGGATAATATACCGGGCCAGGTTCTCCATGGCCTCTTCATCACCGGGCCGGATCCTGGGACCGCAGAACACATTGAAGCCTGAGTGGCGCCACTTATCCAACAGCGAGATCATATCCTGTGTGATCTTGCCCTTTTTTAGAAGCATCTTGAGCACCTTGTGCCGGAATATTTGCTCCAGAGTTTTGGTGTCAACGGTAGAAGAGACGGAAAACATATCGTTGTCATGAAAGCAACCGTCAGAAACAAGGATATGCAGGTGGGGGTGAAATCCCAGTGGAAAATCTCCGAATGTCTGTATGGCGACAACCGCACCGGGCACAGCCTTTGATTCCCGCACGCCGGTCGTGTAAAAGGCTTTCAGAGCCTCCCATCCACATCGACTTAGATCAGAGAGGAGCTTGCGGTCATAAAGGAAATATCTGCGGAGAATTTTTTAGGCAATGACTCAAAAACTATGCTTAATCCTTGCCCCCATTACTTACTCAGTCTGTATTTCCGCCACAGATGAAAGAAAACCCAGACCGCCAGAAGAAGTGATCCCGCAAAAAAACCTGTGTGCCGGTACATGCCGAAACAGGTCGCCAGCATGGCCGAGGTCAGCAAAGCCGTTTGCTCAATCCAGTTGGTTTTCACTAGACCATATCCCTGGCAGAAGCAGGTCATGGTGACCAGGGCGATAATCAGGGCAATGATCACCATTACCCCTTGGACAAGCGGCTGGGGTTCGGACATCAAAAGTGGGTTGTTGATGATAAAGAAAGGCACCAGAAAAAACGGTCCCACCAGCTTGAAGCTCTCCCAGGAGGATTTTATATAGCCCGTACCGGCGATTTTGCAGCCGACCATGGCCGCACCGGCAATGGGCGGCGTTACTGCAGAGAGAATAGCGAAATAATAGACAAACAGATGAGCCCGAACGATAGGACCCCCGGCCTCCACCACCACCGGCGCCGCCACGAAAGCCACGATAATATAGGCAATGACCGTCGGCAGCGAAGCCCCCAGGATGATCGACACTACCATGATCATTACCAGCAGAAGGGTCACGTTGCCACCGCTGACCATGCCGGCCACCAGGCCGAGCTTGGTGGCCGCTCCCGTAAAGGTCAGGATTTTGATCAGCATGCCGATGCAGCCGATGGCGATACCGAAGGTGGCGGCCATGAATGCCCCGTCTATTAGATTGCGAACCAGGATTTGCAGCCGGGGTCTTGACCTGCTCCTGGCGAAGGAGACCAACAGCAGGGTCACGATGGCCCAGAAGGCCGCATAGCCAATCGAATAGTGCTTGAACATGATAACCGTCAGCACTGTAATGGGAATAAGGAACAGGGGGGCGCCGTTGAGGATGACATTTCGATCGGCGGTTTCCGTAACCATGGGAATTTTTTCCCGGAAAGCAATCAGGACGACTCCCAGAACCGCCACCGCATAATAGGCTACGGCCGGGATAAGGGCTTTGGACATCAGGGTTACGTAACTAATCCCCAGAAATCCGGCCATAACGAAAATAGCAATACCCATGATGGGAGGGGTGAGTTGCCCCCCCGTCGAGGCCATGGACTCGATACCGGCAGCGGTTTCAGGCCGGAAGCCGGCCTTTTTCATCACCGGGATAGTGTAGGAACCGGTGATGGCAACGTTGGCCGGTGCGGCTCCGTTGACCATGCCCACAAATGAGCTGGAAAATATGGCCATGTGCCCGGAACCGCCGGGAAGCAGACGCCCGAGCAGTTTGCCGAATTCCATGAAAAACGCGGTCACTCCAGTGGCTTCAAAAATCGCCCCGAAAATCACCAGCAGAAACAGCATGGTCGCCGAAGCGCTCAACAGCATGCCGAAGATTCCCTGAAATCCCACGCTGAGGCTGGAAACAATGAAGCCGAACTCGAAACCG
>JACNIU010000058.1 GCA_014382905.1 Desulfobacterales bacterium
TCAGTACACGGGGGGAGATCCTGAAGCGGGAAAAGATGGCAGCCTGAACCGGAAGCTCCGTTTCTCACATTTAAACTTACTCGGCCATGCGGGGGCCACTCCTTTTTTCCATAAGGCCCTCCATGGCCTCTTTTACACGATCCATCAATTGGTTGATGTTTTTTCTGCTATAACCTTTTAATGAAATAGGTTCCCCAATGTGGATGCCGAAGGACCCCTTCCTGATTTTGAGGCTGCCCTTGGGAACGATTCGGTAACTCTCGCTAATGGCCACAGGAACAATGTCACAGCCGGACTTCAAGGCAAGATTAAACCCACCCCTCTTAAAGGGCAACAGCTTTCCATCAACGCTCCTGGTTCCCTCCGGGAACATCATAACGGATACGCCGCCTCTGATTTTCTGGGCTGCCTCCTTCATGCTCTTTACCGCTTTTCTGGGATCTTCCCTTTCTATCCCTATATAGCCCGCCCCTCTCATGGCGGAGCCAAAGACGGGGATCCTCATGAGTTCCTGCTTCACGATGAACTTGAAATCAATGGGAATATAGGCAAGGAGGGCAAAGATATCAAAAAAACTCTGGTGGTTGGTCATGTAAATGCGAGGGACCCCGGGCTCAACATTTTGAAGTCCTGAGGCCCTGACCTTGACGCCGCAGACCCAGAGAATCGCTTTTGCCCAAGGAACGGCTCCATAAAAATGAACCTTTTTTTCATCCCTGCCAAAGAAAGAGAGCACAAGACACCAGAGGCATAAGACTATTGTGAAGATGGCAATAAATGCGTTTAATAGAAAAAATCTGATCATCTGCATCAATCAAGTAATCTTAGGTTTAAAGATTTCTTTTTCCCTCCCCAGGGGAATAATTTCAAATGTTCAGGACAGCAGTGGCATTCTTGCCATATCTCTTAGAATTCTCCCTTGTCTTCGTCGTAACTGTGTGTTCGGCTTTGTTGGGGACCACCGGTGGGGGCTTGGGAGGATGGCGGTCAGGAGTGCGGCCTGGTCCCGGGTGAGACGGGCGGATGGGACGTAGAAATATGTTCGTGCGGCAGCCTCGGCCCCTATGATTCCATCCCCCCAATCCACTGTGTTAAGGTAGATCTCAAGTATCCTCTCTTTGCTCCAAAACAATTCCATGAGGAGAGCACAGTAGGCCTCAATCGCCTTTCTCAGCCAGCTTCTTTTGGGCCAGAGAAAAACGGACCTGGCCGTCTGCATGGTAATCGTGCTTGCCCCCCTGGTCCCCTTTCTTGAGGAAATATCTTTGAGCGCCTGATTCATTTCTATAAAGTCGAATCCATGATGGGACAGAAACCGCTGGTCCTCACCTGCCAGGACGGCTCTCCTGAGATGTGGCGAGATATCCTTGAGCGGTCTCCACATATAACTGGGCATGTAATTCCCCGCATTGTCCCTGTTCTCGACCCAATGATAGGCCATCATGGCGGTGAAGGGTGGATTGAAATACCTCAAGGACAGGACTGGGAGTATGCTTAGGATCAAAAGGACAAGAAGGAATTTTAGTCCCCAACGCAAAATTCTCCGGGGCCTTCTTTTTTTCCTCTTCCTAGACAAGTGGTCACTGCCCCTCCCGGTCTTTGACCATTTCCCAAGTCCTGTCCATCAGATCCGGTGATGCCTCACCAAGTTGCGTGCCAGCGGTCTTTAATTCTCTTTCCATCTTTCCAAAACGTTCCAGGAATTTGACATTGGCCATCCGCAGGAGATGTTCGGCATTAAATCCCCAATGCCTGCAAAGATTTACAATGCTAAAAAGCAGATCACTCAGTTCTTCGGCGACCTCCTCTCTTTCATATCCGGCAATGGCCGAACCGAGTTCATCAAATTCCTCCTGGACCTTATCCCAGATATCATCAGCACTTGCCCAATCAAAGCCCACCTTGGAAGCCCTCTCGCTCACTCTATGGGCCCTGATGAGAGCTGGCAGATCCACCGGGATGCTTTCCAGGAGCCAGGGGGTATCGTCAGAAGAGTCTTTCTCGGCCTTTTTTATTTGGGTCCAATTAAGGGCCACTTCTTCGGCACTATCCACCCTTTTCCGTCCGAATACATGGGGGTGCCTTCGGACCATTTTTTCTGTGATCCTCTCTACGACATCAATAAAATCAAACTGATTTCTCTCGGCCCCCAGCTGGGCCAAAAAGAGGATCTGGAACAGGAGATCGCCCAATTCTGAACAGACCTCCTGGGGGGATGATTGTTCAATGGCCGCCAGGACCTCGTAGGCTTCTTCAAGCAGGTATATCTTGATGCTGGAAGTTGTTTGCTTTTTGTCCCAGGGGCAGCCATCAGGTCCGCGAAGTCGTTCTACCAATTCAACGAGGCCCGCAATGGCCTGAGATAATCTATCAAAATCCATATTTTCCTTTGAAACCTCGGGCCTCTTCTGAGATGGCCCTGCCGCTCCCTTATTGATTTTTCGAGGATTTTTCTTCCCTGCCATGGTGCAATTCGGGAGATACGATACCTGACATGGATTGGTAGGAGGTAATGATCATGGGGGCCAATCTTGATTTGGTGATGAGTGGTGCCTTTGAGGGGACAATAAAGGTAAGCAGGACGATGCCGAAATAGATGATGATCAAACCTTTCAGGGTTGCAAGACCGGCACCAAGGATCCTGTTGGCCCATCCCGTAAAGGCCTTTCCAAATAGTTTCTTTAACCCCCGGCCCAAGAGATTGCACAGGATGAAAACAACCGCAAAAATCAGGGCAAATCCCAGCAGAGCAAAAAATTTTCCGGAAGGTATCAATGAACTCAAAAGCCGCGTGAGATGGGGTTGAAGAAGATTGGCAAGGGTGAGCCCCAGGATTAATCCCGCAAGTGAACCCAGCTCCCTGAAAAATCCCCTGAAGATGCCCAGTCCGATGAGTAAGACCATGAGGGCGATAATAATCATATCCGGCACGTTCATAAGTAGTCCCCATTTAGGCCCTTGCATCCCCGTCAGGGGAGGGGGAATGCAACCGGGCTACCCCATGTCAACCAATGGTCTGACCTCTGTAATCTTGAAACGGATAGCGGCATGTATCATTCGTGCGGCCTCCTTGCCGGCCGCCTTTGCAATGTTGTCCTTGATCTGATCGTAGAATCCGCCACCGGTTTCAATATC
>JACNIU010000131.1 GCA_014382905.1 Desulfobacterales bacterium
TGCGCGTAAAGAGCAGATTGCAGAAGGATAAACAGTTTAGAAACCGCCTTGAACATATTGAAGGGAATATTCTCAAAGGTCAATCGTAGACTTGACCCCAAACTCTTTTTCTCATAACAAGGCTAATTCAGCCGACGCAAAAAGCCGCGCGGTTGATTAGCAACGTTGGATTTAAAAAAAATAGAAAAGGTAATGGTATGAATCAAGTAATATCCACAGAAGAAAAGCCGATCAAATTGTGGCTTGATGATATAGAAGAAGGAGCACTCGAACAGGCTAGAAACTTAGCAAATTTACCATTTATTTTTAAGCATATCGCCATTATGCCGGATGCCCATCAAGGGTACGGAATGCCTATAGGCGGTGTCATGGCAACACTTGGCGTTATTGTGCCAAATGCGGTGGGAGTTGATATCGGGTGTGGTATGTGTGCGATTAGGACCTCATTAAAAATTCTTGCCCATCCTACCATTAAAGAAATTATGGGTGGGTCCGCAGAATGTAAAGGAGGCATCAGAAGCAAAATTCCTCTCGGGTTTAACCATCATTCAAAAAAGCAGGACGAAAAATGGATGCCGGAACCGACAGACTATACCCCTATCGTAAAAACTCAATACAATAGTGCTTTGAAACAAGTGGGAACACTTGGAGGAGGAAATCATTTTATCGAAATTCAAAAAGGGAGTGACGGTTATATTTGGGTGATGGTCCATTCTGGCAGCAGAAATATAGGGTATCAAGTCGCAAAACATTACAATGATCTCGCTGCAAAGCTTAACGAGAAATGGTTTTCATTGGTGCCTAAAAAGTGGGAGCTTGCTTTTTTCCCTCTTGATTCAGAAGAAGG
Source organism: Desulfobacterales bacterium (assembly GCA_014382905.1). Lineage (GTDB taxonomy): Bacteria > Desulfobacterota > DSM-4660 > Desulfatiglandales > Desulfatiglandaceae > JACNIU01. Next base: position 848 of record JACNIU010000131.1, read on the forward strand.
GCAAACCTATAGTGCAGAAATGCAATATTGTGTTGATTTTGCATTATCAAGCCGAAGCCTAATGATCGAGCGTATAAAGGAATCTATCCTTGACATTCTGCCGGAAGTCACGTTCGGCGAAATGCTAAATATCGCGCACAACTACGCCGCAATGGAAAATCACTTCAATAAAAACGTGATGATTCATAGGAAAGGCGCCACCAAAGCCTATATTGACCAATTAGGCATTATTCCGGGCTCACAAGGTTCCGCAAGTTATATCGTTCGGGGACTTGGCAACCCAGAGAGCTTTAAGTCATGCTCTCATGGTGCAGGGCGGAAAATGAGCAGGTCGCGAGCACAACGGGAACTTAATCTTGATGTTGAAAAGAAAAGGCTTGATGACTTAGGTATTGTCCATGCGATTCGTAATAAAAAAGATTTAGATGAAGCGGCAGGAGCATATAAAGATATTTCTGCTGTCATGGCTAATCAAGAAGATTTAGTTAGTGTTGAGGTAGAATTAAATCCTTTAGCCGTAATAAAGGGATAAAAAAATCCAACAATGCGCTGCACTTGACTGGCGATAAAGTCCGCCGGCAAGTGAGCTTCAGCGTTCGGTGCACAAGACATGCATATGAAACCCGATAAGACAATTACCATCATGGCGGACTTTGGATTTGGGCCGTACGCCTGGCTCAAGGATGCCGCCGATGAATCCGATTACGTTGGGATAAACATAGCCAACCTCAAGACGGGCATGACCGATTTCAAAATTTCTAAACAACTTGATGGTAAAGGGGTCAAGTCTACGATTGACTCTTTCTGCTGCTTTAGGCATGAATCCGCAATGGCTGGACATTAAAATTGAATGACAAAAGGTGATGAGAGAAAGAATGAAGAAGTATAACCGGTTTAAAATCTTAAGAGAAAGCAAATAAGAGTAGACTTAACAACAACCCTTTTTATTCAGAAAACCGTAAGACTGGAGGTGGTTAGCTATGTTTGATTTTCTTTTAAACGAACAGGAGACGGCGTTTTGCCAGGAGGTCAGGGAATTCGTAAAAAACGAGGTCCCCAGCCAGATGGTCAGAGACATGGATAACGGCGAGATCGAGTCGGGCCGTTGGTTTGTGGAAAAGGCGGGCCCCTCAGGTATTCTGGGGCCAAGATTTCCCAAGGAATACGGTGGCCGCGATCTGAACTGGGTTACCAATGTGGCCGCGTGCGAAGAGGTGGGCGTCCTTGGGACTTCCCTGGGCTGCGCCTATGTGATGCCGAGCATTGTGGGTGAAGCAGTCAATCTCTTTGGCACCGAGGAGCAGAAAACAAAGTACCTGGCACCCACCCTGGCGGGCAAGCTTTACAGTGCCGAGGCCCTCACAGAACCCAGGGGAGGGTCTGATTTCTTTGGGGCCACCACCACTGCAGTAGAGGATGGGGACTCTTATATCCTCAACGGGGAAAAGCGATTTGTGGTGGGGGCCCAGGATTCGGACTGGTTCCTGGTCTATGCCAAGTCCGCCCCGGAGGCACCCCCTCATAAATCCATCAGTTGTTTCATCGTGGAAAGGGACTTTGGTGTGGAGGTCCAGAACATCTACCAGCTCATGGGGACCCGGGGGGGCGGCACGGGCCGCCTCGTCTTTAAGGATGTTCGCGTCCCAAAAGAAAACCTGGTGGGAAAGCCCCATGGGGCCTATGACGTCTTCAACCGGATGATGGTCCCTGAACGGCTGCTTTCCGGCGCCGGGGCCGTTGGTGCCGGCAGGGCGGCCCTGGAGGTCGCGGCCCGCTATTCCACCCGGCGCAAGGCCTTTGGAAAGACCATCAACAACTTTCAGGCAGTCAGCTTCATGGTGGCCGATTCTGCGGCACTCTTAGATGCCGGCCGTGCCATCTGCTATGCCGCTGCAAGGCTGGCCGATAGCGGGGGGGATGCCAGGAGACTCGTATCAGAGGCCAAAAAGGTGGCCACCGAGAACAGCTGGGATGTGGTCAACAAGGCCATGCAGATCATGGGCGGGATCGGTTACACCACGGTCTACCCCATCGAGCGGCTGCTGCGGGACGGACGTCTTTCCATGATCTGGACCGGAAGCAACGAGATCATGAATCTCCTTATCCAGCACGAATATTACAAGGAATTGAACGCAAAAGCCGGACAGGCCCGGGATATCGAGCAGGATGCCGTAACCCCGGATGAAGCGGAAAAACACTACGGGTAACAGCTTCTCAACCTATCGAATCGGGATAGGGGTGTTGATTAATCCCTTGACTTTTCACACAAACCTGGGATTACCTTCGAAGAAATAGTTCGGAGAATTGAATCCGGAGCTAAAGTTATTGAAACGGATCATCCCAACAAGGAGAAGTATCCAAACCAAAAAATTCTGATAATTGATGTGGAAGGATATGCCTATTTAGTTCCATGTGTTATAGACAAAAACGAGTATTTTCTTAAAACAATTATTCCCAGTAGGAAGGCGACCAAGAAATACTATGGAGGTGAAGATGGCTAAGAAACAAAAAGAAATAATCCTCGATGAATACGAAAAAGAAATATTAGAGGCATACGAAAATGGGAGACTAAAGCCCTCAAAATCGCAGTCTGATTACCAAACAATAGCCATGAACACATTAAAAAAGAACCGCAAGATCAATATAAGAATTTCAGAAAATGACCTTACCGCCTTACAAAGAAGAGCTGCACGGGAAGGCATCCCCTATCAAACATTAATCGGAAGTGTGCTTCACAAATACGCCAGTGGATTTTTAAAAGAAGCCACATAAAAGAACAGGTATAACCTTGCTCTTGCAGCCGACACCTAATCGCTACGGCTGAAGAGCCCGTTGGGCTATTGCGCGCAGCTTGACAGAAATTGGGTCGAAAGTGGACGTCCCGCAGATTCCCAACGATAGGAGGAAACGAAAATGGGCGGTGAAAAAAAAGCGATGTGGGTGTTGTTTAAAAGGAAACCGTCACCCAGCCGGAGAATTCGTGGGTAACCGAGTAACGGCACCCAGTCGCCCTTCCCCTGATCCAGGCGGGAAGGAGATCTAATCCTCTTTTTCGGGCGGGAGTTTTATCCTCTTGAAGACCAGATCATTCATGGTCTGCGGCGGAACGACCCTCTGAACAATTAGTTCCTTGATACCGTTCTTGAATGCATCAGGATCATGAAACGGATGGGTACCTTCTGCAACCTTGAGGCCGGGATAATCTCGCTTTATGGTCTCCAGGAAGAGGTCTTTAAAGGGACACAACTGGACGAGACAGGAAGTGAGGTGGAGGGCATCAATGCCGTAATCCATTAGGGCCTTGACTTGCTGCCATATGCGGCCTGTTCCCACGGCCGTCGGGCAGCCCCCGCAGTGTATGATCCCCACCAGGTCCAGAGGTTCGTCCTTGGGATAGTCCTTGAATGATCCTTCCCTGCCGCGCAGATTCCCGAAGCAGCCGATCATGACGCAGTTCATCTCCCTGGTGCTGTCACATCCCAATATCCCAACTTTTGCCATAAGTCTCCTCCTCAGGTCAGCCAGCGTTTCCTTCGCTTATAAAACTTGGCATCGCGATAGCTCCGTTTGGTGCCCATCTCTGTCAGCCCAAGGTAAAACATTTTGATATCTTCGTTTTCCCTGAGCTTGTCCACCGTATCGTCCAAGACAATTTTACCGTTTTCCATGACATAACCGTGTTCGGCAATGGAAAGGGCCAAATGCGCATTTTGCTCCACAAGAAGAATCGTAATCTTCTGCTCCCCATTGAGCTGTTTGATGATCTTGAAGATCTCGGCAACCAGAATAGGGCTCAGGCCCAAAGACGGCTCGTCAAGCATCATCAGGCGGGTTCGGGCCATGAGCGCCCGGCCGATCACCAACATCTGCTGTTCCCCGCCGGAAAGGTATCCGGCCAACACGTTTCGCCGTGTTTTTAAGATGGGGAAATAGTGAAGGACCGTATCAAAACGTTCGCGGATTTCTCTTCGGTTATTACGGGTCCGGGTGGCAGCCATGAGGTTTTCATGAGCCGTTAGATTTTCGAATACGCATCGCCCTTCCATGACCTGAAAAATGCCTAACCGAACGATTTCTTCTGCCTCTTTGCCGTTTATGCGCTGGCCCATAAATTCTATGGTGCCGTCGGTCACCTCCCCCTCTTCCACCTTCAGGAGGCCGGAGATGGCCTTCAAAGTGGTCGTCTTTCCAGCGCCATTTGCCCCCAAAACAGCGACAATCTGACCTTCCTTCACCTCAAGGGAAAGGCCCTTAAGCACCAGGATCACATCATCGTAAATAACTTCGATATTGTTGACATTTAACATGACAGGCCCTGAATCTTCTCCTGCAGGACAAAACGCTGCACCTTTCCACCCGGTGTCTTGGGGATTGCCTCGATAAAATCAATCCAGCGTGGATACTTGTACACGGCGATCTTTTCCTTTACAAATGCCTTGATCTCATCTTTTAACTCATCAGAGGGGAAACAGTCCGGTTTCAGTACGATAAAGGCGTAAGGTTTGATCAGATCCTCCTTATCCTGATGACCGACCACAGCGCTCTCAGCCACGGCAGGGTGCTGGTTGAGAGCGTTTTCAACCTCCTTTGGGGCCAACCACTTCCCCCCTACCCTCAGCATATCATCGCTCCTGCCACGGAAATAATAAAAGCCGTCCTCATCCTCCAAATACCGGTCCCCCGTGACAAACCATTCGCCCAACATGTTTCGCTTTGTCTCTTCCCTCATGTTCCAGTAGACAGAAGCTGTTGAACCCCCGCTTACCAGCAGATGGCCCATTTCGCCTCTGGACACAGGATGCCCGTCCTCATCAATAAGCCGGGTGCGGTAACCGGGAACCACCTTTCCCGTACTGCCTAATTTGACCCCGCCAAAGCGGTTGGAAAGGAAGATATGGCAGATCTCGGTAGAGCCGGTGCCGTCCAGGACCTCCACCCCGAATTCTTCTCTGAACCGGTGATACACCTCCGGGGACAGGATCTCAGCCGATGATATACATGCCCTGAGACTGTCAACAGACGGCAGATTCCTCCCCTCCTGGCGGCAGGTTTTCTTATAATCGGCAAGCGCGCTCAAAAGGGTCGGGACGGTGAAAAACAGAGTGGGTCGATATTTGACCAGGTCCTCATACATCAGATCCGGTGTGGGCCGGTGGTTAATAAGGACCGTAGCGCCCCCGACGCCAAAGGGGAAGTAAACACTGTTTCCAAGGCCATAGGCAAAGAAAAGAAATGACCCCAACACCCGATCCTCTTCGGTCATGTTGAGTATGCCCCTGGCATAGGCCTCCGTACAGTAGACCATGTGGCTGTGGTGATGGACGGCCCCCATGAGTACTTCCGGGTTTCTGCCGCTGTAGAGCCAGAAGGCCGGGTCATCGCACGTGGTTTCCGCCGGCTCAAAATCGCTGGAAACCTGGCCCATGAGCTGATCAAACGAGAGATGTGCCGGGTCTTCCCCGCCAACTACCACGATTTTTTTGCAGAAAGTTGCCTGGTCACGGATTTTTTCAATCTCCGGGAGGAAGATCGAATCCACTATCAGCACCTTGGCACGGCTGTCATTGAGAACATAAAGAAAATCCTGGGACTTCATCAGGATATTTGTCGGTATGGGCACGGCCCCTGACTTGATGGCCCCGAAAAAAGAAAAGATCATTTCAGGGGAGTCCCGGAGCAGGAGCATGACCCTGTTTTCCATTTCAACGCCCAGGTTCCTGAGCATGTTGGCGGCCCTGTTGACCTTTTCAAGGACCTCATGATAGGTATAGGTCTGATCCTCAAAAAATATCGCAGGCCTCTCCCCGCGCCCCTCTTCCACGTTGCGATCAACGAAGTATTGGGCTGCATTAAAACGCCTGGGCAGATTCAGGTTCAGCATATCTTCCCTTTACGATTGACGATTGTTGATTGTTGATAGAAACAATCTTGCAACCGTTCACGGGTTCACAGGTTCAGGGTTCGAAGAACAATGAACCCAGAACCTGTGAACACTCACATAACCTTAATTTGTATTACTTGCCAAAATACGTCATATCCCGCGGCAGCTCTATCCAGTCGCTGATAGGTACGATCTTGTCATTCTTGACCTCATAAATCTTGGCAGCCATACTTGCCCGGTGATCGGTCTTGGTGAAGGTGAGAGGAGGCCCCAGACCACCTGTATCGAAATCCTTGAACTGCTCAAACGCCTCACGTATGCCTACCGGGGTCAGTTTGCCCGCCTTATCGGCCAAACGTAACGCGTGGGCCACGCCCAGGATATTCACCCAGCCTTCCACATAGACGTTTGTGCCCATCGCACCGGAATGCCATTTCTCGTGGCACTCGACCACCTTTTTCATTCCCGGGACATCGGCCCCGTAAGGCGCGATGGGATGCACACCATAGGTCCCATTGGCCGCGCCACCGCTCAGGTCGATCAGTGTTTCCTCAAAGTTGCGAATGTTGGAGATAAATTTGGTCTCGATTCCCAATGCCTTGGCGTTCTTGAGTATCACTGCGCCGTTCATAGCGGTTGAGGTAATATAGGCGTAGTCGGGATTATACCGCTTCATATTCATCAACTGGGCGGTAGCGTCCTTTGTTGGCCAGTTAATGACCTGGTCCGGGCCCACATCGACCCCGATCTTTTTGGCATAGTCTTTACACACATCCAGGATATCCCTGCCATACTTGTTGTCAGGATAGAGATAACATATCTTCGGGTTGCGGTTGGGATCTTTCCAGGTGTCCTTGATCCATTTGAGGGCGATACGGCCCATGGTGCCATAAGAAGGAGACACAAAGAAGCTGAAGGGGGTCTTGGCGGGGTTTTGAAACTTGGATGTAAATGATGCGGCGATGGTGACCACCCCGTCATCCACGATCTTCTTTATTAACGTCATGGTTGTGCCTGTGGACTGGATATAGAGACCCAGCACTTTTTCCGAATCAACGAGCCGATTGTAGCCGGCCACACCTCTCGGAACCTTGTAACCGTCGTCAATAACAATAAGTTCCAACTTCTTGCCGTTGATGCCACCATGTTCATTGACCCAGCGGGCGGCATCCAACTGCCCTTTGACCTGGTTCTTTCCCCAGTCCGATGTGGGCCCGGAAAGGTCTATGAGGACCCCCCATTTGATCACATCAGCGGCAACAGCACTCCCTGTGGAAAATCCCAGACTCAAGGCCACAAACAGCGCCACCACTGCAAATCCAATTGTCCGTTTTTTCATGATTTTTCTCCTTTCTTGAGTTACAATTTGATGACAATCTTCTCTTAAGACATCTCACCGCCAGGAGTCAGCACACCGGGATACCGAGCCCCGCGGCAAACCCACACTTAATAAGAAAACGGCCACAGCTTCCAGTATGCCCGGATGGTGCGCCATCGAGCCGCCAGGCCGTCGGGTTCGAAAATAAGAAAAAGAACAATTACACAGCCAAAGACGATTTCCCTGATGGAGACAAACCATGTGACATGATCGGGGAATTTTGTGTTCAGGGTAGTGGTAACGACCTCAAGTATCCTCTCCAAAATAAACCAGAACCCGACCCCGAAAATGCCACCCAAAATATGCCCCAATCCCCCGATGATGCACATTGCCAGGTAGTCGATGGACTGATGGATGGTAAAGGACTCGTGGGTGATAACCTCCAGGTACTGGGCCAGCAGGGCCCCTGCAATGCCGGCAAAAAAGGAAGAGACGGCAAAGGACATGAGCCGGTATTTGAATACGTGCACTCCGATCACTTCAGCGGCCAGGTATCGATCCCGGATGGCCACGAATGCCCGACCTGAACGGGCACGAACGATGTTCTTGACCACTAAAGTGGCAGCCACTGCCAGAATAAAGGTTAGATAGTAGAGTTGTACGTGATCATTGAAATGAAAGGGTCCGATCGTCCCCGGGTCAACATACATCCCCTCCACACCCCCGGTCAGCTTGTCCCAGCGCCTGATCGTGAATTCAATAATAAATTGGGCCGCAATGGTTGCGATGGCCAGATAGAGCCCCCTCAGTCTGAGGGAAGGAACACCGAAAATCATGCCCACCAGGGCCGCCATTGCACCGGCGCAGGGAAGAGCGATGATAAAGGGCACACCCTGTTGGATGAGGATGGAACATGTGTATGCGCCGACACCCAAGAAAGCAGCATGACCTAAGGAGATCTGCCCGGTAAAACCGGTAAGGAGGTTGAGACCGTGGCATGCGATGATGGCTATACCGACCTCTGTCATGATCGAGATCATGTATTTGGTTGAAAAGAACGGAAAAAGAATGCACCCTATCAAAAAAGCGAATACCCAGGCCTTGACAAACCAGGTCTGGAAAATACGATCATCGCTCCGATAGTCCTCATGGAATATTCCGGCTGGCATAGTTTGTGTCTCTTAAACCCTTTCGATTTCCTCAATTCCGAACAGCCCGTACGGCTTGATCATCAAAACCAGGACCAGAACAATGAAGGGGAAGACCTCATTGATAGCCGGAATATAAGGGTCAAGATAACCGGCTGAAAGGAATTCGAGGACCCCCACGATCAGACCGCCGATAATGGCCCCCAGGATACTGTCGAGGCCACCCAAAATCACGGCGGGTAGCACCTTGAGCCCTATATAGCTAAGGTCGACACCGACGCCGGCGATATTCCCCACCAAGATCCCACCGATGGATGAAACCACCGCAGCGATGCACCAGCTCATGGCAAAAACCCGTTTCACCGGAATCCCCATGCTCTGGGCCGCAGTCTGGTGATCCGCCACCGCCCGCATAAAGATACCGGTGCGGGCATACTTGAAGAATATAGCAAAAATAGTTAATAATACTAATGAAATTCCCATGCTGTAAAGATACAGGTAGGTGAGTTTGACGCCCCAAAAATCGATCGGCTCTTCAGGAAACAGGTTGAACTGGCGGATATCATTCCCCCACAGCATGATGACAAGACCCCTCAGGATGTACGTAAGCCCCAGTGTCACCATGATTACTGAAATAATCGGTTCTCCAATGAGAGGTCTGAGCACAATACGCTCGACAGCTAACCCCAAGAGCACTGAAAAGACCATCGTGAGCATAAAAGAGGCGATAAAGTTGAGGCCGAAGTCTAAGGTAATGGAGAGACAGATGTAGGCCCCCACCATGAGAAACTCGCCCTGGGCCAGGTTAAGAATGGAGGTGGACTTGTAAATCAGGACAAATCCAAGGGCCACAAGGGCATAAATCGAGCCCATGGAAAGACCGGAAAGGAGCAATTGCATGAAAAAAAGAAATTCGCTCTCCACTAAGACCTCCCCCTAAGCCGCCCCCAGAAACCCTTTTTCCTCAAGGAGTCCTTGTATTCGCTCTCGGGTTTCATGGTGCGGATAATCAGATGGGTACGAAGCGTGGCCGTCTTGCCGTCCTGGTAGCGGATGACCGCCTCAATGGGAATCTCACTCACATCGCTGTAAAGGGCGGCAATCTCTTTCACGTATTTCTCATTGATAAACCCACGTCGGATCTTTTTGGTACGCGTCAATTCTTCATCATCCGGATCCAACTCTTTGTAGAGGAGAAGAAACTTCTTGATCCTGGCCTTTTCAGGCAAGGTCTTATTTACCCGTACCACCTCACGTTCGATCAGGTCATAAATTTCGGGTTTGGCAGCGAGGTCAGAATAGGTGGTGTAACTAATACGATGGTCTTCAGCCCATTTACCCGCATGTTTGTAGTCAATGCAGATCATAGCGGCTACATATTCCTGCTGGTGTCCCAAAACCACCGTTTCCACGATATAGGGGCAGAACTTGAGCTTGTTTTCAATAAACATGGGGGAAAACCTGGCGCCGCTCTTAAGATGCATCAGGTCTTTGACCCTGTCGATAATCACTAAGTGTCCGTCCGGGGTGAAGTAGCCTGCATCACCGGAATGGAGCCACCCATCTATGATGGTCTCTCGAGAGGCCTCCTCATTCTTGAGATACCCTTGGAACAGACCGGGGCCCGTTGATATGACCTCACCCACACCCTCTCCGTCAGGCTCGAAGATGGAGATCTCGGCTGAAGGCACAGGGATGCCCACAGAATCGAAGTTGATGTCTCCGTCACGGTGTATGGTGGAGTATCCTGCCACCTCTGTCTGTCCGTAGATCTGTTTCAGATTGATCCCAAGGGCGTGGAAAAACCGGAACACGTCAGGGCCAAGGGCGGCGCCTCCGGTCATGGCGGAGCGGACCTTGGAAAAACCCAGGCGGTCTCTCAAGGCCCTGAACATGGAAAAATAGGCGATCCAGTAAAGGGTTTTCCAGCCTAAGGAAGGTTTCTTCTTATCAAATTTAAAGTCGGCCCAACGATATCCGACAGGCAGACAGAGGTCATAAACAAGCCCCTTAAGAAAAGAGGCATCCAGGTGCTTCACCATCACCTGACGGGACATCCCCTCCCACATCCGGGGTGATGCCACCACTAAGCTGGGCGCAATCTCGTAAAGGTCGGCCATGGCCGTTTCCGGCTCCTCGGGGAAATTCACGGTGTAACCGGAGTAAAGCGCAGAAAAGACGCTCATGGTCTGCTCCACGATCCATGGAAGGGGGATAAAGGAGAGGAACTGGTCATCAGGGAACTTGGGATCGACCTCATTTAAAGAAGCCACCATGCTTATTATGTTTGAATACGTCAGCAGAGTTCCTTTGGGGTTGCCAGTAGTGCCTGATGTATAGCAGATGGTGGCCAGGTCACCCTCATTAATAGAGTTGACGTTCTTTAGGAAAAGGTCCGGGTCTTTTTCGTGTATCTCCCGGCCCAACCGCTCAACCTCGTAGTAATCGATCAGAATGTCATCTTCATAGTCCCAGAGCCCTTTGGGATCAGTATAGATAATTTTCTTAATCCGGGGCAGCTTTTCCTTCAGGTCTAAGATCTTGTCCACCTGTTCCTGATCTTCGGCAACAAGGATAACGGCCTCGGAATGGTCAATAATATAGGCCACCTCGCTCAGGATGGAATCCTGGAATATGCCAAAAGGAACGCCCCCTGCCGCCTCTGTCCCCAACTCCGCATAAAGCCATTCGGGGCGGTTATTGCCTATGATTCCCAAGGTGTCTCCACGGCCGAATCCCAAGGAGGTGAGCCCCAAGGAGAAATCACGCACATGTTCCAGATACTCCCGCCAGGTTACCGGCTGCCAGATGCCATACTCTTTTTCACGCAAGGCAACGCGGGAGTTACCGAACCGCTCCGCATTTCTTACCAGGAGCGATGGAAGGGTTCGTGGAACTTCGCCGGATTGGGATTTGGATGAGTTCATTTTGTTCAACTCATAGACGCGAGTAGGTTTTCTGGTCTTCGCCTAAGTATGCACTGATCACCTGGGGGTCTTTCTGAATATCTTCCGGAGGGCCTTCGGCAATCTTCCTGCCGAACTCCAGTACACAAACCCGATCTGAGATATCCATGACAACGCCCATATCATGTTCCACAAGGACAATGCTGACGTCCCACATACTGTTGACATTGAGGATAAACCTTGCCATGTCCTCGGTCTCTTCAAGGTTCATTCCGGCCATCGGTTCGTCTAACAGCAGTACATCCGGACGCATGGCCAGGGCCCTTGCCAGTTCAACTCGCTTCTGAAGCCCGTAAGGAAGGGTCCCTACCACCTGTTTTCTGATGGCCTCGATCTCTAACAGGTCGACGATCCTTTCCTCGATCTCTTTTCTGAGCGTCAGTTCCTCGCGAAGCGTCCGACCAAAATAGATCATGTCGGAAAAGATCCCCGACTTAAGAAACGTATGACGTCCCAGCTTAATATTGTCCAGGACTGTCATCCCTTTGAAAAGTTCGATATTCTGGAAAGTGCGGGCAATTCCCCGTTTTGCAATGGCGTGGGTAGGGAGACGGGTGATATCTTCCCCTTTGTAGGTGATACGTCCTCTTTGAGGGGTGTAAAATCGGCTGATACAGTTCAAAATGCAGGTCTTGCCGGCACCGTTGGGGCCAATAATGGCAAATAGCTCACCCTTCAGCAGCTTGGTGCTTACCTCATTGAGCGCCTGTATTCCACCAAAAGCGAGGGACAGGTTCTCGATCTGTATGATTATCTCACGGCCCAATCTGACTCCAATCGCCTCTTGTGACCTCTGTTTAACCTGTCAGCGTTGTGTGATGCGGTAAATTCACTACTGGAGGGATAGCCTTGTAGACTATAACAGACCTTTAAAGAGACCTTTGCAAAACGCCCCCTTTTGCCCAATCTCTGCGTCAGGCTCAAATTTCAATCCTCGAAATATTCTATATATTCCTGTGGTTGAAATTATCGCCTTCCTTGATCTTGACCAAAATTGAGCATTTTTCAAAGGTCTCACTCTGGTTTGGGGTCAATATAGGCGGGTGATCGTTGAGTGTCAAGGAGAAATAAGGGCCTCTTTCCCGTTGGCAGCGACTTTAACTGCATACCCTTCTGACTCAAAGGTCTTTTTAAGTATGATCCTTGAATCTTCATTGTCATCCACAATCAGTATCATGCTCATCGTCTATCCCCTTTCACCTCAAGAAACGCTCATTTCCTTCGCTGTTATGCAAAAAAATGGAGTACTGGAGTGTTGGAGTATTGGACTATGGACAGTGGACTTTGGACAATGGACTTTCGGAGCGCTACGCGGGAACGATCGCTACGCTTGAGGAGCGCTTCGCTTGAGGGATAATGTTTTTGCCTCAAGGACGATAGTCCGCCCCTCAAGTCACGAAGTTCCTTAACTTTAGGCACTTTAGGCCCTTTAGGCCCTTTAACATGTGACTCCCTTTACGAGAAATAGGAAGTTGACAAATATCATTTTTGTGATAATATTTTATCAAAATAACAACTGGAGGACGTCATGCCGCATATCAGACCCATATCCGACTTGAGAAATCGCGCCCATGAAATATCAGATCTTTGCCATGAAGAACGGCAACCCGTATTTATAACCAGAAACGGGAAAGGCGACATGGTAGTTATGAGCCTGGCAGATTATGAACGTATTCATAGTCTGCTCGAACTCTATCATAAACTTGGTGAAGCGGAGATGTTAGACGCAGCAGGGGAACAGGGCATTACTCACCGCGAGATGATGGAGCGTTTAAGGTCAAGAATCAAATGACCGGCTCTTACAAAATTCGCTATTTAGGCACCGCAGAAAAAGATCTGATCGAGATTTTTGAATATATTAAAAGAGATAATCCCTCTGCTGCAGAATCACAGCTTGATAGGTTCGATTCGGCAATCGCCCCTCTAACAACACATCCATTTCTTGGAGTTATTCCAAAAGATGACCGGCTCAAGAGGCTTGGATACCGCATGCTGGTTGTGGACAGGGTATCTGGTCTTTTACGTTGTCAAAAACAATACCGTACAAATCCGCCGAATCATCCATGGCGCCAGACAATACAGCTTTCTCCTCTAACCACGAAAGAAGAACGATCGCTGCGGAAGAACGAGCGCTACGCTCAATCCCTCAATCCCCAAGCGCCTTCCTCACAGTCTCTGCCATGGCCCGCTTCAAGATAGGCTTCATGATAAACGCCCTAATCCCCATATCTCTTGCCTTTTCTTCCGAGATACGTTTGCCGTGCCCTGAACAGAGAATGATCGGTATATCAGGACGGATCTTCATGAGTTCCTGGGCTAATTTGTCACCTGTCATATGGGGCATGGTCATATCAGTGATCACCAGATCAAATTTCTCAGGTTGGGCTTTGATGAGTTCAAGGGCCTCTATGCTGCTGGTCATGGCGACCACCTCATATCCCAACCGCTCTAACATCTGCCTGCCAATGTCAGCGATGGTCTCCTCGTCATCGATGAACAGAATACGCTCACTTCCGGTAGGAACGGGGCCTTCGGATTCCTCTTCCTGCTTTTCGGCCTCCTCAATGACAGGCAGATACACCTGAAAGCTGGAACCCTTTCCAGGTTCACTATACACCCTGATGGTGCCCCCGTGACTCTTGACAATGCCGTGAACCACAGACAGTCCCAGGCCAGTCCCTTCACCAATATCCTTGGTGGTGAAGTAGGGATCAAAGATCTGCGCTATTATATCAGGGGGTATGCCGTGGCCTGTATCGCTGACGGTCAGTCTCAAATAGGAACCTGGATCCATATCCAGATATCGTGAGGCCGAGAACTCATCCAGTTCCACATTTCCAAGCTCAACAGTCAGCACACCACCATCCTCCTCCATGGCCTGGCCCGCATTGGTGCAAAGATTCATGATCACCTGATGTATCTGGTTTGGGTCTGCATTGACAACACCCGCATCTTTTGCCAGATCTTCCCGGATCTCGATGGTTGCAGGCAGCGAGGCCCTGAGCAGGTTAAGGACCTTCCTGACGAGGTAACTGTAAAGATGGACGCGAGGTTTTTCGTGGCAACGATGCCTGGTAAGAATAGGAAATAAGAGCGGGAGAGGGGAACCGAGAGGTGGTCAAACTTGCTATCTTGTGGTCCGGATTCTAGCCCTTCCCGGTTCCAAAACCATCAAATCCGATGCTCCAGGCATAACTTCCACAATCGCCTTGACATCGTATCCATTTTGACGAAGCATCCTCACGAAGACAAAATCACAACTTTCATCGGCCAGGAACTTTAGTGCCTGGTCATTCAATTGCTGGTTCCCGTCTTAAGATAGATGAATTGTTCATCCGCAACAGCATCCGCAGCATAGATCAAAGCGGCGTGAATAGCTTCTTCGGACAGGTTGGGATATCCGTCCATCAGGTCCCCGATTGTCGCTCCCTCGCCAAGCTTGCGCACAATCAATTCCACTGTGATCCTCGTGCCTTTAATAACGGGCTTCCCGAGCATTACGGCAGGCTTAGTCTCTATCATATTATTTATATTCATAATTTTTACCTCATTTTAAAAATTGGGGTCAAAATATTTGCAGCAGCCTTCTCAACCCCACATGGTCAAGCAACTCCTTGAAAAACTTATCATGGGGACTGCTAATCTGCTCCACGCCAGGAGTATACCATATCGCCCTGACAAATAAATAATGAAAAATATTAATATACAGATCTCGCAAGTCCGATAGGATCAACAGGATTAACGGGATAGATAGCGCAGGTCATAACTAGTGTCCTGAACGAAAACTGTCTTTTTCGCCCATATCTGCGTCAGGCTCAAA
>JACNIU010000290.1 GCA_014382905.1 Desulfobacterales bacterium
TGTTTCCCCAACAAACCCAATGGTCGTTTTCGCTAACAATTATATCGGAGGGAATTTCAAATCGGAAGATGGCGGAAGAACATGGGTAAATAGCAGTGATGGATATACGGGCGCCACCTTAAAAATGATCAAAGTAGATCCCAGGAATTCGAGAGAGGTGTATTGCGTGGGGAGTAGCGGAACATTCAAAAGTTCCGACGGTGGGTCAACATGGACAGGCTTGAATTATGAGCCCCTGAGAGGTAACAACGATAGGGTGGTTTCTATCCATCCGACTAATTCGAACGTCGTTTTAGTCACGAAAGATGGGGAAGGGCAGATCTTTAAAAGCAGTAACGCCGGAATGAGCTGGAATCTTCTATATCAATATCCGGACAGTTATGATTCATCCAACTGGCATTTTTTCAGAGCGATAAAGTACAGCCCTTCGAACCCATCGATCATCTATGCCGGAATGAGAAGGGCTCAAAATATCAATTATATTGATCCGGGAGACGGGCCAAGCCATGGGATGTTCAAATCGTTGGATAGCGGTCAAACCTGGAATCAAATAAACAACGGGCTGGAACAGACTTACAGGAAATGCATTAATGATATACTGATTGATCCCAATGATCCTAAACTTGTTTACATCGCTACCTATAAGAATGGCATTTGGAAAACAACGAATGGTGGAGAACTCTGGGTTTGCAAAACGAGTGGGTTTGGAGAAATCACGGATGTAAGATCACTAGCCATGCACCCTGCCAATCACAATGTAATCCTTGCCGGAACCCGCGAGAATGGCATCTGGAAAACCACGGACGGTGGAGATACATGGAAAAATATTTCGGTTGGAATGCATTCAAATGCGGCCATTCTGTCAATTGTTTTTTATCCAGCAGATCCCCAGACCATTTATGCAGCAGATTTGACGTCGGGAGTTTACAGATCAAAGGACGGTGGACAAACCTGGTACGTCATGAACGACGGGCTTACAAATCGCGCGGTAATAAGCCTTGATATATCATCTGATGGCAGTATCCTGTATGCTGGCACTTCTGGGGAGGGAGTTTTTCGTATGACGCTCCCTGGGATGCTTTTTGTCAATAAGGATAATGATACATGTGATGGCAACAGCCCGTGTTACACCTCAATTCAGGATGCAATCAGTACTGCGAGTTCAGGAGCTGTCCTAAGGATAGCCCAGGGCACCTACGATGAGGCCTTAGTTCTGAATGAATCTAAATCCCTGACCCTCAAGGGCGGGTGGGATTCGTCGTTCTCAACCCAAACATCAAATACGACCTTCATCAAGGCACCAAAAGCCACACAAGGCTCGCTTACGTTACAAATGGTAACCATAAGACCTTGATAAGGTCAGCGTAAAACAGGGAAATCATGGGGAGAGACAGCCTTAACGTAACCTGGCGGTAGGATCGGCCTGTCGTCGGGGAAATTAAGCGTCACGGCTGCCCTCTCGATTGAGGGGCCGCCACCTCCCCACCAGTTTCGTAGATTATTGAGTCCCAGGCTTTGAAATTGTGAAGAATACATTTGCCAGTTTTCACTTTTACAGTGACCTAAAATTCAACCTTTGTGGCCGAATGTTTGCTAAACTCCTGATGCTAACTTACCTATATTATTAGCAACTTTGGATTCCCCCCAGAAAAGCAGAAGAGTACATCTGGTAGTCCAAACCTGTTGTGTGTCTGAAAATAGCCCCTGTTCTTCATCGGATGGTATGCGCCCAGAAGACAAAATCCCCAAATACCAAATCAAACCCTTGAGTTTCCTCACAACATAAAGTAATTTCATCCATTATGATCACAAAAATCATATCAGGCACAAACAGGGGCAGCTGATTGAAAAGATGAATAGAGAGATATCCGAGGACAGTAAAGCAAGGAGCTGTGTTTAAAAGATAAAGGCGATGTCAACCGACAGTTATTTGCTCCCCTACCCGTAGCTCCGGGATCTGATACTGGGGTAGGCCCCGTAGAAATACCGGGACAAGGCCGGCAGATCGTACTGAGGTTATCAGAAATGGCGGAACCGACAACCAAAATCCCCATCTCGTCAATCATCTTAGATGAAGAGATCTATCCACGAAAAGGCATTGATCAGAAGCGGGTCGGCATGTTTGCGGAGAATATCAGGGAGGGGGGGAGGCAATAGGCCCCAGACAGTTGACAGAAGACGAGGCAAGAGACACTGCACGACGGGCATACAGTAAGAACACCACTCTCCGCTCCGCAGATATCGGAAAAGCCATCGGACGCTCAAGGCAGACAGTGGACTCATACATAGCCGATCTTCGCGCTGGCACACTTAAACGCCAAGAAGAGCACGCAGATGGCATTTATCAATGCCGACTGGCCTCCGGCTCGGAAAACGTGATTTCCAGAGCACACCAGCGAGGGAAGAATTGCGTAGTAATTCGGTAATGATCGATGATCACCTCCGTATTATCAATAAAAGCGGCTGGGAACATACCCATACCATCCAGGCGCCCATGTCCGCGCAACGCTTCAGCGCAGTAGTCGTCTCCGCAATGCAGAAAAAAAGAATACTTGGAGTGACAAGCAGGTATGTGATAATCCTGAAACAACCGGGATCCCCCCGGGACCCGGGACAAGTCGGGCTATTAAAAGGAAAGGCAACAAGATATGGCAAAACCAATTAGCATTAGAGAATTCGATGCTCATGAGGCGGGGCCTTTATTGGCAGACAAAAGATTTGGAAGACTGAAGCCTGTAAGCTGTACCCGCTGCGGAAAGGAAACAGGTTTTACGAGAAGATTGTTTGAGATCACGGGCGTACCAAAGAGCAAACAAAGAGATGACGAGATCCAGAACTTGATTCGATTCCATTTTAATCAGCAATATTCCATTGAATTCGTTTTTTTCAAGGGGCATGGACGGAAGTTTTTCGTAGACAGTGCCCTATGCTCCGGATGCGGATCGACCGCTGTTGCCTATGACATCGAATTCGACGATGACCTGTTTGCCGCGGCTGCAAAGCTTACAGGCAAAAGTCAAGCAGAAACCAAGAAGGGCGTTGAAGAGATATATGAAAAACTCAGGCAAAAAAGTCTTTGAGCTTGATTTTTTCTTGACATGGATTCTTGCTCCAAATAGTATCCCATCAAATGATGGAAACATCTAATGGAACATGGCGATGGCAACACCTTTAGAAAAGGCCCATAAGGCCCCCGATTCAATGAAGGCCAGGATCCTGAAAGCGGCCCGTCGCATGTTCGGTGACTATGGTTATCACGGCACGACCACCCGGATGATCGCCCGGGAAGTGGGGATCGACATCTCCACTCTCTATTATCACTGGGGAGAGAAGGGCGATCTGTATGAGTCTGTGATATTGGATATTAATAACGCCCTTCGAGAGAAACTCGCTGAGGTGGAAAAGGTCGTCCATGGTCTCCCATTAGCGAAACGGTTGGATATCGCCATCGACATGATGGCCGAATATCTCTTTGAATGCCCCGAGATTTCCAACCTGGTATTGTTCCAGTATTTTCGAAAGACCCGCAAGGTGCCCAGCCTCGATTTTCATGTCCCTGATTTCATATCTGACATCGCCTGTTCAATGGGTCTTTGTAAAACCGGAAACGATGTCCCGATCCGTGATTCCATGAAAGTGTTGGCCATGATGAATTCCATTCACAATTTCATCTCGGGTGAAAACTTCTTCCGGGAAATGCTCAACTTGAAAAGGGCGGAATATATCCGTCTTGTGAAAGAGACCCTTGAATTTATACTGATACCCGCTTTCACGCCGTTAGAAAGCTCCAAAAAACAAACCCATAATTTAAGGAGGTGACAGGATGGCCCTTAACTTAGATGCCATCGGCAAAAAAATCGGCCCTGTGAACAAGGAGTACAACTGGAAGGACCTTGTGCTCTATGCCCTCGGCGTAGGTGCCGGTTTTGATGAATTGGAGTACTGCTATGAACATAATTTAAAGGTTATCCCCAGTTTTTCCATTGCCAGCGTCTTTGAATTTTTGGCCGAGGTGGGGATAAGTTCCAATGCAGACCTCTCGGGGATTCTTCACGGTGAACAGGACATCATCTTTCACAATCCGATTCCCACCGAAGGAACGATCACGACCGAGGGGTTAATCACCAACATGTACGACAAAGGCCCTGGTAAAGGGGCTTTGGTGGTGGCCGAAGCCGACACCTATCATTCCAACGGGAGCAAGCTCTTCACCAATATTTTCACCCTTTTCTGCAGGAAAGATGGCGGGTTCGGGGGAGATCCGGGACCCAGCGTGGGTTTTGAATTTCCGGACAGGACACCGGATTTTGAGGAGCAGGCTCGGTCATCCTCGGACCAGCCACTCCTTTACAGACTGTCTGGCGATATCTTCCAGCTCCACGCCGATCCGGAATTTGCCAGGGCCAGCGGGTTTGAAAAACCGATCATGCACGGGCTCTGCACACACGGTTTTGCGTGCAGGGCCGTCATCAAGCATCTGTTTCCCGGCGAACCGGAACGTATGACCCGTTTCCGGGTACGATTTTCCAAAACCCTGTATCCGGGGATACCGATCACCACCCAGATCTGGAAGATGGAGGAGGGAAGGGCGCTTTTTCGCGCCCTGAACGCTGAGAGCGGGGAGGTTGTAATCGACCAGGGGATCGTGGAGTGGATGAGTGCCGAGGAAATGGAGATGCGGAAGGGCCGGGGTGGCATCCGTTTTGACGGTCAGGTGGCCATTGTGACGGGGGCTGGTGCGGGTTTAGGGCGTGTGTACGCCCTTGAACTGGCCAGGCGTGGCGCTAGGGTGGTGGTAAATGACCTGGGCGGTGCCAGGGACGGTTCCGGCAAAGGCTCTTCTTCGCCTGCCGATGATGTGGTGGAAGAGATCAAAGCGGCCGGCGGCGAGGCGGTGGCCAATTATGATTCGGTGGCTACGGCTGAAGGAGGTCAGGGGATTGTGGATACGGCCATGGATGCCTTTGGCCGTTTGGATATCCTGATCAACAACGCGGGCATTCTGCGGGACAAGACCCTGGTCAAGATGGAGCCTGAGAACTGGGATGCGGTAATGGATGTTCATCTGAAAGGGGCCTACAATGTCACCCGTCCCGCTTTTGTGAAGATGCGGGAGAACCGGTATGGCCGGATCATCCTGACCACTTCTTCGGCAGGCCTTTACGGCAACTTTGGCCAGACCAACTACTCGTCTGCCAAGATGGGGCTGATCGGATTGATGAACACGGCCAAAATAGAGGGGGACAAGCACAACATCAAGATCAACACCGTTGCCCCGGTTGCGGCCACCCGGCTTACCGAGGACATTCTTCCCCCGGATCTCCTGGAAAAACTCAAACCCGAATTTGTGGCCCCGCTGGTGCTGTATCTCTGTTCCGAACGCTGTCCCGTATCAGGCGCAATTTATAATGCCGGCATGGGCTATTTTAACAGGGTCGCCATCGTAACCGGTCCCGGAACTGTCGTCGGCAAAGAGAACGAGGTCCCGTCTCCTGAGGCGGTTGCCACAGGTATGGCTAAGATCCGGTCAATAAAAGATGCAGAAGAATTTCCCAATGCCACAGCAGCATTTGGCCCGCTGTTGGACGCCTTCAGCCCCAAGAAGAAAGAGGCTTCGCCTCAGGAGTCCGGCAGGCTAACTGTTGCCGGTATCTTTGAAGGCATTCCCAATGCCTTCCAGGCGGACAAGGCTGCCGGTGTCAATGTGGTGTTTCAGTTTGACATCTCCGGCGGAGGCGGCGGGTCCTGGTATGTCACGATAAAGGATTCGAACTGTGAAGTCAGCGAAGGGTCCCACGGAAGCCCGACAACCGCCATCAAGATGGGTGATGAGGATTTTGTCAATCTGATTACCGGGAAGCTCAACGCCATGAGTGCCTTTACCGGCGGGAAACTCAAGATTGAAGGCGACCTCATGAAATCGCAGCTCATAGAGAAGTTGTTCAAATTTTAATTACGGGTTCAGGGGTTCAGAAAATAGTTGCTTTAAGTTTTGACTCTTACACCTCAATACCCTGTGTAATACAAGACGCAGGGCCCCGAAATTAGAAGAATGGCTGAGCGAAGCGATTCCATAAATCTTCAATATGCAATATTCAATGTTAAAGGGAGGACCATCTATGATCGGCATAACATCGTATGGCGGCTACATCCCCAGGCTCCGGCTCGACCGGATGAGTATCTATCAGACTATGGGCTGGTTTGCTCCGGCCATAGTGATGGTTGCCCAGGGAGAACGCTCTTTTTGTAACTGGGACGAAGACGCTCTCACAATGGCGGTGGCGGCATCTAAAGACTGCCTTGTGGGACAGGACAAGTCAGTTGTCGACGGCTTTTTTCTGTGCTCTACCACGCTCCCATTTTCCGACCGGCTCAACGCCGGGGTCATCAAGACTGCCCTCAATTTGAACGACAGGCTGCACGCTGCCGATTTTACATCGACCCTCAGGGCCGGTACTACGGGGCTGGTTGAGGCCTTTTCCGCGGTAAAGAGCGGTGACAGGAGGCGTGTGCTGGTCACTGCGACCGATAAGCGTTTAGCTAAGACGGCCTATTTTTATGAGATGTGGTTTGGTGACGGCGCGGCCTCTCTCCTTGTGGGAGATAGTGGTGTCATCGCCGAATTCTTAGGTTCCTACGCGGTCACCCACGATTTTGTTGACCACTACAGAGGTTCCACAAGCCAGTATGACTATATGTGGGAAGAACGCTGGGTACGGGACCAGGGGTACGCCAAGATCATACCCGAGGCGGTCTCCGGGCTGTTCGACAAACTTTCAATCACCATGGAAGAAGTGGACAAACTGGTGTTCCCCTGCTTTTTCAAGGCCGAGCACAGAAATATTGCAAAGAGGTTAGGGGCTACCCCGGAAAAGGTAGCGGACAACCTCCACGAGGTATGCGGCGAAACCGGGACCGCCCATCCTTTAGTGATGCTCGTTAATGCTCTGGAAGAGGCCAGGCCGGGTGACCGTATCCTGTTGGCCGGATTTGGGCAGGGTTGCGATGCCCTCTACTTCCGGGTGACGGACGATATCCTCAAGCTGCCTAACAGGCAGGGGATTAGAGGTTCTCTCGGCAGCAAGAAAAGCACGGACAACTACGCCAAGTTTCTCAAGTTCAGGAACCTGATACAGACCGAGACGGGGATTCGTGCAGAGGCCCCCACCCAGACGGCCATGACGGTTTTGTGGCGGAAGCGGGATATGATCCTGGGACTGGTAGGGGGGAAGTGCAGCAAATGTGGAACCCCACAGTTTCCGAGGATGGACATCTGTGTCAACCCGGAATGCCGTGCGGTCCATTCCCAGGAACCCTACGAGTTTGCAGACGTGCCTGCCTCGGTCAAGAGCTTTACCGGGGATCTGTTGGCGGTTTCGGTGGATCCTCCGGGGATTTACGGAATGGTTCAGTTTGAAGGGGGCGGAAGGTTAATGGCCGATTTTACGGACTGCGAGATTTCAAAGGTCCGGGTCGGTCAGCAGGTAACCATGTCTTTCCGGAGACGTTATACAGACAGGGAGCGCGGCTTTACCGGTTATTTCTGGAAGGCCGTGCCGGTGCCTGAACCGGAAAAGGAAGGCGCCGTAGAAGGCGAGGCGATCCGTTTTGACGGTCAGGTGGCCATTGTGACGGGGGCTGGTGCGGGCTTAGGGCGTGTGTATGCCCTTGAACTGGCCAAACGTGGCGCCAGGGTGGTGGTGAATGACCTGGGCGGTGCCAGGGACGGTTCCGGATCAGGTTCTGAGGCTGCGGACAGGGTGGTGGAAGAGATCCGGGGGTCCGGCGGCGAGGCGGTGGCCAATTATGATTCGGTGGCTACGGCTGAAGGAGGTCAGGGGATTGTGGATACGGCCATGGATGCCTTTGGCCGTTTGGATATCCTGATCAACAACGCGGGCATTCTGCGGGACAAGACCCTGGTCAAGATGGAGCCTGAGAACTGGGATGCGGTAATGGATGTTCATCTGAAAGGGGCCTACAATGTCACCCGTCCCGCTTTTGTGAAGATGCGGGAGAACCGGTATGGCCGGATCATCCTGACCACTTCTTCGGCAGGCCTTTACGGCAACTTTGGCCAGACCAACTACTCGTCTGCCAAGATGGGGCTGATCGGATTGATGAACACGGCCAAAATAGAGGGGGACAAGCACAACATCAAGATCAACACCGTTGCCCCGGTTGCGGCCACCCGGCTTACCGAGGACATTCTTCCCCCGGATCTCCTGGAAAAACTCAAACCCGAATTCGTGGCCCCGTTGGTGTTGTATCTCTCTTCTCAGAAGTGCGACGATAACGGGATGACCTTCAATGCGGGGATGGGGTACTTCAACCGGGTGGCGATTGTCACGGGATCCGGGACAGTGGTCGGCGACGGCAAGAGCGTTCCCACATTGGAGGAGATTCACCGGAACTGGAAAGAAATCAATGATCTTGAAGGTGCTCAGGAGTTCCCGAATGCCACGGCTGCATTCGGACCCATGTTAGACGCCTTCACCCCCAAGAAGAAAGAGGCTTCCTCGACGGATGCCGGGGGAGGACTGACCGTCAAAAAGATTTTTGCTGGAATCCGGGATGCCTTTCAGGCGGACAAGGCCGCTGGTGTGGATGTGGTGTTCCAGTTCGACATCTCCGGTGGCGGCGGCGGGTCCTGGTATGTCACGATAAAGGATTCGAGCTGTGAAGTCAGCGAAGGGTCCCACGTGAGCCCCACGACCATCATCAAGATGGGTGATAATGATTTTATTAATCTGATTACCGGAAAATTGAACGCCATGAGTGCCTTTACGGGCGGAAAGCTCAAGGTTGAGGGCGACCTGATGAAATCCCAGCTTATTGAAAAGCTGTTTAAGTTCTAAGAGGAGGAATTACTATGGCCACAGGAATTAGAGACAAGGTGGCGATTATCGGCATGGGCTGCACCCGGTTTGGCGAGAGGTGGGATGTTGGCGGCGAAGAACTGATGGTGGAGGCCTTTATCGAGTGCCTGGAAGATGCCAATATCGATCCCAGTGAAATCGAGGCGGCCTGGCTCAGCACCTGCATCGAAGAGATTAACGTGGGGAAGAGCGCACTGCCGCTCTCAACAACCCTCAGGCTACCGTTTATTCCGGTCACCCGGACTGAGAACTACTGCGCCAGCGGTACCGAGGCCTTTCGCGGAGCTGTCTATGCCGTGGCATCAGGGGCCTATGATATCTGTTTGGCCCTGGGTGTGGAAAAGCTTAAAGATACAGGTTACGGAGGTCTTCCCAATCCCGGTTCCAATTTCGGGTCCCTGAACTGGCTCTGGTATCCGAACATGACAGCACCGGGTGTCTTTGCGCTGTTGGCCACAGCCTATGCGGCCAAGCATCATGTTTCCGATCAGGATCTCAAGCGGGCCATGGCCCAGGTATCTGTTAAAAGCCATGAAAACGGGTCGCTCAACCCAAAGGCCCATCTTCGCAAACCGGTAACCATTGACCAGGTCATGGCCGCCCCGATCATTGCACACCCGTTAGGGCTCTTTGACTGTTGCGGTGTCAGTGACGGATCGGCCTGCGCCATTGTAACCACCGTGGAGAAGGCCAGGGATATGGGTATCAAAAATCCAGTCACGGTCAAGGCCATCCAACTGGCCCTCAGCAACGGGGAGGAGATGGGATTTAATGAGTGGGACGGCGATCATTTCATGACGACCGACCGGGCCAGCACCCGGGCCTACAAAGAGGCCGGGATCACCGATCCCCGTGAAGAAATCAGCATGATGGAACTTCACGACTGCTTCTCCATTACAGAGCTCGTCACCTACGAGGATCTGCATATCTCCGAACGCGGCAAGGCCTGGCAGGATGTATTGGACGGCATCTATAACAAGGACGGCAAGATCCCGGCCCAGGTCGACGGCGGGCTCAAATGTTTCGGCCATCCCATCGGTGCGTCGGGCCTTCGCATGTTGTACGAGATGTACCTCCAGCTCCTCGGCCGTGCAGGAGACCGGCAGATCGAAAATCCGCGCTACGGGCTGACGCACAATTTGGGTGGATTTCCGCCCCAGAATGTATGCAGTATCGCCATTGTGGGTCTGGGTGAAGGATAAATGAATATTGACTATTGACTATTGAAAATTCACAGCAAGCGCATTCCCCGCTGCTTTCAGCGGGGTTAGCGAGCGAACTTAAAACGAAGAAATTCTCCTTAAATTTGGGAGATTCCCCGCAGCTTGCTGCGGGGTTCTTCAATATTTATGGGATCACGTTGCGCAAATGTTCCGGATCCGTGCCTGGAGGTGTGGGTTTGACGGAGGGATAAATGGAATTTAGAAAGCTTTTCGAGCCGATTACGATCAATAAGCTAACAATAAAGAACAGAACCGTGATGCCTTCCATGGGCCTCGCTTATTGCACCGACTTCTCTCTGAACGACCGTTACAGGGCCTTTTACCGGGAGCGGGCCGCGGGAGGTGTGGGCCTTTTGACCATCGGTCCGGTGGCCATTGACCGGGTTGGCAGCGCACCTTTCATGCTCGGGCTTTTTGACGACAGCCATATCGAACCGTTGCGGGTGTTCGTTGATGAACTCCATCGGGAAACAGATGTTAGGATCGCAACGCAGCTCCTTCACATGGGCCGTTACACCTTTTCTTTTCTGTCAGGGATGACGCCGATCGCGCCTTCACCCATCGCCAGCAAACTCACCCATGAAACCCCAAGGGAGATGACGCGGGAAGATATTGAGGAGGTGAAGGAGGCCTATGCCCAGGCGGCAAGGCGGGCCAGGGAGGCCGGCTTTGATTTTGTGGAGGTCCTGGCATGCACCGGGTATCTCATCAGTGAGTTTCTCTCCCCTGTGACCAACAAGCGCACGGACGAATACGGGGGCACGATTGAGAACCGGATGCGGTTCGGGCTCGAGGTCGTCAGCAAGGTGAGGAAGGTTGTCGGGGAGGATATGGCCCTGGGTATAAGAATTGCGGGGAATGATTTCATGGAAGGCGGCCATACCAATGAAGAATCCGCATTATTTGCAGCGGCGGCGGAAAGGGGAGGGGTTGATGCCATCAATGTGACCGGCGGGTGGCATGAAACAAAGATACCTCAGCTCACCTCCAACGTGCCCCCGGGGGGATTCGTGTACCTCTCACGGGGCATCAAGGAGAAGGTGAATATCCCGGTCTTCGCCTCCAACCGCCTGGGTGACCCGGTGATTGCAGAGAAGGCACTGAGGTCCGGGGCATGTGACATGATATGCTGGGGAAGGCCCCTAATCGCAGACCCTGAGCTCCCCAACAAGGTGAAGGAGGGGCGGCTCAACGAGATCATCTCCTGTATTTCCTGTAATCAGGGGTGCTTTGACGCCATATTCGCAGGTACCGGGGTAACCTGTATCCTGAATCCGAGGGCCGGTAAGGAAGATGTTTTCAGAGTGGAGAAGGGAGGTCAGGCCAAAAAGATAATGGTTGCAGGAGGGGGCCCTGCGGGGATGGAATTCGCCCTCACGGCTGCACAAAGAGGACATTATGTGACCCTGTACGAGAAGGAGGACCGGCTTGGGGGCCAGGTAAACCTGGCAAAGGCACCCCCAGGAAAAGGAGAATTCCAGAAGCTGATAGACAGTATGAAAGGGAGGATGGCACACTGGGGGGTCAAGGTCAATTTCAACACCCCTGTCACCCCGGAAACAGTAAGGAGTGAGAGGCCGGATGTGCTGGTGATTGCCTCCGGGGCCAGACCCGTGCGTATAGAAGTACCGGGGATTGACAAGCCGCACGTGGTGGATGCCTGGGATGTCCTCTCTGAGAAGGTCTGGCAAATCGGAGAAGAGGTGGTGATTGTAGGAGGGAGCGCGACGGGCTGTGAGACCGCTCTTTTTGTGGCTCAAATAGGGTCGCCTGATCCGGAGACGTTTACTTTTTTGATGTATCACACGGCTGAGAGGCCGGAAGTGGTTCGCAGACTTCTCCACGCGGCGGGGAGGAAAGTAACGGTCATCGATATGGTGCCACGTTTTGCAGAAAATGTTGGCCGTACCGCGCGGTGGTCTCTTATCAAGAGCCTGAGGCTTATGGGCGTAAAACTGCGCCCCAATATCACGCTCCTGGAAATCAGAGATGATTCAGTCCTCGTGAAAACGGATAAAGGGGAGGTGTCGATCCCTGCCGATACGGTCATAATGGCGGCCGGGGCCGTGCCTGTTAATGGGCTGGCGCAAGATCTCAAAGGGGATCGTGTCAACATAATCACCATAGGCGACGCAAAGGAGCCGAGGAAGATTACAGAGGCTGTCAGGGAGGGATTTGAAGAAGCACTGAAGATTTGAGGAGAGAAAAGCGCAGATAGCGTTTATTTTGCTTGATTTTTATTTAAAAGGAGATTATTATATACTCTGAATCATAAAAGGTCCGTCGTTCATTGGCGGACCGGTTCCGTTCTAAAGGGAAGATCCATTTGTCAAAGTGGCAACCCGAAGTTTAGAACTGCGAGAAATTTTTGAAAGGAGGGTGTCACTATGGCTACTGGAACTGTGAAGTGGTTTAACAACAGTAAAGGTTATGGATTCATTGAGCAGGAAGATGGTCCGGATGTATTTGTTCATCATTCCGGGATCAAGGCAAACGGTTTCAAATCTCTTGATGAAGGCGACCGCGTTAACTTTGACATAGAGCAAGGGCAGAAAGGCCCTGCTGCAGTAAATGTAACTGTGGTTTAAATCTAATGTTAAAACGCCCGTAAAAGTCTTTTTTACGGGCGTTTGCTTATGATCCAGTCTTCAGCCAGGCCAAGGCCCTCAAGAGCACTTCTGTGAGGGAGACCTGTTCCCCTGTCCCATCCCCATTAGTTTCAGCCTCCTGTCAGCTCTCGCATGGAAACGGCTACAGCCTGGTTGCCGGAGCAGCCGCTCATGTCGCTGCTCGCTTTGAATACTCTATCGTAGTCCAGTAAATTAAAAATCGGTTTGCTGGCAAATGCGCTACGCACATGAACTGCAGACACAGTTTCTCCCCTTATCCTTGGCCAAGTATAGGGCATCGTCTGCTCTTTTTATCAACAAATCAATATTCTTTCCGGATTCAATAGAGTTGGAAGCCGTACCAAAGCTGGCAGTGATCCGAATCGATCGTGAGTCGTCTGGCAGCATGATTTCCATATCTTCTACCTGTCTGCGTATTCTTTCGGAAACTGAAGCGGCTTGCAACCCGTCTCCTCCCGGCAAACAAACCACAAACTCCTCGCCTCCATATCTTCCCAGAAAATCATAGGGCCTTGTAGAAGTCGTTAATTGACCCACAAACCGTTGAAGCACAAGATCTCCTATTTGGTGGCCGTATGTATCATTGACACTTTTGAAATGATCGATATCGGCCAATATAAGGGAAAGGGGTTTCTTTTCCCGCTGTGCCCGCGACATCTCTTGCTCCATTCTTTCCAAAAAGGCTCTACGATTCAGCAAACCGGTCAATGGGTCTGTGTTGGCCAATTCCAGTATGCGGCGCTCTAAATTGATGATCCTTTCACCTATCCGGATTCGATACTTCAGTTCTTCCGGGTTAAAAGGCTTGGTCAAAAAATCATCCGCTCCCGCCTCCAACCCCTCGATGATATCTTTTTTCTCTCCCTTTGCCGTTAGGATTATAAAGTAGATATATTCGGATTTCTCCATGTTGCGTATTTCCCGGCAAAGCGCCAATCCGTCCATCCGGGGCATCATCCAGTCCGAAATGATGAGATTCGGTGATTCGGGTTGTTGAATGATCTCCCAGGCCTCACCGCCGTCAGAAGCAACCATCACCTCATAGCCCCATTCAAGTAAATTTGCTTCCAGTACGCGTCTGGATATTGGATCATCTTCAGCGATCAGAATCTTCATTTTTTCATTTCCTGCAAAACGATTTTCATTTCAGATGCTAATTCGTTGAGCGCTCTTTCAAGGTTTAATAATTCTTCCGCCGCCGTTGCCATTTTCCCTTCTTTTCCTAATTTCTCGAGGCGATAGGCCGCCTCGTATGTTTCCTTAGCACCGAAATTACTTACAGCACCTTTCAGACTGTGAGCTTCCATCTCAAGGATACCGGCATCGTTTCCTATAATTCCTTCCTTGATCTTGGCTATATTATCAGAACAGGTTTCTAAAAACATACCAGCGATTTCCTGGAAAAGATCTTCATCGCCTAAAACTGTCTCCATGGCACTGAACAGGTCAAAAGTCTTTGGAGAAAAGGTTTTTGAGCCTTGAGAGGGATGTGTTCGTTTTTGCTCTTTTTCACTCTGCGATTTACGGGCAACTTTATCGATGACACTGTAAAGCGCTTCCGGCTTGATCGGTTTGGACACATAATCATCCATGCCCGCATCGATGCACTTTTCCCGATCCCCCGTCATGGCATGGGCCGTCATGGCGATAATAGGGATGCTTTCGATTTTGGATTTTGGACTTTGGATTTTGGATTCTTTTTCTTTCCGCATTCCACCTTCCAAATTCCGAATTGCTTTTGTGGCTTCGAATCCGTCCATTTCCGGCATCTGGATATCCATAAGAATCAGATCGAAATCCCCCTTTTTAAATGCCTCAACAGCCTCTATCCCGTTCGATGCCAGGGTAACCCGGTGTCCCCTTGTCTCCAAAAGCTTTATGGCCAGGGTCTGGTTTATCAAGTTGTCTTCAGCCAGTAGAATATTGAACCTTTCCCGCTCTTCATAAACTTTGTGGCGAGTGATGACCGTCGGCATTTCTTCCGAGGGAAGCCCCATGGTCATCATGATGGCATCAAGTAGATCCGATTGCTTTATAGGTTTAGGCAGATACCCTGAGATGCCGATCTCTTTGCAGCGATCGGAGTCACCCCTTTCCCCTATGGAAGAAAGCAAGATAATTCTTACGTCTTTTCCCGAAGGAGCGGCCTTGATTGTTTTGGCGACATCAAAGCCATCTAATTCCGGCATCTGCATATCCAATAAAATTAATCGATACGGCGTTCCGGAACCAAACGCCTTGTTGAAACAATCAAGCGCTTCCTTACCATTGGCTGTAATAGTTGGAACAAGGCCCCAGGATGTTATCATTTCCTGGAGTAGAATACGGTTGGTGTAATTGTCGTCCACAATGAGCACCGGCATTCCCGAAAGATCTTGCGGTTTAGGACGCGGGATGCTGATGTCTTTCGAGCGGCTTAGGTCAAAGCAGACAGTGAAATGGAAAATGCTGCCGGGACCCCCCTTAGATTGACGATTGACGATTGACGATTGTTAAGATTTTGACTGCCTGCCGAAGCCTCGGCGCAGGCAGGGATGTTGGAATCCTCCTCCAATCGAAACCTGTTTGGGCTTTCTACCTTGATCTCTCCACCCATCATCTCAACAAACTGTCTGGTTATGGATAGCCCAAGACCCGTGCCACCGTACTTTCTTGTGGTGGAACCATCCACCTGTTCGAAACTTTTGAAAATTGAATCCAACTTGTCCTGAGGAATCCCGATGCCGGTGTCCGATACCATGAAATGGAGTTTCACCGAATCGTCCGACTCGGATTCCATTTCAACCCGGATCACAATTTCGCCTTCCTCGGTAAATTTAAGAGAATTCCCCGCTATATTAACGATAATCTGGCGCAGTCTGCCCGGGTCGCCGATTAAAGCGGTGGGCACATCCGGCTGGATGTGACAGACCAACTCCAAACCCTTTTCGTGGGCCTTCAACGCCAAGCTGTCGGTAGCATTTTCAAGTGTGACGCGCAGGTTAAAATCGACCGCTTCCAGCTCCATTTTTCCCGCTTCGATTTTGGAAAAATCCAGGATGTCATTGATCAGAGCCAGTAGCGAATCTGCTGACATCTTTGAAATTTCTAAATGTTTCCGCTGCTCTCCGGTCAGGTCGGTGCCCAGGACCAGTTCCGTCATGCCGATAATCCCGTTCATGGGCGTCCGGATCTCGTGGCTCATGTTGGCCA
>JACNIU010000051.1 GCA_014382905.1 Desulfobacterales bacterium
CCCCCTTGACGTTCAATACAGGTTCCGGGCAGGCAGAGGCGATGTCCGTTTAAATAGATACCTTTTTCTGGGGCTGTCCTGTGACGAATTTGAAGGCCTCGCTGCCGTTCCTATGAAATGATCCACTTATTTACGTCCTTTGGGAAAGAGACCCTCACGGTCACCGGCTTTCTTTTAAAATGCCAACTTGTTATCGAATAACTAATAACAGCAGCCGAATCCTTTTGCAACACCGGCGTAAATGTAAGGCCGCAATAAAAATCCGAACAAAATCATGAAAACTGGGTAACACTTTCTGCTGTGATTATGGCGCCCTTTTCCAGTTGCGGTCCGTAACGTTCGATCAATATTTTCATCAGTTCAATCCTTCTATCTCTTCTCACATCCGGCAATCGCACTATTCCGCAATGCACTTCCCCACCTTTATACACAAGCTTGCCGAAATCAGTATCAATTGTGACCAATATCCTCTTTTCTGAAACGGCACTTTGAAGCAAAGCCCGATCTCCTGGATCAGGCCCAAGTGATACAGCATAAACTGAGTCATGGCCTTCGCTGCGGAGCCAATCTGCCAATTTACGGCCCGCACACCGGTCGACAAGGAATTTCATTGAAGCTCCATCCTTGACATTAATGAGCACCTACACCGAGGCTGTCAAGTGAATCGTGAGCGATAACGGCATGGGCGTATGCGAGGCAGGCCTTGATGTCATCCTCTTCCAGATCAGGGAAGTCATCGAGCAGTTCCTGAACAGGAGCCCCCTGGGCGAGAAGGCTTAGAACCATTTCAACTGAAATCCGCATTCCTCGGATGATTGGCTTTCCTGAAAAGATGTCGGGATTTGCAGTAATCCTTTTTAGAAGTCGTTGCTCGGCCATTTTTCAAAACTCCTGAAAATATAGGTAGGTAACGGTAGTCGTTGATACTTCACTGAATTCCCATAAATAATCCAAAATTCCCTCATCGTTGTCAATCAATATTTGTGCAAGGGGACGCTGTTAACTTTTTAACTTTCCGGCGGTTTCTTCCCGTTATCTAATGGGGACGTTGTTACATTATGAAGTTTTGAACCCCGGTTAAATTAAGTGCAAAAGAGATTTAACTGGGTAAACCCCGGTTAAATAAGAGCAAAAGAGATTTAACTGGGTAAACCGCTAAGGCGCCAAGGGTTTTTTTGGTGGACGCTTTGTCATATTTCCATTGGCGAGGAGTTATTAATCATTGGTCACTGTCAGGTTTAGTGTAGGAATCATTTAATGTTGTAGACTTCATCATGGGGTCCCAAAAGTACAAACTTGATGGTTTCGTCAGATGTTGCGGAACAATCGGAACAGGCAACAAATTTAGCGTCTCCCTTTTTTCGGCATGCAGCACAATACAGGTAGATTATGATGAAGTTACGTTTGATCGGGCAAGAATAAAATCCCCTCAAGTTACCCTTTAGAGGTTCGCCAAGTTCAGCTGGATGCTCCATAACCTGGCTAACTTTCTTTTCAATCTGCTTTTTTATGCCGGAATGTTTCCTGACACCTTTCAGGAATTCCTTTTCAAATTGTGCTTTCATGAGTCGCCAAAGACTTCCTCAAAGGTATACCATTTGGCTGTGCCGTTGCTGAGCTTGGACTGTACCTCGAGTAGTGCTTTGTGGAAATCAGGATTGGAAAGTATGATCTCCATGCTATCTCCTTGTGCTTGCCGTTTGAGTGCGAGGACAAATTGCGTAACAACATCGGCGACTGTTGTTCGGTTTTCTCGAACATATACCTTGACAAAATCCACTAAATCCTGGTCAAGGCTGATATTTAAACGTGCTTTAGGCATGATATCCCTCCTTGTTGTTGTTGTGATGTTCCCAATATACACCCATTAGGAGCAGTTGTCAAGGAGTATCGTGTTACGTGGGGGCGCATAATGGGGGACGTTGCTACTCAACTGCGTTCCCAATATTGTTCTTACCCCAGCATCGCAACCAGTTCGATTTTTGGTGCAACAGCCTCCATGAATACTTCACTTCCATTTTCCCTCGCCTGCGTTCTTTTCCTAGACAAAAGACCCTTTTGTTCCAAGTACCGTATTTCTTTTACAATGGTCGACCGGTTTCGGTTAAGGAGCTTGGATAGGTCTTGAACAGTTTGGGGCCGTTTCATCACTTCCAACATAATTCGACGACGACCGCCAGACAGCAACAGCAGCATCTGATCCGGATCTTCGAATGATATTGTCATCTTATCTTCAAAATCTTCACTGCGATCTGCTCTTAAGGCTGCATTTCTGGCGCGGGCAAAAAAACCCTCCACATTACCCGTTCGAATGCTTACAGTTGTCATGGTTTTTTCTCCTTCTTCCTTTTGACCAAATCCTGCCAAGATCTTAGAGGGGGACGTTCTGTGCGCCGGGATAAACCGGCATAGAGTAGGGGATGAAAGAGCCCTACATGAAAGGAGTAGCTGCTCCATCGTGGCCCCGAGTCATGCGTATGCAATCGTGAGGTTGTATGCGAAGCATTGCCAGGGGAAGCGTAGGCCAGGTATTGAGCTCCGAAATCACCGTTCCGGGGTGCCGATCTTGTTGGACGATGGGGAAGGCAACACGGGGTGCGGCGTTATACAGCGAGTCGCCCACCGGCCCCGCGGAGTCAGAGACCCTGTGCATGCGTGGACGCTCTATGCACGAGAACCGGGAGGTCTCAGCAGTACCCGCTGATATGAGCGGGTCGGTCAGGGAAGGCCAGTGGCGTATAATCCTGATATGTACGCTGCTGAGAAGTCGGACAGCCTCATAGTACCTATGAAGCCTTCGAACAAGGGCTGCGGTGCGCCGCGGCCTGCGGAGAGGGTGGAGGGAAGGGGGCTGACCAAGGGGAATAGGTTCAGTTAAACAAGTTCCGGACACAGCGCCGGGGAAGGAACGGACATGGTGATCCCTAAACGGGCACAAAGCGGGAAACTGCGGATACGGCCAAGGATTTCACCCACATTCGACCTCCAACTTGTAAAGTGGGCTGAACAGATACGGCAAGCAGTCTGTTGGGCAGGTTAAACCCTGCTTAGCGGCGTTTGCGCGTTATTACCCGAGGTAGGAGCCCAGTGCGGTAGTTCCGCTCGCTGGGATCTGT
>JACNIU010000078.1 GCA_014382905.1 Desulfobacterales bacterium
GCCCAAGTGGGATAAAGAGTTCCATCATGCGCCAGGATATTGAAAGTGATCATTTTGAGCTGACGAAAAATGTCAACCAAGACATGAAAGATGTCGATATAGAGGCTTTCCCCCAGCCTTGCTCGGAAATTGGAAAATGTTCCTTCACAAGGGACGTTCTCGGAGAATCCGGCATAATCCCGATAAGGCGCTCCCCGCTCCTCATCCCGAACGACTTTGAGAAACTGACTCATGTATTGAAAGCCATCAACATACCGAAACAAATCGGTCAGAAAGATACTCGGGGGATCGTAGCATGGAGGTCCCTTAATTGAGTAGCAATGAGCGACCAGGGATCGAATGAAAGAAAAATCAATCAAAGAGGTGATCATTTTGGCGTAGCCGCCCTCTATATCTCCATTGGGTAGGATTTTGAAAAACCGCTTTTTAAATTCGTAATGTGACAGCGGGGAGAGATTCGGAAAAGGCTTCTGGTGGGACAATGAAATTTTAGGGTTGATTTCATTGAGCTTTTGAGTAACATTATCAATGGTGAATTTTTTAAGGGGGTTCACCATATACCTCATGGTTCGGGTAGAAGTTGGCGCTTCTACCCGGACTACCCTGTCAGTTTCTTCCTGAAGTCTTTCCCCAATGGATACAGATACACATCCTTGATTTTTCCGTGGAACAAATGGTCGTGGCCTCGCTTGGCTGTTCCCTTGGTTTGTCCCACCCGGATCCAGTTGGCGGCCTTGTAACAGGTACCTTTGAAACGGTCTTTTTCCACGAAAGTTTCGAGTAAGTATAAGGGATGGTTATAAACTTTCAGCCAGTCATCAAAGATTCTCTTGGCATTAAGAGCCAGGAGCTTGGAGGCTAAGAATTTTACGTTGACCCAGGGTAGAATGAGGAATCGCGTATTATTGACGACGAAATGGAGGTTGTTTCCCTTGGTCGGCTTATCCCATCCGATAAAGGAATCCCGGGATTTGACAGACCATGCAGCCGATCCCCATCCCAGACAGGCGACAGGCTGTTCACCGATAAAGGCCATGTACTTGAGATGGTTTCCGACAATCTGACGATAACCCAAATAATGGTGTTGTTGAACCAAGCTGTTATAGAGGGATTCAAGGGAGGTGTTCCGGACCAACTGGAGTTGGACAGGTTCAAAATCAGAGGGCTTGCCTTCTAAAGGCGCCTTTGCGATTTCTATGACAGGAACGGAGCGGTTGCGTTTTTCATTATTGGCGCTGTGAAGTCTTGGCGGCAGAGAGATAAGCCCCTTTCGCTTCAGGGTGAGCAGAACTTCTCTGCAGCCCATATCCTTGAGGCGGCCATTGGGTTGTCGCCAGTTCCACTCCCGGCAGAGGACCCTGGAAATATGCTTTCGGCCCTTGTCCCAATGACAGTTGACAGTGGCCTGAATAGGAGGGATGTCCTCCTCGGTAATGGTTCTTTTTCGGATGGTAAGAGGTAGCATTTCAATTGTATATCAGAAAGGATTCGCGGACGCCAGCAAAAAATGAAGGAGAGTGAAAAAAATTTGGTGGCCGAATGGCCAGGGGCCGCATCTGGGCAGATTTATGGGTTGAAATGCAAAATCGTGGGTTGAAAATTGGTAGGATTTCAGGGGTTTCGCACTATTAAATTACCTCAATAGTTACATATTTAGGACCCCAATTTTTCAGGTACCGCCGCAATCAACATCTGTCCATGCCCCTGAAAATGCTCTATTTTCATCTGTAATTCCTGCATGTTAAAGGCGTTATTTACTTCCTGATGGACGTCCCTAAGATCCCCGCTGGATCGAAGACATATCGAGGCAAGTTAGTCCAGTTTGTCAAGGGCGTCCCCAAGTTTCCATACGGGTCATACCAGTCAATGGCATACAGGGCAAAGCTTTCAATATATCTCTCGCAGGTGCCGCGGAGAGAGAAATGGCATTCTGCTAACACGTCAGCGGCTCAGTGCAGTCCTTGCGAGGCTGGTAAGATAACAGAGGGTTTTGATAGATATGGTCAAAACCGAAGAACTTTTTTTGAAAAAATGCGTTGAAAAATAGAAAAATATTCTGTGATGTTAAGGAAATCTCTGTTGACTTGCTGAATAAGGTTTTGGTTTACCCACAAGAAGGAGCCTTTGATGGGCTTTTTGTGCCATGGGGAACATGCGCACCTACAGC
The DNA here is from genome assembly GCA_014382905.1 of Desulfobacterales bacterium. Taxonomy (GTDB): domain Bacteria; phylum Desulfobacterota; class DSM-4660; order Desulfatiglandales; family Desulfatiglandaceae; genus JACNIU01. The sequence continues at coordinate 2,168 of JACNIU010000078.1, forward strand.
AGACCCCCTATCCGTCGTCCACTACATATTGTTCCAGATGTCTGATCTCCTTGATCCCCATCTCAACGGTCATTTTCACAACATCCCCCTCATATTCCTTTTCCAGGATCCTGCCCCAATGATGGGTGTAACTTATTGCTTTCTGGTGGGTTTGAGGAACTAATAGTATGTATTTCCGGGAGGCCTTCAAGTTTTTATCGATTTGATGACGAAGTTCTTCTATGTTTTCCCCGGTCTTCGCCGAAACCAACTGGGCCTTCGGATAGCTTCTCTTGACCATTTTCACAACAGACACGCTGACCCTGTCTATTTTGTTAAATACCAATAATTGAGGGATTTCATCAGCGCCTATCTCCTTCAAGACGATTTCCACATCATCGATATGCCTTTCAAAATCGTCATCAGAAATATCGGTGACGTTCAAGAGGAGGTCCGCCTCCTCAGCTTCTTTCAACGTTGCGCGAAATGATGCAATCAAATGGTGTGGCAAATCAGATATAAACCCCACCGTGTCAGACACAACAACATCTCTTCCCTTTCCGAGATTCAGCGATCGCGTGGTTGAATCGAGTGTTGCAAAAAGCCTGTCTTCAACCAGAACCCCGGCACCGGTCAGGCTGTTAAACAGCGTTGACTTCCCTGCATTGGTATATCCCACCAAACCAATATTTCTACAGTTCCTTTTCCTCTGTTTTTTCTGTGTATCAATCTGTTTGATGAGCTTTGCAAGGCTCTTCTCTATTTGGTAGATTTCCCGCTGAAGCCTTTGCCTGTCCTTCTCACTCTGTTTTTCTCCCATCCCCCTGAATGCAACACCGCCCCCCATTCTGCTGCCGAACCTTTCTCTGTCGAGGTGTGTCCACATGCTTTTCAGCCTCGGGAGTTCGTACTTCAGTTCTGCAAGCCTGACCTGCAATCTGGCTTCTTTTGTCCGGGCATGGTCATGAAAAATCCTCAGAATCACTTCGGTACGGTCGATGGCCTCCACTGAAAACAGCCTTTCAATATTTCGGGCCTGGGAACCGGTCAGATCATTATCAAAGATCAGGATGTCAACTTCTTCCCCCGTTTTTTCAAGGCACTTTTTGATGAAACCCTCCCCAGCATAGGTTCTGGGATATATTTTGTCCCTTCTCTGTATATATCTTCCCGAAGTGGTAATTCGCGCGGTGTCTGCCAGTCTTTTCAGTTCCTCCATCGAGGCATCCTTGGCTGCGATATTTTCCTTCAACAGACAGACGCCCATCAAAACAGCCTTCATTTTTTTGTCATGTTGTTCCATACCGGTCCCTTGCTATCAAAGACAAAAACGGCGCTTTTCTCTTTTTCTTCCAGGACTTCTTCTCTAATTTCGGCATACCTTGCCTGGGGGATGGCGTTTCTCACCATGGCCGCCGGCTGTCTCCTCGGACCAATTTTCTTGTATTGTTTGGGATCAGGGGCCACTGATCAGGCTAAATAGGGATAGAAGACGTCATAGACCAGCAGGTCTTCCTCGATATCATGGGGTTGATGCAGCACGCCTTTTGGGATTCTGATAAAAGCCCCTTCCACCATTGGGAAAACCCCTACCTGGTCGATCCACATCTTGGCCTTCCCCTTTACCACGTAGATGATATCGTCGGAGTTTTCATGGATGTGCTTCTCCACCTGGGTCCCCGCAGGCAGACGCACCAGGAGGCATGTGAGGTCTGCATTCTCATCCCTCCTGGACAGCAGATAGCTTACCTCAGCGGTTTTTAATTGCGGGTGGGGTTCCCACTTGATTTCGGTTGGTTGAACAATCTTGCTCTCTTTCATCGACGGACCTCCTGAGACCTTTGAAAAAGGGATACACATGCACATATCATAGCTTTTTAACGATATGCTTCTCCAACAAATGAGTCAACGAAAACTTCTGTTCCCTGAGCTATAATTTTTCACCCCCAAATAAGACGGCTTCGCAAAAAGTCCATCTACGGCGTTGCGCTTCATTTTTAGTCACTGCGACCTACTCATAAGTAGGCCTCATTCCTAAAAATTCGCGCGCCTTGTATCTGACGCTTTTTACAAAGCCGTCCAAAATTTGACTTTTTACTCGGGTGTTTCGTGTTTGGTGTTTATAAAGCTAAGCCTTTGTTATTGATAGTGCTTTTCACCAAGCACAAAATACGAAAAACAAAACACTTGATGAATTCGGTCTTTTTACGAATTCATCACATAATAGTGTCGCCTATTCACACCCGTTTTCAACGGGAGAAAGCACCCAAAGGAAAATATGTTAATTGAAGTCAATACAACAATGCTGTAAAGTCGGCCCCTGTAGCAACTTCGGGCCGTTTCGTGCGACAATAACTTTTTGGTGCTGCCTTGAGATACCCCAAATGAACTACCCCGCCGCAAGCAGCGGGGTATCCAAATGAGAGTTTTATCTTTTCTATCGCAGCAAGCTACGGGGGATTAAACCCTACAGATTTCGCATTGCCCTTCAATTGATAGTAATCCGTGTAATCTGCGAAATCTGTGGATTAAAAAGAAAGGTGAAAGCTAATGTATTTCAATGAAGAACATAATGCCTTGAGGAATATGGTCAGGAAGTTTGTGGACAAGGAGATTAATCCGAACATTGACACATGGGAGGAAAAGACCGTCCCGCTTCACGAGTTATTCAAGAAAATGGGAGATCTGGGTCTTCTGGGGATCACGTACGACCAGAAATACGGGGGGCAGGGGCTTGACTACTGGTTTGACCTGGTCTTCCTGGAGGAACTCGGGCACGTCAAGGCGGGCGGGGTTCCCATGGCCATCGGGGTCCAGACCCATATGGCCACGCCCGCCGTCCACGAGTATGGCACCGAGTACCTTAAAGAGACCTATTTGAGGCCGGCGATAGCAGGTGATATGGTTACGGCCATCGGGGTGACCGAGGCGGGGGCGGGATCTGACGTGGCCGGTCTCAAGACCAAGGCTGTCAGGGACGGGGATTCCTATGTCATCAATGGGTCGAAGCTATTTATTACCAACGGCTGCCAGGCTGATTTTGTGACGTTGCTGGCAAGGACAAGCGATAAACCCGGCTACCACTCATTCGGTCTTTTCGTTGTGCCCACCAACCTGCCCGGATTTGTCGTCAGCAAAAAGCTGGACAAGCTTGGCATGAGATGCAGCGATACGGCAGAACTTTTTTTTGACGACCTCAGGGTGCCCGCCGAAAACCTGATAGGCAAATCGGATGAAGGCTTTATCATCCAGATGAAACAGTTCCAGCATGAACGCTTTTTCGCCTTGCCCGGAACCTATGTCGGTGCCCGGGACATGATTGACATGACCGTCAAGTATATCCAGGAGAGAATAGTCTTTGGCAAGCCCCTGATCAAGAACCAGGTCCTGAGGCACAGGCTTGTTGACTGGATTACGGAGATCGAGTGTCTGAAGCAATTAACCTATCACATCGTCAGGATGAAGGTAAAAGGACTGGATGTCACCCGGGAGATTTCCATGGGCAAACTCCTGGCCGGTCAACTGAGTTTCAAGGTCAGTAATGGTTGTTTGCAGATGTTCGGCGGGATGGGTTACATGAACGAGTCCCTGATTTCCAGAAATTTCCGCGACACACGCCTTCTCTCCATCGGCGGCGGGGCAGAGGAGGTCATGAAGGAGGTCATCGCCAGATACGAGGGTTTTTAGGGCCGGGGTGGGAAAAGCTGGTCTTATTTAAGGAACGTCTTCACTTCAAACCGGTCAGGACCCACCGTCACCGTTACTGCTCCTGAACTGGAAATCCTGATGACCTTACACCCCATGTCTCTCAGCCTGTCAAGCACTGTCTGGTGGGGAAAATTTCGGAAACTCCCTTCCCCTGAAGAAATAATACATATTTCAGGACGCACCATCTTTAAGAACCCTTCGGAGCTTGATGTCTTGCTCCCGTGGTGCGGAGAGAGGAGGACATCGCTCTTGACCATCTCTCCGGCATTGGACACAAGTACCTCTTCGCCCGGTTGTTCCAGGTCGCCCGGGAACAGAAAGAACTTTCTCTCGTAACTGATCTTGAGGACCAGTGAGTTGTTGTTCAACCATTTCGCACCTTTTTCAAGAATCAACGATCGTCCATGAGGATCAGGGTGTAAAATCCGGACCTCGGCTCCATTGATCTTGATGCCATTTTTCAAATCAACAGGCAACATCTTCTTGATCTTCCCGGTTTCAATAACTGCCATCAAATCACTGAAGGCCTCGGTTTCAGCCCTGTCGCCATTTGACCAGAATTCCTTTGGGTGAAAAACCTCTGCAATGAATCGAAGCCCGTTCATATGGTCTGCCTGGGGGTGGCTCAGGACCATATAATCCACACGTCTTATTTTAGAATTCCACAGATACGGGGCAACCACCATTTTTCCAACGTCAAAATCAGTACTGGGAAATCCGCCCCCGTCTATGATCATCTTTTTCCCTCCTGGAAATGAAATGAGGGCGGCATTCCCCTTTCTAACGTCCAGAAAAGTCACCTCAAGGTCTTTGTTAAACCGCACCCTTTGGACCCAGTAGGCGATATCACTCAAAATAAGCACGGCCACGATAGCAAACCCGATCTTTGCCCACCTCCAGCGCTTAAAAAAGAAGCTGACAAAAATGAAGGCGTAAAAGATGAGTATTTCAAAGAGATTCGGGGTGACCATCCAGATACTCGACCATGGGAGGCGAGACCAGAATCCTATGACTTCCATCATTCCGTTGAGTCCCCATGCGCCAAGGTGGAGAAAGAAGCCGGCAACCGCTGCGGAAAAGGGTACGGTTACGGCGGAAAGAAGCCCTAACGGTAAAACCCACATCCCCAGGATCGGGACCGTTGTCAGATTGGCCGGGATGGACACAAGAGAAATCCGGTGAAAATAGTAGCATGTGATGGGAAGGAGAAACAATACGGCAGCAGCGCTCACCGCAGCGAGCCCCACGAAATAATCTAACAGGCGGTTTAAGATCGGCTTTCTTTCATGCAGTTCGTTTCCCGGATAATGGATCTTATTCAGGATGGCCGGTGTCAGCCAGAGGATTCCGATCACAGCCATAAATGAGAGCTGAAAAGAGATGCTGAAAAGGGCATTCGGGTCTAAGAACAGGATAACAAGTCCTGCCAAGGCAAAGGTAGACCATATATCCCTTTCTCTGCCAAAGATCATGGACCCTAAAAAGGCAAGGACCATGATCATGGCCCTCTGGCTTGAAACCTGGAATCCTGCAAGGAGGGTGTAGCCTATCACAGGGAGACAGGTCAAGATGGCGGAGAGTCGCCGCACATCAACGAAAAGTATCAGTCTGTAAGATCGTGAAAGAACCCATTTGAAGAGAAAAAAGGCTACCCAGGCCACAAGCCCGATATGGAGCCCGGACACCGCAAGGAGGTGTCCCAAACCGGTCTGATTAAACTGTTCCCTCAGCCCGGGATCTATCCCCTGGCGTTCTCCCAGGATGAGGGCACGGAAAAGGGCATAATTACGGGGATCCAGTTGTTTGCTGAAAAGTTCCCTGACCGGTTTTTGAACCCTCTCGACCATGCATCGGGGAAATGGAAGGTCGCCGGGCCCCATCGGCACGATCCGTCTTCCGTCCGAGACAGAGGCAGCACAGGTAAGCCCCTGCAGCCTCATTGCCTCTTTGTAGTCATAATTCCCCGGGTTGTTGAAATTCCTAAAAACTCGAAACCGGGCGGGAAACCGGATCTTTTCACCCGCTTCAAGGCCTGGGATATTACTGTAGACGGTCACAGCAATATCTTCGTTGACAGGGATGGTCTTCCCCGGAAGGAACAGTGCAGTGACGTGGAGCTTGAGCCTGGCGATTTCGCCATTAATGATCTTGATCGGCTCGAGCACTGTACCCTCGATGATGGCCTTTTCACGGTTCTCTGCCAGGGGGATCAGCCTGGACCCGGGGGCTTTCCCCTGGCCTAAGACGGCGCCGCAGAGAAAAAAAATGAGCAGGAGGAAATAGATCTTTACGCGGAGAGAGAGGAAGAGGAAAATGATGAGGCAAATAGCTAAGACGAACAAAAGAGCGAGGAGGGATGCATCGCTGCGAAAGGGGGTTTCATGGGCTGCGAGTATGCCTCCTGCAAACGATATGAGCATCGGTATAAGCGGGCGACAAAACAGCTTACTCCCTTTCTCGCCATATGGTAGCCCCCAGTCCCCGGAATTTTTCTTCAATGGCCTCGTATCCTCTGTCTAAATGATAGATCCGGTGCACCTCGGTCCTGCCCTCTTCTGCCACCAGCCCGGCTAAGACAAGGGACGCGCTGGCCCTGAGGTCAGTTGCCATTACTGGAGCGGAAAAGAGTCTGTCTTTTCCCTTGATCAAAGCCTGGCTCCCGTTGATTTCAATATCAGCGCCCATCCGCCGGAGTTCGCTCACATGAATGAACCTGTTTTCAAATATCGTTTCCCTGATCATGCTCCAGCCATCGGCAACCGCCATAAGGGACATGAACTGGGCCTGGAGGTCCGTCGGAAAACCGGGATACGGCATGGTCTTGATGTCAACGCTTTCAATATGCGCAGGACCTTGTATGCGAATGCTTTCATCTCCAGTGTCAATCTGTGCACCTGCAAGCCTTAGCTTTTCAATAAGCGAGGTAAGGTGGCCGGGTTGGCACCCGTCGATTTTTATGTTTCCCCCGGTTATGGCCGCTCCGATCATAAAAGTCCCGGCCTCGATCCTGTCAGGAATAATCTCATGCTGGCACGCTTTCAGACCATCAACCCCGTTTATGACGATTGTATCTGTCCCGTCCCCTTCTATATCGGCGCCCATGGCCCGCAGCATACGAGCAAGGTCCCCTACCTCAGGTTCATTCGCCGCGTTTCTTAAGACCGTCCGTCCTCTGGCTGTCACCGCAGCCATCATTATGTTTTCGGTGCCGGTGACAGTGGGAATGTCAAAGAAGATTTCAGCGCCGGCCAGCCTGTTTGCCTCAGCGTTTATGTAACCATGGTCTAAATATATATCAGCGCCCATGGCCACTAATGCCTTCAGGTGCAGATTGACCGGCCGTGCCCCGATTGCGCAACCTCCCGGGAGAGATATCTTGGCCTTGCCGCACCGGGCTAAGAGCGGGCCCAAAAGCAGGATGGATGCCCTCATGGTCTTCACAAGTTCGTAGGGGGCCTTATAGCTTTTCAGGTTGTCCGAATTTACCTCGAGTTCCCCGTCTTCTTCCCTAAAATCCGTCCCCAGTTCTGACATGATGCTCTTGATGGTACGAATATCCCTGAGTTGGGGGATTCTTTTCAGGCGATGCCAGCCTCCTGCGAGAAGACAGGCAGCTATGATGGGAAGGGCAGCATTCTTGGCCCCGCTGATGTTGACCATACCGCTTAAGGGTTTGCCACCTTTAATAATTATCTTGTCCATAAAATATCAACTTTGTCATCATCGTTTGAACCTGACAAACTGTTTTGCCACAAAAGGACCTCCGGAAACAGGCTCGGCCAGAGAATGTTTTTCCATGATCGAGGTCACCTTTATCACACCTATGCTTTCCCCGAACAGATGAATAGGGATGCCGCTCCCCGATGAAATCGATCTCCCCGGAGAAAAAACCTCAAAGCGTCCGCCTAACTTGAGCCCCACCTCTTTTCCGGCATTAATCATTATCGTATTATTTTCCACTGCTGAAATAACGCCTGTCCAGGGCTCTTCGTTGAGCTTATTTTCCACGACCGAGGCCTGCTCTTCTATGATTTCAGGGAGCGCTTCCGTTGAGATCTGTTGAATAAACGCCTTCTCGTCCCGTTCTTCCTCTTCATCCAGGTCAACAGAAAAATCTTCCTGTTCAAGATGGGTCAACAAAAAGGTCTTGCTGGCGATATCTATCACATTGACTGCGACGGAAACCACGTAAATCCTGCGCCATTTATCAAACGGCCATATGCCTGTTTTTCTTATAATGATCTCAACCGGGTTAATGACCCCTATTATGAGATCGTTCATACCTAATCCCTCTGCGAAATCAACAAGTCTTGAATTGGTCAAAACCCCAAACTGAGGAGAGCTCATGGCCAATGACGAAAAGACACCGTCAGGGGGTTCGTAGAACAAAAGTTGAGGTGATTTCTTCAAGAGATCATGGAATTTATGGCTTAACTCTGAGGTCGTCTCGGGTCCAAGCCCTGCCTGGTCCACAAGTGGGAACACCATTACACGTTTTTTGAGATACGGCTGGCCAGGAAGGACCTTTTCCGCCCAGGACCTGGGTAAGACCTTTCGCGTCAAGGATTCTGTCGTACTGCAACCGTTCACGGCGATAAAAAGGGGCATCAAGGTTAAGAAAAGTAGTCCTGTTAAGCGTTTTATGCGCACGTAATTCCTCCTAAAAAACAATATCGAAAGAGGTAAACTCTCCCTGCCATTTCTCTTGTTGCTCATGGACAGCGGCCACCCTGGCAGCAGGCGGCCCTTTTTGACACCAGGAGACAAGGTTTTTCACCTGATCTGCAGGCCCTTCAATCAATGCCTCTACTTTTCCGTCAGGCCGGTTTCTTACCCAGCCGAAAAGCCTGCGGGAGACGGCCTCCCTCCGGGTGGATTCCCTGAACCATACGCCCTGGACCCGCCCTTCAATAATAAGGTGCACCCTGGTCCTATCCATGTTCTTCTACCAGTAATTTCAAGAACTCGTCTTCATTCAGGATAATGACCCCCAGATCCCTGGCCTTTCGGAGCTTGGACCCTGGAGAATCGCCCACCACCAGATAGTCTGTGCTGCTCCCTACAGAGGATGCGATTCTACCCCCACGTTGAGTGACGATTTCTTTGGCCTCAGAACGTTTCATGGAGGAGAGTGTTCCGCTCATCACAAACGTCTTGCCGGCCACCGGTGAGGGAGAGGAACTGGAAATGGCTTCCAGTTCTATACCGGTTTGAAGCAGCCTGCTGATATGATCCCTGTTATGGGCATCCTCAAAATAGGTGACGATGCTCTCTGCAATTTGAGGTCCTATCCCATCGATGCCGGTCAGTTCTTCCTCAGTTGCCCTGCCCAACCGCTCTATGTCTCCAAAATGGTTCGCTAACAGAGTGGCAACGTACTCTCCAACATGCCTGATCCCGAGGGCGTAAAGAAATCTCGCCAATGTGGTTTTCTTGCTGCCATCAATCGCCCTGAGAAGGTTGGTAGCGGACTTGTCTTTTATCTTGTCTAATGTGAGCAAATCGTCAAAACCGAGGTCGTACAGATCCGCCTCTTCTCTTATGAGTCCTTTTTTCAGCAATTGGGCAATGATTTTGTCCCCGAGACCGTCAATATTCATGGCGCCCTTTGACACAAAATGCTTGAGAGATCCCTTTACCTGGGCCGGACAGTTCGGGTTGGGACATCTCAACACCACCTCCCCCTCCCTTTTCAGGATATCTGAACCACAAGCCGGGCATTCAGACGGCATGACGAACCTCTTTTCCCGGCCGGTTCGCATCGATTTGATCGCCTTTACGACCTCCGGTATGACATCGCCGGCCCGCTGGACGATCACGGTGTCGCCCTCACAAATATCTTTTTTCTCGATCTCTTCCTGGTTATGGAGGGTCGCCCGTCTCACAAGGACACCGCTCAATTCAACCGGTTTCAGGTGAGCGACCGGGGTCAGGGCGCCGGTGCGTCCAACCTGGACGTCGATCTTGACGATGACGGTGGTCTCCTGAGTCGCTTTGAATTTGTACGCCATGGACCATCGCGGGCTTCTTGTTTTTTGGCCCAAGCGGGTCTGCAGGGCTAACCGGTTCACCTTGATGACGGCACCGTCAATTTCGTAAAAAAACTGTGCTCGTACTTCCTCCAAATGTCGACAGTAGTCTATTACGTCAGTTATGGTATCACATATCCGGATATATGGCCTGTTGACCCGCAGACCCCATTGCTGGAGCAGGATCATAAGCTCATGATGGGTTTCGCAGGAAGCGTTCATCGTCCCGACGCCGTAGCAGAACATGTTGAGCGGTCTTTTCGCAGTGACCCTTGGATCAAGCTGTCTCAGAGAACCGGCCGCCGCATTTCTGGGGTTGGCAAACGGCTGAAGGCCTTTGTCCACCCTCTCCCGGTTCAGGTTTTCAAATGCCTCCAGATCCATGTAAACCTCCCCTCTCACCTCCAAAGGATCAGGTGGCGGCAAGGTATTCTTTTTTTGTGTCAGAGTCAATGGAATGGTCATGATGGTCCTTATGTTCTGTGTCACGTTCTCTCCCACATAGCCATCCCCCCTTGTAGAAGCTACCGTAAGTACCCCGTTCTCATAGACCAATTCAACCGCCAGGCCATCAATCTTGGGCTCTACCGTATACTGGACAGGGGAATCGTCCCCCAGGAATCTCTTGATCCGCATATCGAAATCCCTGATATCCTGATCGCTGAAGCTGTTTTCCAGACTGAGCATAGGAAGACGATGTTTCACCTCGGAAAACGTTACCTGAGGCCTTGCCCCGACTTTCTGTGTGGGCGACGCAGGGGTTGTCAGTTCAGGGTGCTGCCGCTCCAGTTCGAGGAGCCGCTTAAACAGCCGGTCATACTCGGCGTCGGATATCTCCGGGTCATCCAGGGCATAATAGCGGTGGTTGTGATACCTGATCTTTTCTCGCAGCACTTCGATTTCTCTTACAAGTTCGTTCATCTCTTCACTCATTTCGGGCAATTGCGGCCCGTCAGGTTTTCCACAAGGTTTAACAGCAGCCCTCCTGCCAGTCGCGTACTGTCTTTTAACAGGGGATTCGAAAAGCCTGGTTTCCATTTGAGATCAAACAGTTCATCCGAAACCACAAGCAACGCTGTCAACGCCACCGAACGGTATGCCGCCACGGTCAAGAGGGCCGACATCTCCATTTCCACCGCCAACACCCCCTGGTCCCGATACGCCCTCACCTTTTCCGGGGTTTCGCGGTAGATGGCATCCGTCGTCCAGATCTCTCCTTTTGTAAACGTCCGGCCTCGATCTCTTATGGATGCCTCCAGCATCCGGTTGAGCCCTGAATCTGACTCCGGCGCTTCATGGCCGACAGGATAATGTTTCGAGGTGCCCTCTTCTGAGATGGCCCGGGCAGGGATCACCAGATCGCCGATTCTCAGATCGGGCTGTAAAGACCCGCACCACCCCAGGACCAGGATCCTTTTTGCCCCCAAAACGATCAGTTTTTCTAATGCAATGACCGCATGGGGGGCCCCCATGAACGGGCCTGCCAATGTGATCGAGGCCCCGGTTTTCGTTCTGCTCCGGTACAGCCTGTAAAGGGGCGTGTCACTGAACGGAATTTCCGCTGCCTGGGCCTCCCGGACAAGGTGTTTAAGCTCAGAAGGGAGCATCACCATGAGCGCATCGGGGTCCAGATGGGGATCCCTTTTCCCCTTTACCGGACGGATAATCCCCTCGCTGTGTGTTTCCATCTGCATGAATGGCGTTTGGCCTTTCATCTGACGAGATTCGCCTGCATGACGCACAAGCCGAAATGCTGTTTGAATATTAGAAGATATCGTTTCCCTTGGCAACCCGGAATTCAGGTACCATCAGGCCTAATATGACTCGCAATGTCTGGTAGTCAAACGGTTTAAAAGCCCCTCGATAGGCCACCACCGCAGCACACCCGCAGCGTGAGCAATCGGCGCTATCGCCATAGGTGCAGGCTTTGGGCCGTCCGTTTGATTTGAAACAGCGGACCCTCCGACTGACGGGGCATGCGGAAAACCGGTTCCATTTCACAAAATCACCATAGCTCAGCAACTGGCGGGCCATGGCAGGCGTAAACCCGATCTTCTCCCCATATCTTTTTCTTAAGGAGAGAAGCCGCCTCACCACCTGATCTCGCTTGTTCAACGGAATGAACAGTTCTGAATCGTCTATCTTCTTGTCGGGTGTGTAGAACGAGAAACCAATACCCTTGACAGGAAGTCTCATCATCTCTCCGGCAAAATCATCCAGCCTGTCCTGGTTCAACCTGGAGATGGTCATATGGACGATAGGGGGCCGGGAAGCCTTTTTCAGGTTTTCTACGGCCTGACGGTAAACACCTTCACCCCGAAGCATATCATTGAGGTCCTCCGGACCGTCAAGAGAGAGTATCCACTGGCCGTTTTTCAGGACAGGAAATCCATTTAACCCATTGGTAAAGGCCAGGGTCGAATCAAAGATCCTGCTCGCCGTCTTGCATATCTCCGGGCGGAGCGTCGGTTCGCCCCCGTAGAGGATGGCGGCCCGCAAACCTTTTCGCTTCAGGTCTTTCAAAAAGGCGATCATCTGCCCATCGTCTAATTCAGTTGGGTGATCCTGCTTCCACCAGTAACAGTGGACACATTTAAGGTTACATCGATGGGTGATATCGATGGCCGCAGAGGTAGGATGTTTTGTTAACATCCACCTGCCGAGGATCATCAGCTTTCCGGGAGTTAATGGCATGGCACAAGGGTGTTAAATTTCTCTTCATATTCTGTAACAAAGCGTTTTATGGCCCCTTCATCCGCAAAGCTGTAATATCTGTTATTCCCTATGATGACGTGATCAAGGACCTGAATTGTCAGCAGTTTGGCAGCCCATACAAGGTCTCTGGTAAGCCGTTGGTCCTCTGGTGAGGGGGCTGGATCACCTGAAGGATGGTTGTGGACGAAAACGAGGGATGCGGCCTTGCACTCGAGTGCCTTCGAAACAATCTCACGCGGATAAACAGCGCTTCCGGTGAGGCTCCCCTGAAAGAGATCTTGATCGGTAATAAGCTCGTTCTTGCGCGTCAGGAAAAGGACTTTGAAAACCTCTCTTTTCAGATCCCGCATGGAATGAAAAAGATAGTCAAAAACGGCCTGAGATGAGCCGAGAAACATCTTTCCAGAAATTCTGTCCCTGAGATACCTTCCAGCGACCTGATGGACGAGACCTAAGTAGAGGGCATTTTTGGGGCCAATCCCCTTTATCTTAGTCAACTTTTCCGGGGGTGCTGATAAGACACCTGACAGATTTCCAAATTCTTTCAGGGCCTCACGGGCCGCGAGCTTCAGATCGCCTCTTGGCGTCCCCAATGTAAGAAGAAATTCAATCACTTCCTCGTCACTGAATCTCTCAAGGCCACCCTTCTGGAATCTCAGGCGCAACCTTTCACGATGGCCTTCTCCCCTTTTTTGCCACTCTTCTTTTTCCATTTTTTCCCGAAGTTATCCTTTGATGGTATCGTAAAGTCTGAGATCAGATTTCCCTGGCTTATAACCCTTTGATTTTATTACATGCCAATTTGATTTTTTGTCCGTTTTGCCTGCCCTGTGAAATACGGAGTCCATTTCACCGGGGTGCCTTTTTGCGGCTTTATCGTCCTTTCATGGGGTGCCTGCCGATCTTATCAAAAATAGAAGAAAAATCAAGGAGAAGGTTGCCGAATAGAAAAGGCTGCTTAGAATAACCGGGAGGGTTCATGTCCTCCTGCTCAAGACAAATTAAAACATTGATAGGAAGGGGCGTATTATGCTATGGAGAATGAAAAACCTTTCATTCTCCAAGCGAGACCTTTGAAAAATGCTCAATTTTGTTCGAGTTCAAGGAAGGCGAATATTTTAACCACAGGAATACATTGAGTATTTCGAGGATTAAAATTTGAGCCTGACGCAGAAATCGGGCAAAAGGGGGCGTTTTGCAAAGGTCTCGCAGAATAGTCATCATTTGAGTCGGCACCCTGCTGTAAGTGGGACCAAGGAAAACCCTGAAAAGAGCACGGAATGGCAC
>JACNIU010000050.1 GCA_014382905.1 Desulfobacterales bacterium
ACCGAGTGGAAAAGGCCGACCCCTTTGCCATCTATAATGAAGTGCCGCCCAAGACTACGATGGCAGTGGTCAGGGAAATTTTGGAGCGGTAGAAGCTGCAACCACCTCCTTCCATGGTCGTCCTTACTCAGTTAATATTACCTTGCCTCCTCTGGCGATTGTATATTTCAAGAGGGATGAAGCATAATCAAGACGAATTCAGGTGGAAGCCCAAGTTGGAAGGCCCCAATGAGCTCAAAGACAATCCAAAGAAATGCTATGAAGGCTAAAGATCCAATAAGAAGCACACGGGACCGGGTGCGAACCTTTCTGACGGTCTTTGAACGAATTCCTAAAAATGAGGCTGAGGACACGCCTCGGGATCTTGCTCAAAAAACAGGACATGCCTTGGGAGCTAATCTTATCATCGTTGGGACGGTCTGGAAATTCAAAGAGAGAGTGGGTGGGGCCATGGGGGTTGAGAGTCCGGCGTCTGTTGCTTTTGCCATCGGTCTTATTGATGTGGCTGATGGAAGGATGCTATGGAAGGCAGCTTTCGATAAGACCCAACGCTCCCTCTCTGAGGACATCCGGGATGCTCGCGCCTTTTTCCAGAAGGAGGCAAAATGGCTTACCGCAAATGAGCTGGCTCGCTATGGGGTCAACGAAATCTTCAAGAAATTCCCTCGTTGATCAGTCTTTAGCTTGAGGGACAACACCTTGCCTCCAGATTGGCGACTCGATGAGCTGATCTGCTGCCGGCAAATCCCATGGTAATATGGGCCTCTCCGGAATGGATCTATACTAATTGCAGAGATGAGTACAAATTCCCCATTCAAATCTTCCATCATTCCTTTATTGTGGTATCACATCCCTGGTTATTGACATGTCCACAGGGCAGCCTTTTCCAGTTCCCGAATTAGTGTGTCGGTGACAGACCCCAATTTGACCCTTTTTCCTGCGCTCATGAATCTGAATCACCTCCACCGGCAGGGAGGAGAGAATCTCCCTGATTTTCAGGAAAAGCCCTTTCATATTGAACGGTTTCTGGATAAAGCCTTTTTTTGTCCATGCTCACGTCAGTGTCAGGAATGGATATCTTGACCTGTGCCGGGTTTGCTGAATCGCCCGGCCTCTTTTATGGCGGAAAGAATCGGCTCAACCATGGTGTCGCTCACCAGGAAAAGAACCACTTCCGTGCCTATGTCCAGGCAGAGTCCGAAGAACGGCGGCCTCAATCTGGCCTGTTTTTAAAGGTCTAAAATTACTCTGTTTTTCTTGATTGCGATAGGGTTTCATGATAAGGTGAAAATCGCTCTTGCGGAGCAGGTATCAAAGGGATATCGCCGTCTCATTCCGAGGCGAGTGATCTTTTTATTGCTACAATTTCAAGAGGTTAATGATGAGTGATTTAACTCCCCCCTGGGAAACGCTCAGGGAACTGGTTGCTGCGGAAAACAGCGTTGAATTGACAAAATTTATTGATACTCTCAGCCCGTCGGAGACGGCCAGGGGCATCTCTCGACTGACAGAGGAAGAACAACTTCGTCTGCTCAGCCTTCTCAGCCCCGAGGATGCCGCCGATGTGATTGAGGACATCCCGGAAGTCCAGGCCGCGGATCTGGTGGAGGATATGCCATCGGAGCAGGCGGCGGCTATTATGGAGGAGATGACCAGCGATCATCTTGTTGATGTGCTGGGCGAAATGGATGAGGATGCAAGTCAGGCGATTCTGGCGAAAATGGACCGGAAAGACGCCGATGAAGCGAGAATGTTATTGGAGTACGCACCGGACTGCGCCGGCGGACTCATGATTTCCGAGTTCCTTGTCTATAAAATCGACAATACTATCCAGGACGTACTCGATGACCTGCAGGCCAATCGGAGCGAATACGTCGATTACCATGTTCAGTATTTTTATGTTGTTGACCGTGAAGAGAAGCTGGCCGGCGTGCTTCGCATACACGACCTGCTTTTTCCTGCCCGGGAGACCCGGCTCACCCAGGTAATGATATCTTCTCCTCTCAGTGTGCCGGACAAGGCTTCCCTTAAAGAGCTTGAGGAATTTTTCGAGGAACATCACTTTTTCGGCGTGCCTGTTGTGGACGATGGGCGACGGCTGGTCGGTGTGGTGCTGCCGAATGCCATTAAGGAGGCGGTCAGTAAGCGGAAAACAAAAACATTTCTGCGGCTGAGCGGTATCATTGGCGGCGAGGAGTTCCGGACCATGCCGCTGCTCTCCCGCTCCGGACGCCGTCTGTCCTGGCTGAGCATGAATATTGTCCTCAATATCATCGCCGCAAGTGTCATTGCCCTGTATCAGGATACCCTTGCCGCAGTCATTATCCTGGCAGTTTTTCTGCCCATGGTCAGCGACATGAGCGGATGTTCAGGCAACCAGGCCGTGGCGGTCTCCATGCGTGAACTCTCCCTTGGCCTGGTCCGGCCCGGCGAACTACTCTGGGTACTGGCAAAGGAGGCCAAGGTCGGCATCATCAACGGTCTGGTGCTTGGCTTGCTGCTTGGCGGGGTCGCCTTTTTCTGGAAAGGAAACCCGTGGCTCGGAGTTGTGGTCGGCGGTGCATTGGCGGCCAACACGCTGGTTTCCGTCACCCTCGGCGGTATGCTGCCCCTCGTGCTCAAGCGGTTGAAACTGGATCCGGCCCTGGTTTCCAGCCCGCTGCTGACAACGGTCACGGACATGTGCGGCTTCTTTTTTGTTTTGAGTTTCGCCGCGGCGATTCTGCCAAAACTCGGAGGCATGTAGTGCAAGACACTGTCCGGCAGGAATGCCAACCTGTTTCCTCGTCCACAATGGCACTCTGTTCGTAGGCGATCTTGTCATGCCGGAGGAGGTTTCTTTTCCGCGCCCATGATTTCTTTTGTATCCATGGCACGGTCGAAATCGTTGATTTGTTTCTGGGAAAGCAGCAAGTCCTTCATGCTGTATATCTGCATCCGGCATGACTGGGTAAATAACCGGTTCACCAGCAAGAGGGAAGCGATTTCCATTTCCTGTATTTTTTGCTCGGCCACCGCATTCAGGGTATTTTTGATAAACCGGTTGTCGGCCTCTTCGATCTGTACGAAGGAAGTCATCAGGCCCCGGTACTGGCCTTCCTTGTCTTCCATAT
>JACNIU010000049.1 GCA_014382905.1 Desulfobacterales bacterium
GAGTTGGCAGGTTATGTGCGTGCCTTCTGAGTAGCTGCTCTTCATTGCCGCTCAGTGCCTCTTCCAGTGCTCCCAAGTGTGTTCTGGCTTCGGATTCAGTGGACTCCAGAGTTCTTAGCACCTTTTCAAATCGCCTTTCCAACTCACGCGCAACAAGTCGATTTTCCGGGTCTACAGCGTCATACTGCCGCCTGGCAAGATCTACCTCATAACGGACACGTTCAACTTTCTGCTCCCATTGCCTTTGTTGCGCCTCATTGTCTTGCGCATATACCTTTGCCGCCTCGATCATTGCCTCTACACCCAAAGGGGAAAGACATTCCAACAGAATCTTTTCAAACGCCTGCTCCAGTTTCCGCGCTCCGAAAGCCTGACAGACAGGAGCGCCGGTCTGCTCTCTTGCCTTGGCGCATCGATAGCGAGTGGGACGTGAGCCCTTCCCATAGGCGATGCTCATCCGTCTTCCACAACGCCCACACACGATCAGCCCCTGGAGAAGAGAATTTCCTTCCCGGGGTGCTCCAGGACCTTCAATGCCGCGTCGGTTGGAGCGAATACGTTCCTGAATTTTTTCAAATTGCTCCCAGCTGATATACCCATCATGATGATCCTTGATCAGCACGTGCCAGGCTTCCTTTGGAACATGCTTGAGCCGTTTCTTCGGTTTTAAATCCGAGCCAACGGTTTCCTCGGTTTGCCTTCGACCATACACATAGGCGCCGGCATAAATCGGATTGGTCAGCATCCGTTGTATCTGCCCGGAGGAAGGCTGTTTCCACTCCAACCCCTTGCCATGCGCTACATGTACTGGAATCCGGACACCATCCTCACACAGAGAAAGGTGAGTCTGGTTAATGGTCTCCAAAACCACAAAGCGATTGAAAACCAGATCAATGGCTGCACAGACTTGCTCATCCGGGTCCTTCTGAATTCGTCCTGCCTCATCCCAAAAATATCCGGCCGGAAGTCGACGACGCAGCTCTCCTCGCTTGGCCTTCTGGCGCATCGCTTCCACCAAACGTTGCTTTATTATGTGAAGCTCAGCTTCACTCATGGTTCCCTTAAAGCCCAAAAGAAGACGGTCATTATATTCCTTCGGGTTGTAAAGTCCTTCCTCGTCTCCGATCAATGTTCCCGTAATGGAACAAATATCCAAGAGATGATACCAGTCTCGATTGGCACGCGCAAGTCGGGAAACCTCGATAGCCAAAATGATGCCAACTTCCCCCAGCGCTGTCATCGCCACCATCTGTTCAAATCCCGATCGTTTGCCCGTGCGTGAGGCAGACTCTCCCAGATCTTCATCGATCACAAGGACCCGATCCTGGTCCCACCCCAGTTCAATCGCACGCTCAACAAAGTTGCGCTGACGTAGCCCGCTTTCTACATTGTGAGTCACCTGGTAAGACGATGACTGACGGATGTATATCACAGCAAGGCGGCTTCGTTGTTCCGTTGTAATCTGCTCACGATTCATGACTTTCTCCCTTTCTCGGCCTTCCTTTTGGGGCTTTTTCGGCTTCCAAGAGGGCTTTCCCCATCTGTCCCAGCACGCTGATTACCTCTCGCCTTGCCTGCAAACCGACTGACTTCCATACATTTTGCACCCAAACATTTTTCGCTGTCTCGAAAAGTTCCATCTGCTCGCTCATCTTTTCCTCCTTCAAAAAGAGTCTCTGAGCAAGCTTTACATGATGAAATACCGAACACAAGGATCTGGCAGGAAGTGGCCCTAATGTCATCCCCTCCCAATCCCGCGGGAATCGTACCGGTCGGTAAGCCGCTCCTCGATCAGCGGCCACCCTTACGGGTTTGAGATTCGTTCATCTGAATCCATCATTGAGAGACTGTCTTTACCCGCCATGTTCGACTCATACTTGCTGCAAAGCCGTCCATGGTCGTCACGGTTTCTATAAAGACTTCCCCAAAGGGACTCGTGGTTCAATGAACTCATCCGCAACTCATCTCCACCTTTAAAGATTGCCGGGTGCGAATGGCCTTATGGCCAGAACCGGATGCCTGATAACCTTCCGGACTACCCATCTGGTCGGTATCCGTCTCCGGATTCCAATATCCCCTTTCGGTTTTCTGGTTCCTCATTATTCGCAACTCTAAATCGACTCTTTAGTGGTGTCACCATCACCTTTCGTCGAGGGCTTCCCATGTCCCAATGACGATTACTGGGACATCCAAGTTTCGTTTCCTGGTCGTCAGGGTTTTATCCTTCACACTATTACCAGGCTTCATTGGCCCTGAGTCATCAGTACTATTCCCGGCGGGACCACCCTTTGGCCCCTACCCGCTTCGCGTTTTTCTTATCGGGATCGGTTTTCTAACATCTATTGCAGCATTCAGTGTCAAGCCAAGAGGGCTTCCTTTGGTAAGATGCAGCACTTCCCCGTGTGCCCTCCAACTTCACTTCGGTTCGCCGGATATTCGGTCTCGCTCTGCCACGCCTGCTTGACCTGATCCCCGTCCCGCCCTGTGGGATTGGTTCGCTGTTTGCTATGTACATGGGTTTGCCTCATGCTTCCTTCGGACGACCCATTTCTGGGACCTGCCTTTGCCACGCCTCGGTGTGATTGGCGTTGCCCGTCCGGTAAGGGCGGGCGATTTTACTTCCAGCCTCTCAGCCAGAAGGACGGTGTCTGAGTCATGCCAGGCACACGTCTGCATGAGAGAAATCAAATCTCGCAATGCCTTAGGAGTTGTCCGTGTGATCCATGCGCTGGAAACAGAAGAGGAATTTTGAACTGAATGGTCTGTCCAGGAAGAGGGCATGTCTGTGCGGGAACCATCAGGGAGAACAACTCGCCAAAAAATATTCTTCTCTTTTGCGCGTCTTCCAACTACTTTCAGACGTTTTCCAAACAGCGGATGGGGCGGATAGGTTATGCAAATTTGCCGGGGGAAATCATTATCGACATAAGTATTCTTAACGGCATTTGGGGCAGATTAAAGGATCCACTTCGTAAATTTTCTGGATCAGACGCGCCCAGTTGCGTTTGTATTCCCCGGATGAGCCGTCCGGT
Source organism: Desulfobacterales bacterium (assembly GCA_014382905.1). Lineage (GTDB taxonomy): Bacteria > Desulfobacterota > DSM-4660 > Desulfatiglandales > Desulfatiglandaceae > JACNIU01. The sequence goes on from JACNIU010000049.1 coordinate 3,033, forward strand.
TCCAGAATCGATGGGATCAATTCATCCTGGTCGTTCTTTTTGCGTTTTCCCCTGGCCACATTGCTATAGAAACCCA
>JACNIU010000353.1 GCA_014382905.1 Desulfobacterales bacterium
GCTATACCCATAATACGAGAGCACCTGGGCAATCATCGCTGTTGAACGAGGGATTTTCCCGATATATCCATCCCAGTCTGAAGCAAGCTCAGCGATCTGACCGGCGCCCACGCGGTGATGGTTGCGCCCGGTCAACAGTGCGGCCCGTGTGGGCGAACACATGGCCATTTCGATTGCCACGCGGATAGCCAGGTCTCGGTCTTCAACCGATGATACACCGCCCATTAGATGGCCTTTGTGGAAAACCACGTCGTAACTCCCTCCCATATCGCAGGATATCAACTCCACTTCCCCGGCCTTCAGGCGATCAATACCTTTACCATATTTTTTGGCATACCTGGCGTACTGTACCACAGTGACCCGTGCAGATTCCGCAGCGGCTTGCTGAGATAGAAACGCCGTCACCAGGGTGTTGCCTTTACGGTAAGCGGCCGTGTAAGTGTTGCGCATGAAATCCAACCCCATTGCGTCGACCTTGAAATACTGGACCGACTCCGGCATCCGGTCTTTCAGCGGCAGTGCGGTCAGTCCCCAAACCTGCTTGCCCGAATCCGGCAGGCAGTCGGTTGTTTTTCGAGCCAGTTGCATGCCAACCCGCTGAAACTCATCTGTGGCCTCGGAACTAATGATCCGAATATAGTACTGACCCTTCCAGATGAAATAGTTAGCGTCCGAGCGATAGCCGGCCCGACCCAGGTTCAGAGAAGGCTCTCCTTGTGATCGCTCGGTCGAAAAGACCCCAAAGGCGTTGGTCGGCGATCCCATATCGAAAATACTCAGATCAATAAATTTCGCGGGCTTGTCGTTATTTACGAAACTGACGTATGTCATTCTGATCATGTCATAGGCCAGGAAAAATGAAGCCCGGCCATTGATTTGTTCGTAGAGATTTTCCGGCGTGAACTGCTTGACCTCATCAAATAGTTGCCAGCCTTTGGGCGTGAAACCGGCCACTATCTCCGGAAGACATTGTGATGCAACCAGCTGCCTATTGGGCCATATTGACATCACCGCTAAAATCAGCAACGTCATAAATCCCAAGATCCGTATCCGCTTGAATATACCAGCCGCTGTCATACGGGTTCCTTCTTTCAAAGATGATGAGTACGGGTATCTTCAACCGATCTGCAAAGGATCGTTTCTATCCTTTCCCCAACCGATCATTCTTTTTGAGTTCATCCGCAACGTAACCCAGGCCTAAAGATTCCAGCGTGGCTCTGGTGGGGTATCCACTGGCCGTATCCCATCCTTGCAACCTGTAAAACCGGGTTTTAAATTCTTCAAATTTATTTTTATCAAAATGTCGGCCCAGCGTTTTAATGTACTGCCATTTTCCGTTTTTTCGGCCGGGCATGTACTCGGGATGTCCGTCAAGCGCAGAACTGTATTGTGTATAAAAATAGTCAGCGAAACGGACCATATCCCGGTGTCTGCCTTGAAGCGTCCAGACGGCATGATCCAGGTTCCATATTTTTCTTCCCATTTCGATGCCGTCAAGGAAGGTGAAATTCTTGCCGGTGACGGCATTGAGGAATTTAGGTTCCGCGATACCGGTGGATCCGACCTTGCCGGGGCCGTAAAGATTCAGAAAATCCGGCCAGCGCCAGTCACAGAACTGGGTCGACTGTTTCCAGAACCTGGTATAGTACCTGTGCCAGGTCACAAGCTTGGCTATGTGTTCGGAGTACATATTCTCGGTGCTGAAATCCAGCATCAGCATATCTCCCTGAAAGGGCTCCATCTTATCCGTATAGATCTTGACAACCTCTTCTGCCGGAGCATAGGGTTTGAATTTATACCGTTTGGCTGTTGAGGGATCAATTCTTAACTGATCGAAATCATGCTCGTTGATATCCCTGTCGCCCAGAATGGTGCCATACGCCCAATCGAGCTGAGACCTTGCCTCTTTGTGTCGAGGTAATCCCCAATGCGGAAACATAAGTCGTCCGGTTTTCAGATCTCCTTTATCACCCGCCAGTCTGCCCCACTTTTCGGCCGCCCTTACAAACCCCTCGGCCAAATCATCACCGAACTGGTGTGTGTTTCCCCGCCCGTCGTTTCGATAAGCGATTGCCTTCACCAGTCGCTCGGCAAACTCCAGGTCACCGTAATTTTTAAAATTAAGAGGACAATCGATCTCCTTGCCTGGCCCTAATACACCGGACCTGTAGAGGTCTCCGAGATAAAGTTCTCCCCAAAACATTTCAGCAGCGTTCAAACCGTATCTGTTAAGCAGATCACAGGCTTCACGTTGAATATCAAGTGTTTTGGCGTAAAGATAGAATAATGAAGTAAAACAGGTTGACTCATTACCAACTCCGTCTTCATATCTTCCTCGGCAGCCGGAATGACAGCCCACGCACGCCTGAGGTCTCTGGCCAGTTAATGGCCTTCCAAGTCTATATAAGGTGATCGGGATGGGAGGACTTTGAAATTCCGTGGATTGCCAACGCTTTTTCAGATTGTCAAAGTTAAAAGCATAGTTCTTCTTCTGCCACAGTCGGGCTTCTATCAAGGCTTTCGGATTATTGACCCTGATACTGCCTGTGCCAATGACGCTGATGGCTTTAAGCCGTTTTGACCCCCAAACCGCACCAAAGCCGCCCTGACCCGATCCATTGCTCGCATCATGTATCAGGCATGCCATCCTGCTTAAGTTTTCCCCAGCAGGGCCTATCGCAAGAACAGCAGATCTTTGGGTGGTCCTCTCGCCGTTTGCACCTGTTTTTATCCAGTCTCCGTATTCTCCGCTTCCGGCCACATAATCCCAGATGGTCTCCTGGCATTCCCACGTATCCTTTCCCCATAGAGATAAAGGAGTACAATCTCTTATCTTCACATCGCCATTCCTGATATCGATCCAGACCGGTTTATCTGCCTTCCCCTCAATCACAATTCCGTCCCAACCGGCAAACTTAAGCATGGTTGAAAATCTTCCACCAAAATTGCTTCTCGTGAACCATCCTATTGGATAGGACTGTACTCCGATCCCCTGTACCTCCGTCCTTCCTGAGGCAGCAGGGACCAGGGTCCCGGACAGGGGGGAGGTCATCAGGGTAACCACATTCGCCGGGTCAAACCCATCGATAGTTTTGTCCTTAACCA
>JACNIU010000048.1 GCA_014382905.1 Desulfobacterales bacterium
CCCTCTGCCTCGTATGCCCTTTTTGCTCGGTCATGTATGACGGGAATCAGAAGAGTATCGAATCGGAATTTGGCACGGATTACAATCTCCCTGTCCTTTACCTGACACAGGTCTTGGGTCTGGCCATGGGGTTCGATAGAAAAGAACTGGGTTTGAACATCAACGTGGTCAAGACCAAAGAATTGACCGCGAAAATAGGACTGTAAGCCGTACGAGCCAAAAAACGGCCCTCGGAATGGCCTGCTTCGCCAGCCCCGTCAGGCGATTTCTACATTCGAAGCCTTCGCCAAACCTCTCATGCCCGATTTACAGATATCTCAGGCCTTCTTTTTCTGGATCGCCTCCAGGACGCTCTCAGGCGTAATGGGAAGACGCCGGATCCGTGCCCCGGTCGCATTATAAATGGCGTTTGCAACGGCCGGCGCAAGAGGCGGCACCCCTGGCTCGCCGATTCCTCCCATCTTATCTTTGCTCTTGACGATGTGGACTTCGATTTCCGGGACCTCGCTCATTCGGATAATATCGTAGTCCTCAATATTAGCGGTTTCCACGCCACCATTGGAAAACCTGACCTCCTCTTTCAATACAGTGCTCAAGGCCATGTTGACGGATCCCTCGATCTGGGCCCTGAGTGGGCCAGGATTGACCACAGGGCCACAATCCACGGCGACCACAACCTTGTTCACCTTATAGGTGCCATCGTTTTCGTCCACGGAAACATCCGCAATCTGGGCTACGTATGTCCCGAAGCAGGCGTGTTGGGCAATGCCCCGTCCCTGCCCCTTAGGAACCGGTTTCCCCCACCCTGCCTTTTCAGCTGCCAGCTTCAGTACCCGTTGAGAACGCTTGCTGTTTTTTAAGTGCTGAAGCCGGAACTCGAGGGGGTCTTTCCCTGCTTTTTCGGCCAATTCATCCACAAAGGATTCGATGACGAATGCATTTGGGGCGTTCTGGACCGAGCGCCATGGCGCAACGGGAATGGGCAACTGGGACATCAGGAATTCTAAATAATAATTGGAGATCTCGTACATCATCCGGTTATCGTGGGGTGACCCGGGAAAATCTGCAACGCCCCACAGGCTCATAAAATCGATCCCGTTCTGTATTGCCTTGGGATCGATATCTTTCAGGATGGAGGGGCAGACCACCTTGTGGGACCACCCTGTAAGGCTACCTCGGCCGTCCATGCCGGCCTCGATTCTGTGGCACGTGGCGGCACGGAATGCATCATGTTTGAAATCCTCTTCCCTCGTCCAAAAGACCTTGACAAGTTTTCCTACAGCCTTTGAAACGATCACAGCATCAACCACAAAATCCGGCGCAGCGCGTCTGCCGAGGCCGCACCCCAGGTAGGTGGTATGAACATGGATTTTGTCCGGGGGTAGTCCCGTTATCTGGGAACCGACAAATTGGATAACTGTCTGTCCCTGCGTAGGGGCCCATACGTCACAGCGGTCCTTCTGAACGTACGCCGTGCAGTTCATGGGCTCCATGGTTGCATGGGCGACATACGGGAGAAAATAGGTGGCCGTGATCTTTTTTTTGGCCGCGCCCAATCCCTTCTTGATGTCCCCCTTACTGATAACGGTAGAACCTGGTTTATCCAAATCCTCCATAAATGTCTTCTCAATGGAAGCATTATCCATCTGAGGATGGGTCCCCCTGTCCCACTTGACGTTGAGGGCGCCCCGGCCTTTTAATGCATCGTCCAGTGATCTCGCGCATACGGCAATACCCCGAGGGGTCGGGACAACGTTGAGCACTCCTTTTACCTGCCCTGCTGCCTTTTGATCAAACGAAATCGGTTTTGCCCCATAGGCAGGTGGACGTGCAAGGACAGCATAATGCATATCCGGAACCATGGTATCAAGACCATACACGGCTTTTCCACTGACCTTTTCCGGTATATCCACGCGGGACATGGCTTTGCCTATGTATCGAAATTGACTTTCTTTTTTGAGGAGAGGATCTTCGGGGACAGGAAGTTTTGCTGCCTTCAGACACAGCTGCCCGTAGGTGAGGCTGCGCCCGCTTTTCTTGTGTTTCACGGTTCCGTTAAAAGCCACGCACTCATTCTCCGACACATTCCAGGTCAATGCGGCGGCCTTGGTGAGCATGCTCCGTCCGGCCGCACCCGCCTTCCGCAAAGGCTCATAAAAACCCCTCACGCTGGCGCTCGCTACGGTTAACTGGAGGTGCAAAATAGAGTTTATGTATTCCTTCCGGGCCGGACCTTGGTGCACCTTAACCCGCTTCCAGTCTGCTTCGAGTTCGTCTGCAACAATCATCGGAAGGGCGGTATGGACACCCTGGCCCATCTCGGAATTGCCCACGGTAATGGTGACGATATCGTCCGGTGTAATTTCAAACCATGCGTTGGGTCTGAAGCTGGAAATGGCCGCTTCTTTTCCTTCTGAGGCATTTAGGAGCCTGTATCCGAAAGGGGTCACTGAAACGGCTATGGTCAACCCGGTGGCCGCCAAAGAGCCTTTCAAAAACTCACGACGTGAAATCGGTGTACTCATGACATCATACCCCCTTTCTCATGATCTTTGTAGCGGTTTCAATGCCCCGCTTGATGGCTGGATAGGTCCCGCAACGACAGAGCACATCATCCATGGCATCGATGATTTCTTCAGCTGTCGGGGTCGGTGTTTCAGAGAGCAATGCGGCCAACTGCATCATCTGACCGGGCTGGCAATAGCCGCACTGGGGGACCTGTTCTTTGATCCAGGCTACTTTTACAGGATGATCTTCAGGGAGCCCCTCTATGGTCGTTATCTTCTTCCCTTGTACTTCACCCACAGATATCTCGCACGATCTTTCTGCCTTGCCATCAATATGAACCGTGCACGAACCGCATTCCCCAATGCCACAACCGTACTTGGTGCCCATGAGTTTCAGGTAATCTCTTATGACCCAGAGCAAAGGCAGATCCTGAGAAGCATCCACCTCATAGGCCTTGCCGTTGACATTTAATAAGATCATACTTACCTCCTCTCTTGATGGGTATAATGTTTAACATCCTCCGGCAGATTTCCATCGGCAGCTATCCTCGCGCTAACCGTGTCAAACATCTCGGCAATGAAATACTCAA
>JACNIU010000047.1 GCA_014382905.1 Desulfobacterales bacterium
CCTGCATCCGAACTTCGATGCGGGACCGGCCGTCCTCGGTCTGATACAGCAGAAATTCGCCGCCGGATTCTTTGGGCATAAGTTCATTCATCCCCTGGCCCCCCTTCCATGAAATCGAACAGCGAGGCCTGGGCCGGGTTGCCCCATTCGTCTTCGACGATCAGCGACGGTCCCAGCCGGTAGTAGCGTAATTAAATAGCCTTAGATCGTTTTCAATGGGCTGGTTCATGCTGATCCGGGCACACCCGACAGGGGTTCAAGCTTTTCTCCAACCTCAGCAAGATGAAGCTCTTCGATACAAGAATGTTCCCGCCACCTCTTGACCCTGATAAGAATCATTGGCTGGTCTTTTTCCCGGTTCCTCAGCGAGGTGTCTTTGTGCCACCTGTTGAAATCATCCTCTCCATCCACCTGAAATACAACCATGGCATTAACCGGTATCTTCTCTCCAAGCTTTTCATTTTCCATCAGGTATCTCTGGAACTCGGTTGAGAGCATTGTCAAGAAACGATTGTACTTACCCATGCTGCCCCCCTTTCAGGAATTCTTTTTTATATTTAGACCAGTTTTCATCTATATCCCATTCTCCCAAAGTTAAGGCGCTTTCAAAGCTCAGGTCTAAAGGTATCTTTGTTTTGTTCCCCTTCAGATCATATTTATCCATGTGCGAAAACCGATGGGAACAGTCGTATCTTACGACTGGTTTCCAGTCCCCGCCCACTCTTATTTCTAACTGGACGGCAAAATACAGAACCTTCCCTCTGTCAGTCTCATGGTAATGGCGTTTTCTAACCCCATCATCCAAAACGACTACAAAATCCACTGTTTTTCCCATAATCGCCGGTGTCCTCTGCCCTCAGCCTTTCTGTTGGGGGGGCCTCTGGGACATCCATAAAATTATAAAATTCAGCATCTATCTAAAAAAGTGCTATTGCCCTGGGTACCGGAACAACAAAAAACCCCGATCTCTATCTGGTCAGAGTAACGGGGTTTTTGGGCAATCGTAGACCATTTGAAGAATCCCGCAGCAAGCTGGGGGGAATCTCCCAAATTTAAGGAGAATTTTTTCATTTTAAGTTCGCTCGCTAACCCCGCTGAAAGCAGTGGGGAATGCGCTCGCTGTGAATTTTCAAATCCTCTTTTCCCTCTCGGGGGCTGAAAGGATAAGATCTCTTTACAAATAGTGCCGGGACCTTGAATGCACTCAGAAATATTGACTATTTTTTACACAGACATTTTCCAGAAGTCAACGAAAATACCAGCCATCAGGGGTCAGTGGGTAGTGAACGGCGAACGCCCCCAGGGTCCGGTTTTTCTGCATCCGGCTTACCATCCTTGGCTGGAACCGTTGTGTGGCCCCCGGCTCCGCTTCCAGCCCGTAGGGTAAAGCCTGCGGCTTAGAGAGACAGGGGAGCGTCGATGATGTGGGTAATTTTGTAACATCTGGCCATGTTTTCCCCATTATCGCTATTCATGAAGGATAACAATATGTTAATAGCTGGTGGCCACATATTGTGTTACAAAATACCCCAAAAAGAGTCCATTTTCCAGGGGCGACCTCAATCTCCTCATCTCGCTGATTTTGCACGATAAAGCCCGGTTTTACCCGTCAGGCATGAAGCTTGCTACAGAGTCTACGGCAATGAGCAGCAAATTGCGAAGAGGCCCTGCCCACCATGCTCTCGCTCAGGTGAGGCAGGCGGGATCGAACAGAATATGAGCACTGACAAATCCATCCTTATTGCTGAACCCGCCGTGGCGCTTTCAAGGAAACTTGAAGCGTTCGCAAAACACAAGGCGTTTGTGCTCCTGAAAACCAGCAACTTGAAAGAAATGCTTCTCACGTTGCAGGGGGAGCGGGTTGACGTACTCGTCCTTGACGCCGTCCTCTTAGAGGAAGATTATGGATTCATCTCCGTCATCAAAGGGATGGAGCGGGATCTACCCATCATCATATGCGCTGAAAACAACACCCCTCAGTTGGAAAGCGAAATCCGTAAGCATAAGATATTCTACTATCATATTAAATCTTTTGGAATGGAAGATCTCGAGATGGCCATATCCAATGCTGTCAACGGGTTATCCTATTAGTTTGGAGGTCCGGACCATGCCGTTAAAGGAAAAGATCGCTGCTCGAAAATTCGTAATCTTAGGCGAATTTGAACCACCCAAGGGGGCTGATTTCTCCTCCTTTCTTAAAAATGTCAACCTTGCAAGGGGTCGTGTGGATGGCTTTGTGGTCCCTGAAATGGCAAATGCCGTGTTAAAGGCCAGCTCCTTAGGGGGATGCGCATTTCTTGAAAGGGAGGGGATCGAAGCGGTTCTTCAAATCTGTTGCCGGGACAGGAACCGTCTCGCCCTTCAGGCGGACATCTTATCAGCCGGGGCATTGGGCATTCAGAATATCATGGCTGTGCTCGGCATCGATATAAGTTACGGGGACCACCCGCATGCAAGGAGCGTCAATGACCTCAACCTCATAGAGCTCCTCGAAGCCATTTCCAGGCTCCAGAACGGCAAGGACCTCGCAGGTATAGAGTTGAGACATCCACCTCGATTCTGTGTGGGTTCCACTGTTGATACCGGGGCAACAGGAGGCCTCCTGGAGATAGAGTTGGAGAATATCCACAAGAAAATTGAATTAGGGGTCGAATATCTCATCACAAATCCTGTGTTTGATCTGCGCAGGTTTCAGCAGTTCGTTAAACGGATGGATACGAAAAAGGTTGCCGTGATCCCCACGGTGCTCCTCCTTAAATCTGCAGGGATGGCACGCTACATAGACAGGAATGTCAAAGGGGTATCCATCCCGCCTGAAATGATCCGCGGCATCCAAAAGGCCCCGGATAAGCCAAAAGAATGCGTCAGGATTGCAGGAGAAACCATCGCCTACCTGAAAGAGATGGGAATGGCCGGCGTCTTGATATCCACTGTCGGCTGGGAGGACAGGTTACCGCAGATTCTGAATGAGGCTAAACTTTGATGGTGTCGTAAAAAGTCAGGAGCCGAATTTTCCTTGTTTGGAACCGATTGATTTTGTTACATGCCGTTTTTACTTTTTGTGAATTTTGCGCCTTTTTGCGGCTTCATCAACTTT
>JACNIU010000046.1 GCA_014382905.1 Desulfobacterales bacterium
TTTGAGGCCAGGATTGGCCTGCTGTAAGCCGGATCATCTGAACCATGGATCTGGCCAGGTTCTCGGTGGCCATAAGCAGCCACTGGTTTTTATAGAAGCCTTCTCTCACATCCTCTAAGGATTGCATGCTATGGCCGGTATGATAGATGAAGCATTGTGGAGGTAATATAAAGCCGTAGAGGTTCAGGATCAGCATGATCTCCTTTGCCACATTATCTTGACCGAGCTCGCTTCCGGCCACCACGACCCCTCCCACTTTGCCCTGTAAGGGATTGTTGGCCCCTATTGTTCGATCTTCCAGTTTATCAATTAATTCAAAGCATTCATCCAGGGACTTGGTGGCCTTTTCCTGGGGAATGGGAGGTGCTTTGAAGCTGATCCAGCGCTCAAAGAATCTCTTGAGAACACTGGACATCCCGAACATATAGGTGGGGGTCGCGAAAATGATGCCATCGGCCTCCATCACTTTCTCGGCAATCATCTTGAAGTCATCGTCATAGCAGTCACATAGGAAGTGGCATCTGGTCTCCATGTCCGAGAAGCAACCGCGGCAGGGCTGAAGGTTGAGCCGGGCCAGGTTGATCGTCTCCGTGGTCAAGTCGGATATTTCCTTAACCTTTTCAAACGCCCCCTGGAGCATAATGCCAGAGAGGGAGTCGTACAGGGCGTGTCCATCCCTTTCGCGCAAAGAGCTCTTGATTCCGAGAATCTTGCTCATATGTTATTGGCTCAAGTGCCTTTGGGCTGAGACCACTTCTCGGATGATACCAAGCAGATCATCGCCAGGGATGGGCTTGACGACCACACGATCCACCCCGGATTCTTCTAATTTTTTGGGTTCAAGCTGTTTGTATAATCCAGTATAAAGCAGAAATGGGGGTTTAGCGATCCCTCGCTCTCGACAATAAGCTTTGATCGCATCTCCCACTTCCCAGCCGCTCATATCATCCATACTTAAATCGCAAAGGATCACGTCAAAGACATCCTGGCGAAAGGCCCTGAGACCATCCTCAGCCTTAAGTGCGGTAACAACTTCAATCTCCGAATCTTCAAAAACCATCTCCATCATCTTCAGGATATTGATCTCGTCGTCGATTAAGAGAAACTTGATTTGAGAACCTTTGGCGGGAGCCTTTGGTGGGGGTTTTTTCTCGGCAGGTCTCTCCGCCAGGGGAAGAACTACGGTAAAGGTCGTACCGTGACCCGCCATGCTTTCCACAGACATTTCACCTTGGTGTCTTTTAACAATCCCGTAACTGGATGCGAGGCCCAATCCGCTACTTTTCGACCCCTTAGTTGTAAAGAAAGGTTCAAAAAGGCGTTGTAGGTTTTCCTCCGGGATACCATTCCCTGTATCAGATGCCTTGAGTTGAATTTTTTCATCTTGGATATCAGTAGAAATGCTCAATCTCCCTCCTTGTGGCATAGCTTCCAAAGCATTTTTGATCAGATTAACCAAAACTTCATAAATTTCGGAAGGCTTCCCTTTTATAAAGCATCCGTCATTACCGATAAAGTTTAGTATGTACTTTCGAGAATCTGATAGATTCTTCCAAAGAGGCTCGGTCAGCTCCACCGCTTCTTGGATAAGCTCACCCAGATCAAAAGTTTCAGCTTCATCAATCTCACTGGTTCTCAAATCTGTAAAATCCTTAATACGTCTGACAACCTCGCCCCCCCTGTGGGAAGTATGAAGGATGTTTGTAATAGCCTCTCTGCATTTTCTTATTTTACCCGAGTCTAATTTGGCCAATGCCGCCTCTCCAGCCCCCATGATCATCTGGAGGAGGTTGTTAAAATTATGGGCAACCCCGCTTGCCATCTCACCCAAGGCCGCGAGCCGCTCAGTCTTAATCAATGTTTCTTCCATTTTTTTACGTATGCTGAGGTCACGTGCCACACTCAAAACAGCTGGTATCCCCTTATATGTAATCGGTTGGGCGTGGAATTCAAAAGGGACTGCCTCCCCAGTTTTGGTCAATGTTTCGAGTTCAAACTGAACTGTCTCTCCTCTTCCAATTCTTTCTCCCATTTCAGACAACACATGAAGTTGACCAGGACCTGCAACATCTTTCACGGCCATTCTAAGAAGCTGATCTCGCGGGTACCCAAAACGCGCACAGGCCACATCATTGACTTCCAGAAATCTCCCTTGGGTGTGATTTATGAACACAGGATCGCTGACGTTTTCAAAGAGTTCCTTATATCGGGAAAGCTCTTCAATTCGTTTCCGTTCGGTGATGTCACGAACCAAAACTACCATACACTTTCTTCCCTGATATTCGATCAAGGTGCCGGTGACCTCCGCATCCGCAATGATTCCGTTCTTCTTCCGGAAGCGCCGCTCCTGGATGCGTACCAGGCCAAAATCAATGGCTTTCTGGATATTATCTGAAACTCCTTGGGCGCCGGGCTCAAGGATCTCATCGACACGCATGGAAAGAAGTTCTTGGCGAGTGTAACCAAGCCATTCCGTGGTATAGGTGTTGCAGTCAAGGATTTGACGCGTATCCATATTAAGGATATAAATGACATCAGGGGCATTTTCAAATACGGCACGGAAGTTTGCTTCAGAAATGGTAACCCTTGCCAGGGCCTGTTCAAATTCCGCATTGGCCTCTATCAACAAGTTGGTCAGAATGTCCGTTTTTCGTTCCGACAGTTCCTGCAACTCTTCTAACTCTTTGATTCTATCTAAAAGGCCTTGGATCTGGTGCATAGTTCAGATTCCGATGACTGATATGGTAACCGTTTCATTGTGCAGCAGGCTCGGGCCGTGGCGTCTGATTCGGCAGTATTCTCCATAAGTATAAAAACCCACCATGGGTATCCCTGTGCCGACCTCCTGGCGAATATGTTCTATCTCCTCTCTAGTCCGTCGGCCCAACACGAGTTTACGGGCCATGCAGGAATAAACAAAGATCATGGCCAGGGTCTTTTTCCCCATATCGGCCATAGCCAGTTGGGCCGCTTTTCCCGCGGCTTCCAATATGGAAGTGTTATCCCCGCAGGTGAGACGCACCATGGCTCCTTCGGGGATCTCTCCCGCAAATGTGATAGAACCTTCCTGGCGGTTGACTGACATGGTTGCGCGC
>JACNIU010000045.1 GCA_014382905.1 Desulfobacterales bacterium
GGCGGATTTTGGGGGGCTGAACTAAAAAAGGCCGGATTCGATAGCATTATTGTTGAAGGGGTATCAGCCGGCCCCGTCTATCTTCGGGTAACAGACGGCCAGGCCGAAATCCGCACGGCGGATCATTTGTGGGGCTTGGACACCGCAGAAACTGATAAGACCATAAAGGATGAACTGAAAGACCAGCAGTCTCGTGTGGCCTGTATCGGACCGGCCGGGGAAAAACTCGTCCGTTTTGCATGCGTGGCCCACGACGTCGTGCATATGGCGGGACGAAATGGCCTGGGCACGGTAATGGGCAGCAAGGGCCTGAAGGCGGTGGCGGTGAGGGGCAGTAAACGGCCCAAGGCCCATAATGCCGCAGCCCTGAAGGAACTGTCACGCTGGATGGGAAAACATTACAGAGAAAAGACCCGTTTCTGGCAATGCGGCACCGGGTCAACCATGATTGCCTATGAGGCCAGCGGGAACCTGCCCATCAGGAATTTTCAGGGCGGCAAGTTCCCCAGTGTAACCAAGATTACGCCTCAGTACATGATGGAGCAAGACTACGTGGAGAAGATGGAGGGCTGCTTCATATGCCCGGTCAAATGCAAGCGAAAAGTCAGGCTAAACCATCCCTGGATGGTCGATTCCGTTTATGGCGGGCCTGAATACGAGACACTTGCAGCACTTGGATCCAACTGTGGGATTGATCAGGTAGAGGCTCTCATCAAAGCAAATGAGATCTGCAACCGTCACGGCATGGACACGATTTCCACGGGCGTAGCCATTTCTTTTGCCATGGAATGCTTTGAAAACAATATCTTGACCAAGGAAGAAACCGATGGACTGGAGCTCGAATTCGGCAACGCCGAGGCCATGCTGGAGATGACAGAGCAAATAGCCACGCGACAAGGATTGGGGGACCTCCTGGCGGAAGGCGTCAAAAGGGCATCTGAAAAGATGGAAGGTGGCGCCTCCCGGTACGCAATGCATGTCAAAGGATGTGAAATTCCCATGCACGAACCGCGATATAAGCAAGGCTTAGCACTCCATTACAGCGTTCATGGAAATGGGCCGGACCACTGTACGGGAATTCATGACGACCTCGTGGTTAACAATTTGGCGCCTTGGGACCGTATCGATGTGGCCGAGTGGATGCCCAGCACGGAAATAAGCCCCCGCAAGGCGCGCATGCTTTACCACACTGGCCTGTGGCGTCAGGTGGGAAACTACCTCGGACTGTGCCTTTTTGTCCCCTGGAGTCAAAGCCAGATTTGTGAGGCCCTGGAAGCGGTTACCGGTTGGCCCATGAGCGCCTGGAGGTTAATGAAAACCTTAGAGCGAGGGATTACCCTCACCCGGATTTTCAACCTTAGAGAGGGGTTATCCCGGTCCGACGACGCTTTACCCGAGAGGTTTTTCGCACCCACTCCCGAAGGCCCGCTGAAAGACAGCCCCATTGACGCGGAGGCCTATGCCAAGGCCCGTGAAGCTTATTACCAAATGTTGGGGTGGAACGAAAGGGGTGTGCCAACCTATGGACGACTGGTTGAACTGGGCATTGAGTGGGCAGGCCAGTTCCTTGACCACCCGGAGTAAAGGTTGCGCACAAATTTGTTTTGTCCGGGCATGCATGAGCCTCCCTGCAGTCCATCTGAAACGGTAAGGGAATTATCAAGTTAAATCGAGAACAGCTAATGACCGTTACCCGAGTTTATTGAGAACTTACGATGAAACCAATCTGGTGATATTTAGGAGACCAACCGATGGCCTATCCCGTCGAGATGAAGCCTTCTATAAAGAAGGTTGAGGCCTCAAGAAACAAGAACGCAGGCCTTGAATATCCAAAACTCAATTTTGCTGAAAAGGCGGCACTTCTTGAACGCTGTCACCCCGATTTCATTACGAGTGCAAAAAGGGAGCTCAAGATAGGACCTAACAAAGGAGAGCGGGTCCCCAATGAACTGGCGATACTCCTGGAGTCTACAAGCAGGTTGGATCCTGATAAAGTTGATCTTGAGAGGGTCGATTACAGGACCGATGTTCTGGTCATCGGGGGCGGCGGCGGTGGCGTAACCGCTGCATTGACGGCCAAAGAGAATGGGGCAGAGGTATTGCTGGCCACTAAACTGAGGATGGGAGATTCCAACACACTCATGGCAGAGGGGGGTATCGGCGCAGCAACACTGCCTGAGGATTCCCCTGTCATTCACTATGTTGATACAATGGTGGGGGGGAGAGGAAAGAATATCCCGGAACTGGTTGATGCATTGGTCACAGATGCCCCATTCATCGTTGAATGGCTTACCGGTCTGGGTGTCAATTTTGATCGCCATCCTGACAATTCCTACTTTACGCATATGCCCGGCGGACATTCCAGAAAAAGATCCCACTCCATCAAGGATCTGACCGGATTAGAGATCATGCGGGTTCTCTGTGATGAATTACGCAACAACGAGGTCAACGTTCTTGAATTCAGCCCGGCTGTTGAACTCATTCTAGATGACAAGGGAAGGTGTTCGGGTGCTGTCCTCCTGAATCTTGACACCGACCAATATATTGTCGTAGAGGCCAAAAACACGATCATGGCCACAGGCGGTATGGGGCGACTCCATCCCCAGGGCTTTCCGACCTCCAATCATTATGGGGCCACCGCAGATGGGCTTGTGATGGGCTACCGGGTCGGGACGAAGCTTTTGTACATCGAATATATT
Source organism: Desulfobacterales bacterium (assembly GCA_014382905.1). Classification (GTDB taxonomy): domain Bacteria; phylum Desulfobacterota; class DSM-4660; order Desulfatiglandales; family Desulfatiglandaceae; genus JACNIU01. The sequence continues at coordinate 2,700 of JACNIU010000045.1, forward strand.
CAGTACCATCCGACCGGGGTGGCATGGCCAGAGCAGATGTTGGGGCTTCTCATCTCCGAAGCCTTGAGGGCACAAGGGGCTCAGGTAACTAATTCGGAGGGGGAGGTGTTTGCGAATCGTCTTGAGACGAGAGATGCTCTGTCTGCTGCCATCATCCGTGAGTGCGGAGAGAGAGGCAGAGGGGTCCAGACGCCAACGGGTATGGTGGGTGTGTGGTTGGATACTCCGATTATAGATATGATCGGAGGAGAAGGGACTTTACTTACCCGTTTTGCGGGTATCTACGAGCGGTTCAAAAAATATGACATCGACCCGACACAAGAGCCCATCCTGGTCTACCCCACACAGCATTATCAAAACGGCGGGGTTCAAATCAACAAGTACGGAGAGACTC
>JACNIU010000270.1 GCA_014382905.1 Desulfobacterales bacterium
GATTTTATGCCCTTTCCAACTAACTGATAATACATTATAATTTGGCCGTGCAAAATTGAAGTAATAACCTTACCTTTGGCTGAAAATATAAGGGCAAGGGTGTCAGGCCTACACATTTCACACATCTCACCATTCGTGCAAATTTTGTAAATTTTGGAACAAATCATAATCAGGCCTAAACTTCTGAAATGCAGGTTGCTTTATTGTCAACTGTGTAGGCCTGACACCCATGCTTTGTATTTTGGCGGTAAGTAGAAACCGATGGATCGGGGTCGTTTCCGGTCGGTTGGCCGGATCAGTTCCCCGTTGGTTGGACCACCCGCGTTGACAAGACGTTCAAATTCAAGGCTTGTGAGCACATTTTCAAACCGGGTATATCCGTACTCGTCAAGTTCTGTGGGATCGTAGACCTCCAACCCGGTGGCAACGATGATGGAGCCCACTTCCTCAACGATCTCCTCGTCGGACATGTGAAAATTGATACAGCCCTTATCGCAGGCCTCTACGCACTTTGCACATACGACCGGGTTGTGGCCGAGGCACTCATTAATATTTATCAGGTAAGCAGAGGGTACGGCCTGGGGAAAGGGGCTAAAGATGGCCCGCCGGGATGAGAGACCGAGATCAAATTCGTCAGGCCAAACCACAGGGCACACCCTGGTACATTCCCCACAGGCGGTGCACTCCTTTTCATCCACATAGCGAGCCTTCTTTAGGATTCTTGCTTGGAAGTTGCCCACATACCCCTTGACGCCCACCACTTCGCTCATTGTGAGGAGTTTGATCCTGGGATGTCGACCGACATCCATCATTTTGGGGCCGAGTATTCAGATGGAACAATCCATGGTGGGAAAGGTTTTATCCAGCTGTGCCATGGTGCCGCCGATGGAGGGCTTTTTTTCTACCAAGACGACATCAAAACCATTGTCGGCCAGGTCGAGGGCCGCCTGAATTCCCGCAACACCCCCTCCAATGACCAGGGTCCGCTTTGTGAGGGGGAGCACCTCTTCATGGAGCGGGCTGAGTTGACGCACACGGGAAACCGCCATCTTGACCAGGTCCGCGGCCTTGGCGGTCGCAGCTTCAGGCTCCTTCATGTGTACCCAACTGCACTGTTCACGGAGGTTTGCCATCTCCAAGAGATAAGGATTGAGACCGGCTTCCTTGATCATCTGACGGAATGTGGGTTCATGCAGCCTTGGGGAACAGGAGGCAATCACTACCCGATCCAGACTATGTTCCAGGATATCATCCTTGATTTGCTGCTGACCCGGTTCCGAACAGGCATATCCTATGTCCTTCGAGACGATCACATGGTCAAAGCGGGCAGCGGATTCAGCCACCTTCGGGCAGTCTACTGTTTGGGCAATATTCAGCCCGCAATGGCAAACATAGACTCCGATTCGGGCCTCTTTTCCTGAATCATCATGTGTTGCTGCTAAGGCCGTTTGTTCCATTTCTTCCTCACCACCTAGACGTATTTGTTTTAACATAAAACCTGGTTCTCAGGACCAGTCAAAGATTCCACCATCGGGGGTCAGAGATAAATGGCTCTGCCTGGTAGAATTGAGATGGAGTATTGGCCTCCGGCTCGTAGGGCCTACGGCTCGGAGAGAGTGATGGAGTATTGGAAAAACTATAGGCGGCTACAAATTTTTCAGGAACCGCGTTTGTCTCATGCCTCCACACCTGATCAGTTAGTTCTTTCAAGACGCCATCACTCCAGTACTCTCTCTGGGCTGCAGGGTCCACGAACCGGAGGCTGGGCATGAATCTCTATTCCCAATTAATGGTCTTGGCTAAGATACTTGTAAGATCCATTATATCCATCTCGAGTTCTTCACCGAGGAAAGGGTCCTCCATGGCACATTGCAAATGGATCTGGCATTTTGGGCAGGCCCTGACCAGCAGGTCGCTCCCCGTACTTTGGGCCTGTCGGATCCGTTTTACCTGGAGTGCCTTGCTGTAGGAATCACATCCGGGCCAGGCACTATTGCCGCAACAGATGGCACCTCCGGCGCGATCCTGCATTTCGCGAAATTCAACGGGTTTTAACCTGTCTATCAATTTCCGTGGAAGCTCAGAGCGGTTTTCAAGACGGCTCAATCTGCAGGGGTCCTGAAAGGTCATCCTGCGGTCAAATGGTTTGAACCCAACGGCGCCCTTGCTGATCTCGTCCTCCAAAAGATCAAAGAGGTGGGTCACCTTGAAATTTACCTTTACGCCCTCTGTTGGATAGTCATGGGTGAATGTCCTGTAGCATTCGGGGCAGGCCGTGATCAGCTCTTCAACCCCTGACTCCTGTATGGCATCCACGTTCAGCCGTGCCAGTTTCAAAAAATTTTCTTTGTCCCCACTCCACAAGAGGTCATGGCCGCAGCACCGTTCGCTTTGAAGTAATAAGGGGGAAATGTCGAAAAAGTTGAGGAGCCTTAGGCTGTCCACCAGGATGTCGCTGGTCCGGACCCCCAAGAAACCGCTGAAGAAAATATCAAAATAGGGCGCACAACCACCAAAAAACATGATCTTGTTTTCCGGGTCTTGCTGGATATCATCCGGGAGCCAGTCCCAATGGTTCATCCTTAGTTCCTTTTGCGTCATGGTCCTCATCAGGGACTGAAAAAAGCCGCCATGTGCCAGGTAATCCCTGGAACCGCCCTTCTTGAGGATATAACGCATATCCTTTATGAACTCCGGGAAGTTTACGGCCGAAGGGCATCGGTCATAACAGAGCCCACAGGCAAGACAGGACCAGACATCCTTCTTCACCTCGGCGGAATCAATGTTGCCTGATATGATGTTGCTCGCAATTGCCCTGGGGGAAAAGGGTTTGCCCACCAACGTCAAAGAACAGGCGGAGGAACATTTTCCACAATCCTGGCATGCATAAATGTCGTGGGCGGCCACAACCTCCTTGGTCAATTTCACTCCTTCAGACGGCGCCTTCACCTCTGGACTTGGGACCACCGGGCTCTTTCCCATGCCCTTTATTTCATCACAAAACCCCCTCAGAAACGGAAGCAGTGCCTCCGAGTCCTCGGGCAGGACTGGCTGGAGAGGAAGGCGAGTTTCCCCCAGACCCAAAAGGTT
>JACNIU010000086.1 GCA_014382905.1 Desulfobacterales bacterium
ATCAGGACGCTCAGTTCATGGTGCAGGGCATCCTCGCCATAACCGAATCCGAGATAGACATCCTGCATGGGCTTGCTGAAACGGGGGACCGCCAGGTCCGAGGACTTTGCCGCCGAGGCGAGGGCGGCGCCCAAGGCGATTCCCCTGTCGGAGGCTAGAGGCTGTACAAAAAGGTTCTTACAGATCTCCGATTTCAGGATCTGGTAATTGAGGAGGCTGTTCATGGCGACGCCCCCGGTAAAACACAGGTTTTCGAGGGTTAAGGACTCCTTGGCCCTTTTCAATTTCTCAATGACCATCTCCTCGAGCAGGTCCTGTATGCTTGCAGCCACATCGGCCTGCAGTCCGTTGTATCCTGTTACAGGTCTCGGTTGGGGGACTCCAAGCCTTTTGACGATTTCACGCCGCATCCCCCGGAGGGTCCCGCGTGGCCACCTGTACGTATCCCCGTCCTTCTCCAATATCTCACGGATGGCTTCCTTGTAAATGGGTCTGCCGTAACTGGCCAACCCCATGATTTTTCCGCAGTGTTGGGAGGTGTTGGGGGTCCGGTAACCGATCCACTCGGTAAAATACTGGTACAGGAAGCCAAGGGAAAAATCCTTTGTGAACTCAGTCGAGACCCGTGAGAACGAGATGCCCTCTCCCGTGTAAAAGGATGTTGATTCGGCTTCTCCTGTGCCGTCAGCCACGAGTATGGCCGCGTGATCAAACCCGGAAGACAAGAATGCCCCCGCAGCGTGGCAGTCGTGATGACCGACGAAGCACACCTCGTCCCACGACACCTTAGCCGAAAGATAATTTAAGACTTCGGCACACCGGGTTTTTTGGAAGCCGATGAATTTCTTGAGATAGGTTTCCTGTGTCTCATCAGGATTGAAGCCAAAGCTGATGGTCCTGAAATGGCTGAAATTGAGTCTGGTGAGCGCTTTTAGGGAGAAATAGGGGTTGAAGTAGGTCATCTTCTCACCGTTGAAGCGTTCCTCCTCGAAGATATGCAATATGTTGAGGTCGCCATCGACGACCGCTATGCCGGTGTCGTGGCCCGTATAGATTCCAAGATGGTATTCTTTCACCCGAGGCCGGTCCTTTCTCTGCACTTAAAAACGGGATCTGATCAGCAAGTTGTCAATAGATTGGTCCAATTCTTAATAAATTCGGGCACCGTGGGGTTCAGCTGTTTCTCTCCGGCGCTCTCTAAACCTGTCGTCGTAGCGTGGTTGATATTTGGGGTTTTGAGGAAAGCACGGAGAAGCCAATAAGGGTTCAGAAGGAGAAAACCCCAAATATCTACCACTGCGGAAGTGAGATGTAAATTCACTTTGAGAGAGCGCCGGAGAGAAACACCCGAACCCCACTCCTCCAATCCCATTGTTTCTCCCGAATTTATTGAGAAGTTGCCTTTGATCAGGGGTAAAGTTTTGAAACTTCACCAAAAAACAAAGGCGAACCAGTGTCCATTTCTAGCATGGCAGACAGATGGAGGGCAAGAAAGAAAAGGATAAGGTTTTGCTTGACCACGATGCGGGACCCTGTGTATTTAGTGCAATTGAGGCGTTGGAAACCCGGCAACAAACGGTTGGCAGGGTCGTTTCTCCTAGACGGGAACATGGGCATCCATGCTCAACAAGATTGACAAATTGAAACAGGCACTAAACCGTGGCACCCTTTCCCCTGACGGGGCATGGGTGTTCTCTGGCTGCGCTGTTTTGTTTGGCGCAACATTGGACGTCGGGGTGTTTTACCTGCTGACGGGCTCCGGGGTGGCCCTGGGTGCGGCCAACATGGTCAGTTTCTTGACGGCAGCAGTCCTTTTTTATGTCATCAAGGCCCGCAATACACCCCTGAAGGCCTATGTCACCGTTATTCTGATGGCGCTTTTTTTGCGCGGGGGGGTGCTGGCCTGTTTCATCCAGATTTGGGACTGGTCGGCCTGGACGGCCATTCTGATTGCCGCCTTCGCGTCATACCTGATCGTTTATTTGGGCCTTGCCCGTTTCGTCTTTTTCCCCGCAATGAGAGGTCCTTTGTCAACTGAGCAGTGGCGGGCGCTGTCGCTGGGACTCCTTGGCTACGCCGTGTTGCTTCGGGTTGTCTATTTGGGGCTGCCCGAGTTGTTGCATGAAGAGGCCTACTACTGGAACTACGCCCAGCACCTGGATATCGGCTACCTGGATCATCCGCCCCTGGTGGGCTGGATCGTTTGGCTGTTTACAAGCGTGATGGGCCATACCGAGCTTGCGGTCCGCTGTGGCGCCTTTGCCATCTGGATAGTGGGTGCCTTTTACGTCTATCGTCTCACCTGGAGAATCTTTGACAAGACTGCGGCAACAGGTGCCGTACTGATCTTTGCCACCTTGCCCGTATATTTCTGCCTCGGGTTTGTCATGCTCCCGGATTCACCGCTGGTTGCCTGCTGGGCCGGCGCCCTTTATTATCTCTACCGTCTGCTAATCGACGAGAGAAAGGGGGCCTGGTTCGGGGTGGGGGTTTTTATGGGCCTGGGCATGCTTGCCAAATATACCATCGTGCTCCTGGGGGGCGCCGGTCTTTTGTTTGTTCTTATGGACGGCCGGTCCCGAAGGTGGCTCCTCAGACCCGAGCCCTATCTGGCGCTGCTCATCGCCATTATCCTGTTTTTGCCGGTCATTTTCTGGAACGCTCAGAATGAATGGGCCTCTCTTGTGTTTCAAGGCCCCAGACGTCTTGCGGGAGATTTCGACTTTGATCTTCCCGATTTGATCGGCAGCGCACTCATACTGCTGACACCCATGGGGGTGTTGGCGGTAGCTGCCGTGGCGGCTTCGAAGAGATTCTTCACCGTATCCGGTGATATGACCGACCAAATGAGAAATGCACGCGGTTATTGGCTTCTGATGACCCTTACCTTTTTCCCCTTTGGTGTGTTTCTGGTGTTCAGCCTCTTCAGAAATATCAAATTAAACTGGACCGGGCCGCTGTGGCTGGGCACCGTGTCTTACCTGGGGTATTTGGCCGTGCAGAAGCTGCCTCAGCAGTCCGGCAAATTGCTGCTTTGGGCAAAGCGTTCCTTGAAAGCGACCCTCGTAATCATTCCCTT
>JACNIU010000044.1 GCA_014382905.1 Desulfobacterales bacterium
TTTCCCATTGGCCGGGCTGGCTTAAAGAACCCCTGACCTGGCTCTGGCCCGAGGTTAAGGACGGAAAGATTCTGCACCAGTGGCGCCGGAAAAAGGTGGATCGCTTTTTCAGTGGCTGGCCCGAATGGCTGAAAAATCCCCTTTCCCTGATCTGGCCGGAAGAACGCTATATTACTATGGACGAACTGGTGGAGGACCTGGACCGGGCGGTTCGTTTTCCGGGCCTCACAAACGCATGGACCATGCCTATCAAGACCCGCATTGATATGCTCTCCACCGGGATCAAGACGCCCGTGGGGATCAAGGTCATGGGTCCGGACCTTCAGGTCCTTACAGACCTGGGAGCAAAAATCGAAGCGGTGGTGGGGCGGATCCCCGGGACCCTTTCCGCGTATTCCGAGCGGATTACGGGGGGGAACTATCTGGACTTCAAGATCAGAAGGGACCAGATTGCCCGATACGGCCTCACCGTGGGAGATGTACAGGATACCATTGTCACGGCCATCGGCGGGGAAAACATCACCTATACGGTGGAGGGATTGGAGAGGTATCCGGTGAATCTCCGCTACAGCCGCGAGCTAAGGGATAACATCGATCTGTTGAAAGGGGTGTTGGTGACCGCTCCCACAGGGGCCCATATCCCCTTAGGACAGCTTGTTTACATTTCCATGCGCAAGGGGCCGGCTTCCATAAAGACCGAAAACTCCCGGCCGACCGCCTGGATCTATGTGGACCTGAAGGGCGTGGACGTGGGAACCTATGTGGAAAAGGCCAAAAGAATTGTATCCCGGGAGGTGAAACTGCCCATTGGTTACACTATTATATGGTCCGGGCAGTATGAGTATATGGAAAAGGCCCGCAAGACGCTCAACCTGATCGTCCCCCTGACGCTGGTGATCATCCTTGTTCTACTCTACATGCATTTCCACAACTTCAGCGAGGCGTTTATCGTGATGGCAAGTCTTCCCTTCGCGCTTGTGGGTGGGGTGTGGCTCCTTTATCTGCTGGGTTATAATCTCTCGGTTGCGGTGGTTGTAGGCTTTATCGCCTTAGCAGGGTTGGCTGCCGAGACAGGGGTTGTCATGCTCGTCTATTTGGACCAGGCATTTGAGCGCAGGAGCCAGGCGGGAACGATTAAATCAGAGGAAGGGCTGAGGGATGCCATCCTGGAGGGGACGGTGGAAAGGGTGCGACCCAAGCTCATGACGGTCTCTACCACGCTCATCGGTCTTCTGCCGATCATGTGGGGCGCCGGGACCGGATCCCAGGTCATGAAACGGATTGCGGCCCCCATGGTAGGCGGCCTGATCTCTTCCACCGTGTTGACGCTCGTGATCATCCCGGCCGTCTACGCCCTCTGGAAAGGTTGGGGGCTAAGAAAAGGAGAGAGATAATGAAAAGACATCCTGTTATGCTTATGGCGGTGGTCGGTTTTTTGATTTCCATGGTCTCTGTTTTTTCTGTTGTAAATTTTGTCTGTGGGGAAGAGCATCCCGATCGCCCGGGGATCCATATTCATGAATCAACCGTGGACGGGTATCGGTTTGATTACGTTTTGTACCATTTTCCGGATAGAAAAACGTGGCACTTGATGGTATCTATTACCGCTCCGGAGGGAGCAAGACTTGAGCAGGGAAAGGTAGGCTTTCTTGTGAGCGGTCCCGATGGCTCCAAACAGAAGACGATGGCAATGGGTATGAAAGGCGCCTACGGCGCTGATATGGACTTTGGCGAAAAGGGTGTTTACACGGTGAAAACAAAGGCGGTTTTCGGAGACAGGAAGCTGTTTGACCGATTCAAATACGAGGTGAGATAGGTACGGGTATGGCAATCAAGAGTCTTCAACAACGTCTCAACCTCCTGGTGTTGCTGCCGGCAGGGCTTCTCCTGCTGCTTATTGGAGTTTTCGGTTTTATTTATATGAGAGGGACGCTTTTAGACGAGTGGCAAGATGCCTCCATTGTAAAGCTTCAGCGGGCGGCGCACCAGATCGACATGAGACTGGGCCGGATTACCGACTGGATTCACATGTTTCACAAGACTTCTGATAACAGGGGAGGGCCGATAATACAGGAATGGATACTCGATCAGTTAAGGTCCCTGAAGGGGGTTACCCGTGCCGAGCTGAAGTGGAAAGACAATGATAGGCTCCAGTCAATGCCAATGCCCATGCATAGAGACGCAGGCTCCATGGGCGGAACGCGCATGATGCGCTTTCACCAAGCACGGATCGCGGAAGTGACACCGCCCAGTTACAATGCCCAAACAGGGCAGGAAACGGTCAATCTCATATCTCAACTCAAAGATGAATCCGATACAGTGGTAGGCACGTTAGAGATATCTGTCCGTTTTGAGTATCTCCTGGAAGGCATCAAGGCACTTGGTTGGTGGCAAACTGAACAGGCATGTCTGATTGATGAAGCAGGGGCATATCTTTGCCACACCAAAGCTATCATGAAAGAAGGGATGCCGTTTGGCGGAAGCGGTGACCCCTTTGAGACAGCCCTGTTGAAGGCCATCAAGAAAAAACCTTTCGGGACTGTCCTTGGACCCGGACAGCCGCCAGATCAGGTGGGAGGTTTTTACAGACTGAGATATGCTCCCTGGACGATTGTGCTCTTCGCTGCCGGGAAGAAGGTCCTGGCGCCCATTATCCAGTTTCGCACCTATTACTTCGTGGGTGGGGTGATTGTTATCCTTATCATCCTTGCGTTTATCCGAATGGTGGTGGGAAAGATGGTCAGTTCTTTTACCGAGATCTCAAGCGCTGCAGAATCGGTTGCCAGGGGGGATTATGGGAAGCCGATTCTCGTAAGAGGCCGTGATGAAATAGCGCAACTGACCAGAAGTTTCAACATCATGGTGGACGGCCTTAAAGAGAGGGACTTCGTCACCAACACATTCGGGCGATATGTGGACCAGGAAATAGCCGAGAAGCTGATGAAACTGCCGGAGGCCACCAGGTTGGGCGGGGAAAAACGTGATGTGGCCATCCTCATGTCGGATATTCGAGGGTTTACGCACCTGTCGGAAACCCTGAGTCCCGATGCAGTCATCAGTCTCCTGAACCGCTATTTTT
>JACNIU010000252.1 GCA_014382905.1 Desulfobacterales bacterium
GCGGCATCCCAGTTCCCATTGGCCGTTGGATAGAAATCCTGTATCACAGGATACAACACGCTGCGCAACATGGTTCCAAAGGCCTCCTGATTCTCTTGGGGCCAACTGTCCCAGGATTCTTTCAGAAGTTCGGCAGCATTACAGAATTGGATACCCCCCATTCCGACCAATAACCTGGCGTCGTGATTGCTAACAGATTCGAGTGTCGATGACCATGCATCGAGAATATCAGCGGCCTTGTGCGCGTGGGCCCCATTGCCCGTGAAAACCCAAAGCAAAGCATGCGTGTAAGCCGCCGTTGCATCCCGCATGAAGAATGTGCCTCCAATGTCAGGCCGGTTGTACGCACCTCGCTCAACATGTGCTACGGGCCTGGGCTTCAAGGACAGCGCTGCATACGAGGAAGAACTCAGTTCTTCCCAGGCCAGCTTCCAGGGCTGTTCACGGGTCTTTAGTTTGGACTTCACAAATTCCAGTTCAGCTTCGTTGTGAGATATGCCGGGATGGATAAAACCGGCGCTTGTCTCTTTGCGTATGGCAGCAGACACCAGTCCGATTTTACCTTTTATCCGAAATCCGATGACGGGCTGATCCGGCAGCATTTTGGGCAACTGGATAATCAGTCTATCCGGCAAGCGTTTCCAGTGCAGGATTTCACTGCTGCCCAACATTGTAATTTGCCCGATCTCATCCTCGTAGAGGCCGCCGGTGCGGAGTGTCTTAATGACGATGTCCTCAGTCGGAGGTGTCATCACAAAGGCGTAGAGATCTCCGTCTTTCACGGTGAAACGAATATCTGCTGCTGAAAAGGCCTTCAGGTTTTCCCCGGATCGCCTGGTCTCGATCACCAGAGGACCCTCTCCGAACACCTTCCAGGGACGCGTGCCGTAGATGCCTTCGCCGTTGACGTTGATCCACGCGCCAAAGGCCCGCAGCATGACCGCCTGGGGTGCCGGCAGGGTGCCGTCGCCGCGCTGGGCAACATTCATCATGACCACGCCATTCTTGCTGATGGCGTCGACTGCATTGCCGATCAGGACTGGGAGGCTCATTCTGGTCCGTGCCGCCTTGCGGTAGAACCAGTTGCCGGACAGATCCGTAGCCCATATCCAGGGGTGTTCCTGCATCTCCCCGAACATGCCGCGTTCCAGGTTATAGGTAAACGCGGCCCTGTTCACATTCGGGTTCTTGAACGACAAAACCGTGGTCTGCTGACCACCGTTTTCCTTGCGATCGCGATTGAGGAAGGACGAAAACAATTTCACGCCCAGACTCTTGCCCCGCCGTTCATCCGGATAGGGTGAATCGTTGTTGAACATGTCAGGATCGTATCTTTCGATCAGTTCCCAGCAGCGTGCATACCAGTGCTCATTCCAGCTATCCTGAGCGGCGAACTCCCCGGGATCATAGTCCATGTTAAAGAGCAGCCACTCCGAGGTGCCCGGTTTCTGGTATTGGCGTGCCGTCTTGAAGAATCTAGGCGACCAGTAGAGATGCGTGGAAACACCGAATTTCAATCCGTGCTTGCGCGCCGCGTCCTTCCATTCCTGAATCGTATCGCATTTGGGCCCCATATCCACTGAGTTCCAGGGGAAAGAAGATTCGTACATGTCGAAGTTATCATGATGTGTAGCCACCGGCATGATGAAACGCGACCCGCACTCCTTGAAGAATCTCACCAAGCCGTCCGGATCCCACTCCTCAGCCTTGAACATCGGGATCAGTTTCTCATAGCCGAATTCAGAGGGATGCCCGTAGCGCTCGGTGTGCCATTTGGTCAAATTGGCAGTGGTTCGAATATCCGGCTCACTACGACCGTCATAGCCCTCAACACCATACATCCGACGCCCGTAATGTGACCCGTCATGCGGCCGGTTCTCATCGATGGCCGAGGAAATACCCCAGTGCATCCAGACGCCTATTTTGCCATCCTGAAACCATGCAGGGACCTCGTAGTTTTCCGCCATGGACTGCCAGGTCGGCTCGATTTCAGCCGCCGAAACTACGTTGGGTAGTAGACCAAAACAGATGATCAATGCATGTGTGATTCTCATGTGATTTCCTCTGTCGAATGACTAATCATGCCAATTGATGTTTGCCTCTTTCGCTTCCAGATTTACCCAAACCGATGCGTGTTCAAAGTCACGCTTAAGCATCCACCCGGTTTGTTCGGCCTGCGCTAAAGGGGTTCCCAGTTTCTTATCCAACTCAGGATACCACTCCAGGCACCCATCTTTCATACGGTATCCCCAGTTGTAAATGAAATAGGCGTTTTCCTGCGCACCCACCAAAAAAGCGGCCAACGGGAAGGTGATGTTTTTTGCAGCGATTTCCCTCTTCTTTTCCAGGGACAATTGCATAGATTCTTGGTCGATCCAGGCAAACCCGGGCCATGCCTTGAAAACGACAATCTCTCCATTCTTGCCGGCTTCTGTCATTGCTCGAATATCGGCTAACATACATTCCTTTGATACGCTTTGAAAATGCCCGAAATGTTCAATCATCACGGCATCGGTGAATTCGGCATAATCGTTTCCGATTTTGCGGCTCGGCCTCGAGCGAATGCCATTGTAAAAGATGAGCTTGTCATCCCCAATTTTCAAACGCGTCTCCTTTATAATATCCAGAAGACCTTTTTGAATGGCATCATATTTCTCAATCCCCCATAACACCTTGTTGCCGGACGCTGAGATCTGTGGAAAGGCATCCATAAAAACACCATCACAACTGCCTTCAATCACCGCTTTTTGAGCAACATCTGTCCACCATTCCCTCACCTCAGGATTGGATAGATCGTATCGCTTGATTCTCCCATTCTTTTTATCCGGCGTCCCATCCTGTGTTTTCAACCACCATTCAGGACGCTTTTGATACACCTCATGTGCCTGGAACATGGGATAATCAAGAAACGTATTCCAATAGAAAATGACTTTCAGGTTGGGATTGTATTTTTTCAATTGCTGTGCTTCTCGTTCGATCCCTTCTTCGGTATACTTAAATTGTCTGCTGGCATGTCCTTTTTCGAGGCAAACAAAACTGGCATGGGAAGCAACAAACTGTGCCTCTTCATCAGTCAA
>JACNIU010000063.1 GCA_014382905.1 Desulfobacterales bacterium
CTTGATCTTGACCAAAATTGAGCATTTTTCAAAGGTCTCCCTGTGTATTTTGGCTTTTATTTCTATGATATCCTTCGTGAATTGTCAACAATGGAGGATTGCCAAATGAGAATCTGTGCGGTTCGATTCCGCGAGGTGGCTTAAGAAAACCAAGGGCTTATCCTTCACCGCATGGCCCTAACACGTCATCAGATCTGCATTACGTCGCCGTTTCCCATTTTTTCTCACAATATCGTGAGTCTTTATGGTATCCTAAACGCTATCCGGGATCCCTGTCATCTTTCGTGACCCTGTCCCCTTTATCAGATATAAGATGATTAACCGCATAGAGTTTAAAGGAAAAAACCAATATGGAAACCGATTTATCAAGGATTATATCAAAATGTCTATGGGAGTCCGGTGCGATATCGGTATCCGTTGACAAGCCTTTTAGAATGACGTCCGGAAAATACAGTCCTTTTTATATTAACTGCAGGGCATTGATATCCTTCCCGCTTCATCGGGGAATCATTACTGCCTATGCCCAATGGCTGCTCTCTCAGAACAAAATAGATCCGGATGTTATTGCAGGTGGTGAGACAGCCGGCATACCCTTTGCTGCATGGCTGGCAGAAAAGATGAATAAGCCCTTTATATATGTCCGGAAAAAACCCAAAGGACACGGTTTGACCTCTCAGTTAGAGGGGAAGATAGACCCCGGTAGCTCCGTACTCCTTTATGAAGATTTGATCACCGACGGGATGAGTAAACTAAACTTTATTCAGGGCATCAGAGAAGCGGGCTGCGAAACCAATCACTGTTTGGTCATACTTGATCGTCAGGAAGGCGGAGAAGAGAAGCTGTCTGAAAAAGATGTGAACCTTTATTCTCTGGTAACAATCAGTGAATGTTTCAAGGTCGGATTAGAAAATGATTATCTGTCTGCGGATGAAATGAGTTCTATTAGTGCGTATCTGAAACATGGAGAGATATAGGGTGTGCCAAAATTTGACTTTACGAGACCATCAAGCTTCGTGATCGAATAACCGATACTCTGTAGAACCCGGGAGAAACAGGGAAATCTTGAGAGACCTTTGAAAGGGAGGGGAATTGATGGCGTTAACGCAGGAACTAAAAAGCAATCTGGCAATCAAGGCGGTGCGCAACGTCCAGAGGGGATATGCCGAGGACGATAAATCGAGGGGGCTATTCAGACCGGAAATAAGGCTTGACCTCCAGCGATCGCGTTTGATGACCGAATCGTTTAAGGAGACAGACGGGCAGGCCATGGTACTGCGACGCGCCAAGGCCCTTGCCCATGTGCTCGATAACATGGGAATATTCATCAGGGAGTGGGAACGGATCGTGGGTTATCAGACATCGGTTCCGGAAGGGCTCTATCATCCCATCGATATGAACTGGAAATCGGTCATGCGGCTGGTGAGCAGCGAGGGTGGCAGGACACTGTTAGATGATGAAGGCCGGAAGGAATTAGAGGAACTCTGCGGGTACTGGAAAGGCAAATGTATGAGTGACAGGCATCAGGAGCTTTTTACAGGAGATCTTGAAAAATACTGGAAGTATGAGGGGACCTTTCTGTGGACCCATCTGTCCGAACTTGGGATTCCGGATTATGAGGCGTTATTTAAGAGCGGGCTCGAGGGAAGGATACAGATGGCCGAAGACCGGCTCAGGGATATCGACAAAGATATCCCGCCCGATTATGTGGATCAGAAAGAGTTTCTCCAGTCCGTTGTGATTGTATTACAGGCGGTGATCAGATTCGGGAAGCGCTATGCAGCCCTTGCCAGGGAGATGGCAGATTCGGAAGAAAACCCCGGCCGAAGGGAGCGGCTCACGGAAATTGCCCGGATCTGCGAGCGGGTCCCGGCCAAACCCCCGAGGACATTCCTGGAAGCGATACAGTTTTTCTATTTCATCCACCTGGTACGTTATCTTGAGTACTCCACTTTGGGCATCGGGATCCGGTTGGATTACCTCTTAGGGCCGTACTATGAGAAGGATCTCAAGGAGGGGGTTATTACAGAGGATGACGGGCTTGAGATCCTTCAGCTCCTCTGGGTCAAGTTCCTTGAATTAGGATTGGTCTATTCTCCATTGGTGACCTCGGTCTACGGGGGTGTCGCCTCCCTGCAGGCGCTTACAATTGGCGGAACCGACAGGGAAGGTAGAGATGTTACCAATGCGCTCACCTACCTGGTGCTGGAGACCGCCAACACCATGAAGACCATTGAACCGAGTATTGCCTTGAGAGTCCATAACGGAACCCCGGATAAACTGTTGTCTGAGGCCACAAATACCATCCGGACCGGCATCGGGTACCCCTCCCTGTTCAATGATGAGGCGCTGGTGCCGCTCCTGGAGAAGTGGGGTGTGCCACCGGAGGATGCAAAGGGATATGCCGTCTCCGGGTGTGTATACATGGAGATCCCGGGGAAGAATATCACCCGTCGTGTTGAAGGATATTTTGTGTTGGCAAAGTGTCTGTGGTGGGCACTTCATCAGGGCGTGAACCCCAAGACCGGGGAACAATGGGGGGCGAAAACCCCTGATCCCGCAACCTTTACATCGTGGCAAGATGTTTTCGATGCCTACCTGGACCAGGTAAAGTTTTTTACCACCAAGATGGCCCAGTTAGAAAATACCTGTCGGGATCTCTATGCCAAATACTGCCCGAGGCCCTTCTACTCGGCGATTGTGGAGGGTTGTATAGAAAAGGGAAAAGAATGCAAACAGTGGATCTACCCTTCCATGGTGCATGACATGACCATTGTCATCGGTACGACCAATGTTGCCGACTCGTTGGCTGCCATCAGGAAAGTCGTCGTTGAAGATCGGTTGGTGTCTCTCCCGGAACTGATAGAGATTATGGACAGGAACTGGGAAGGCCGGGAAGAAATCAGACAGGCATGTCTCAACGCACCCAAATACGGGAATGACGATGACTATGTGGATCTGATTGCCCGTGAGGTTCATCATGGTTCCGAGGCGGCCATGGAAACCGTAAAAGACAGGTTTGGCTTTTCAAAAAGGGGGGACGGCAGCGCCGTATCGGCCACATACGGCCTTTCAGTAAATACCCCGGCAACACCTGACGGCAGGAAGGACGGGGAGCCGTTTGCTGATTCCACCCTGGCCCCCCAGCCGGGGATGGACAAGAAGGGCCCCACAGCTGTCCTGAATTCATGCGCAAAAATAGATACATTACAGACGTATAATCACCTGCTGAACCAGAAATTCCTCCCCCAGTTTCTTGAAGGAGAGATGAAGCCCATATTTATCGATTACCTTAAGACCTGGAGAGAGAAGAAGATCCCCCATGTCCAGTTCAACGTCGTGGATAGCGAGACCTTGATGGATGCCAAGAGACATCCTGAGGAATACCAAGACCTTATCGTAAGGGTTGCGGGATATAGCGCCTATTTTGTGGAACTTTCAGAGGGCCTGCAGGATCACATCATAGAACGCACCGCACAATATCTGTCTTAACGGAAGAGGCCTTTTCATGGTGCTGTCTCAAAAGGATAACGGAAAGAGGGGGCTGATTTTCAATATTCAGAGATTCAGCATCCACGACGGCCCGGGGATCAGGACAACAGTATTCATGAAGGGGTGCCCCCTGGACTGCCTCTGGTGTTCCAACCCTGAATCACGCGACTTTCTGCCAACTCTGATGGTCAGGGAGATCAACTGCAAGGGGTGCGGGGCATGCGTAGAAGCCTGTGTTGAGGGTGCCATATCGATCAGCAGAGAAGGGGGAAGGAAGATTGACCGGGACCGGTGTACACAATGCCTCCTGTGCACTGACGCGTGTATTTATGGTTCCCTAAATGTCTGCGGGAGATATGTAGGTGTAAGAGAAGTCATCGATGAGGTCATGAGAGACGAGGCATTCTACAACAATTCAGGTGGCGGGATGACGGTATCCGGAGGAGAGGCCCTTTCACAGACCCGATTTGTGACCCGCCTCTTGCGAGAATCTAAGAGAGAAGGGTTACATACAACCATCGATACCTCTGGTTACGCACCCTGGAATGAAATGAGGGAGATCTTACGTTTTGTCGACCTCGTCCTCTTCGACATCAAGCATCTCGATCCTCTGCAGCATAAGAGAGCAACGGGTGTTGATAACGGGCTGATACTAAAAAACCTTAAAAGGGCATCGGCAGAGAGGATGACATGGTTGCGCCTCCCGCTCATCGCCGGATTCAATGACGCCTTTGACCATATCGACAATATTGCGGTTTTAGGAAGAGATATCGGGGTCGAGAAGATCTCTCTGCTCCCCTATCATGAGGGGGGCAGGTCCAAGAGTGCGCAGATCGGAAGAGCTTACAGGATTCCGGAGGCTAAGACCCCGGACGATGACCATATCCAATACCTGAAGCGGCTTATTGAGAAAAAGGGGCTAAAGGCATCTGTCGGCAGTTAGCTCTTCTGTATCAGTTTAGCGTTTTTGAAACGGTCATGATGAGATTGCCGGACCATGAGCGGCTTTTTTTCAACAGCCAACTCCTAACTCCTAACTCGTAACTCCTAACTCGTAACTCCTAACTCGTAACTCTTAATCCAGTATCCAGCATCCAGTATCGAGTATCCAGTATCGAGTATCCAGTATCGAGTATCCAGTATCGAGTATCCAGTATCCAGTATCCAGTATCCAGTATCCAGCATCCAGTATCCAGCATCCAGTATCCAGTATCGAGCAACCCGTAACGAGTTTCGAGTTTCTTTGGATAGGGTTTCAGGGATGAAAACAACTAAAATCATTGACCACATTGTGAACCGGTTGAAGGCCTATTGTGATGAGGCAGGTCTGAAAGGGTTTGTGGTGGGTATTTCAGGGGGGATAGATTCTGCGGTCACCTCGACCTTGTGCGCAAAAACAGGAAAAGAGACCCTCCTTTTAAACATGCCTATTTATCAGACTCCCGAACAGGTGTCGCTTGCCGAACAACACATGCGCTGGCTAGAGAAGAATTACGGTCACGTGAGAGGAATCAAAACAGATCTTACGCCTGTATTCCAGGCCCTTGAAAAGACCTTTCCACCGGATATCCAGGATGGACTGACCATGGCCAACACCCGGTCAAGGATGCGGATGGTGACCCTTTATGCATTTGCCACTCATCATAAAATGTTAGTGGTGGGAACCGGCAACAGGGTAGAGGATCTTGGCGTGGGCTTTTTCACCAAATACGGCGATGGCGGGGTGGACATTCTGCCGATCGGCGATCTGATGAAATCAGAAGTCTATGCGATTGGGAGAGAATTAGGCATTGTTGACACGATCTTGAATGCGCCTCCCACGGACGGGCTCTGGTCTGATAACCGCACCGATGAAAGCCAGATTGGGGCCACGTATGCGGAACTCGAAGCGGCCATGCAGTTTGACGCCGAATCAATGCCTGAAGATCAACTGACCGCCAGACAGAAAGAAGTCTTGAGTATCTACCGGAGGCTTCACCACGCCAACAGGCACAAAATGGACCCCATCCCTATCATTAACATACCGGCATCATTGAGGTAAGGTAAAGGCTTGCTCAAAAATTATCCCTCCACCTTTTCAACCCGGCACCCCAACTCCCCTTCCCCCAAAAGCACCTGAACCTGATCCCCTTTCTCCACGCCTGAAGCATCTTTCAGGACCCGCTTTTCGGGCAACTTCAGGGTAATGCTGTATCCCCGTTTTAAGATTGAGAGTGGACTCAGGTCTATTATCCGCCTCTCCAGGAGAGAGCGATTCATCTCCATCTCTCTCAGTTTTCTCTGGATAGCCCTGACGAGGGTTGTTCTCTGAAAATCGAGTTGTTGCCAGATGGAAACCATCTTTTTCGCGGGTGAGTGAAGGCGCAATGCGCGCATTTCTGCACCAAGCCCCTTTTTCTTGTCGCGGAGAGCCAGATCAATAAGCCTCACTATTCTGGAGTGAAGTTCGTCAAGTCGCATCCAGGAGTCTGCCAGGCGTTTCCTGGGATCCTGGATTCTCCTTTTCAGGTGGCCCAATACATCTGCCTGGCCTCTTATTTTCAGGCTCATGGCCGAAATCAGCCGGGTCCTGGCTTGATCCAAACGGTTTATGAGTGTCTCTTTCTCCGCCACCAGGAGTTCGGCGGCCGCAGAAGGAGTAGGCGCTCTCAAATCTGCCGCAAGATCAGAGATGGTCAGGTCGATTTCATGACCCACGGCAGAGACCACCGGTATCTTAGACCTTCTGATGGCCAAGGCAAGGTCTTCCTGGTTAAATGCCCACAGGTCCTCGAGGGAACCACCTCCCCGCGTCAGGACAATAACGTCCACATCCAAGTCACGGTTGACCAGGTCAAGGGCCTTTACAATATCGTCACAGGCCTGATCTCCCTGGACCCTGACCGGGACGATGAGTATTTCGATATTGGCAAATCTCCGGCGGATGACCTTGAGGAAATCGCGGACTGCTGCCCCGGTTGGGGATGTTATAACAGCAACTTTCTTGGGGAGAAAGGGTAAGGGCTTTTTGATATCTTTGTCAAATATGCCCTGGCTGGCTAATTTCTCCTTGACCTGCTCAAAGGCCAGGGCCAGGGCCCCCACGCCGACCGGTTCCAGATAATCGAGGACAATCTGGTATTCCCCACGGGGGGCATATAACCCGACTCGGCCCTGGGCGATGACCTTCATGCCGTCTTCGGGGAGGAATCTGAGATAGCGTACCTGAAGACGAAACATCACTGCCCTTATCTGGGCCTTTTCGTCTTTTATAACCATGTAATAGTGCCCCGAAACAGGGGCACTGAAATTGGATATTTCCCCCTCAATCCACACAAAATCAAAATGTTCCTCAAGGAGGTCCTGGATCGCCTCCGTGAGCTCGCTAACCGTGTAAATTTTGGGTCCGTTGGTTGCCTCGCACAAAACAGAAAAGGGCCTCCTTTCGATCTCTCTCTGTAAAACCCGGATGCATCAATTTTGAGCCGGGCTGCTTAAATCTGAAATCGGTGCTATTTGTCAGCACGTGATTAGAATAACATGACACTCTGCACAAGGCAATCCGGTTTCCATCCAAAATTAAAAGGAATTCCCTTGACCCGTTACCCGCAGTTACTCTATATATTCTATTGCAACAGCGAGGCTGGCAGAACATCGACACAGGCGATCTCTATTACAGTGACCCTGGCCTTGCTAACCCACCACAAGAATACGGAGGTTTTAACATGGACCCTTTTTTAGAGAACGGACCCAAAAACCCGCTTAAGATTCAGGACAATACTTTTAGGGACGGTCATCAGTCGTTGCTGGCCACGAGGATGAGGACCGAGGATATGCTCCCCATTGCTGAGAAGATGGATAGCGTGGGGTTCTGGGCCATGGAGGTCTGGGGTGGCGCAACATTCGATACCATGCATCGTTTTCTGGGCGAAGATCCGTTTGAGCGGATACGGACCTTGAAGAAGTATATCAAGAAAACCCCCTTTTCAATGCTGCTCAGGGGTCAAAACCTTGTGGGGTATCGAAATTACGCCGACGATGTGGCCCGGTTATTTGTGGACAAGGCGTGTGAGGCCGGAATGGATGTCTTTCGGGTCTTTGATGCCCTCAATGATTTCCGCAATTTTCAGACTGTTGTGAAACGGATAAAGGCCAACGGCAAGCACTTCCAGGGCACCATCTGCTACACCCTGACCGAAAGGCGTATGGGTGGCGAGGTCTTCAACCTGGAATATTACATCAACAAGGGGAAAGAGATCCAGGAGATGGGGGCGGACACCCTCTGCCTGAAGGATATGGCCGGTATCATGGCCCCCTTCGATATCGCCAAGATTGTTACGGAACTGAAGAAGGTGATCTCCATCCCGATCCACCTCCACACCCATTATACCAGCGGCATGGCCTCCATGGTCTATCTGGAGGCGATCAAGGCAGGGGTAGATATCGTGGACACCTGCCTTGCCCCGTTTGCCCTCAGGACATCGCAGCCCGCTATTGAGCCTATCGTTGCAACGCTTTACGGGACGGTCAGAGATACGGGATTCGACCTGAGCCTCCTGTTAGAGTTGGGTGAACACATGGAGAGCATCGCCCCGAAGTACCGGGACTATTTGGCAAAGCACAGGATGTCGGTGATCGACACCGGTGTCCTTGCCCACCAGGTCCCCGGTGGCATGATCTCC
This sequence comes from Desulfobacterales bacterium, assembly GCA_014382905.1. GTDB lineage: Bacteria > Desulfobacterota > DSM-4660 > Desulfatiglandales > Desulfatiglandaceae > JACNIU01. The sequence goes on from JACNIU010000063.1 coordinate 8,151, forward strand.
AACCTGGTGAGCCAGCTTACCGAGGCAAAGGCCTTAAACAGGTTGCAGGAGGTCTACAAGGATGTTGCGGTTACCCGGAAGGAGTTGGGCATGCCGCCTCTGGTTACGCCTACCAGCCAGATTGTGGGGGTTCAGGCAGTGTTGAACGTCCTGTTCGGAAGGTACAAAATGGTGACCAACGAGGTGAAAGATCTCGTCTATGGGCTTTATGGTAAGACACCCATAGCGGTAGATCCGGAGGTCCGGAAAAAAGTACTCAAAGGATATAAGCGGGGTGAAACCCCGGTCACCGGCCGTGCCGCCGATCACCTGGAGCCCGAATTAGAAGCAGACCGGAAGAAAGTGGGAGATCTGGCAAAAGACGACTATGATCTTCTCATTTATGCCCTGTATCCCACTACAGGAGAGCAGTTTCTCAAGTGGAAATACGGCCTGGAAGAGAGGCCTGCCCGGGTCAAGCCAAAGACATTGGAAGACATCCGTAAAGAGGATGAGGCCATGGCTGCCGCCATAGAGCAGGTGTGCAAGACCGTGTAGGATGGTTCAACATCCGGTCGCCGATTCTGCCCTGCAAAGGAGCGGGACCATTTTTTGGGAAGCGCCAAAGGAGCAAGATTGTTTATAACCTTTGAAGGGATAGAGGGATGCGGAAAATCCACCCAGGCCAGACGCCTTGCCAATCGTCTTGAAGACAACGGAATCCCATCACTTCTCACCTTGGAGCCCGGCGGGACGTCCGTGGGTCAGCATATCAGACGTATTCTTCTAAGCTCCCGAAACCGTAACCTGCCACCCCTGTCGGAACTCTTCTTATATGAGGCCGACAGGGCCCTGCACGTGGCAACGGTGATCAAGCCCGCCCTGGATAACGGGAGATGGGTGGTGTGTGACCGTTTTTTCGATGCAACGACCGCCTATCAGGGATATGCCCGGGGACAGGATAGGGGACTTATCCAACTCCTGAACGAGAAGGCATCTTTCAGTATCAGGCCCGATATAACGTTTCTCCTTGACTGCCCGGTGGATGTGGGGCTGGATAGGGCATTAAAACGAAACAAGGCATTACAGCAGGATGAGCAGGCCCGCTTTGAAATGGAAAATCGCACGTTTCATATGGCCGTGAGGGAAGGATATCTCACCATCGCCAAAAATGAGCCTGAACGTTTTGTGGTCGTAGACGGGACTCTCGGGGAAGATGAGCTGGCAGACGTCATATTTTCCCGCATCCGGCCCTACTTGGGCAAGAGAAGTGCCTAAAGTTAAAGGATGTATAGGCACTTTAAACTTTAGGCACTTTAGGCACTTATATTATCCCATGCTTTTTTCCGAAATCATAGGCCAAGAAAAAGCCAAGAGGTTTTTCAAACGCGTGATATCCGAGGAAAGGCTTCCCCATGCCTATCTTTTCACAGGGATTCCAGGAATAGGAAAGACCCGTGCGGCCAGGGCATTAACCATGGCCCTCAATTGCCGTGCGCCTGCGGATTTAGATGGTTGTGGGAGCTGCCCCTCCTGTCGTCAAATGTTAGGAGGAAACTTTCCGGACTTTATATACATCAAACCTGATGGCCAAAATATTAAAATCGAGCAGATTCGCGATCTGAACAGGAGACTCAGCTTTGCCCCGGTGTCGGCCAAGCACCGGGTATGCGTCCTTCAACAGGCAGAAGCAATGACAGTCGAGGCAGCCAATTCCTTTTTGAAGACCCTGGAAGAGCCTCCTCCCGGTAATATCCTGATTCTCAATGCAGTAGAACCGCTCGATCTGCTGCCTACCATCGTATCGCGCTGCCAGAGGGTCCCTTTTCAACCTCTCCCGGTTCAGGCGATGACCGATTGGCTGATCAAAGAGAAGGACATAGATAGTCAAACAGCAATAATAGTTGCAAAGGCTTCCGGCGGGAGTTTAGGCCGTGCTCTCAAGATGAGCGAGGATGTTTTTTTGGAAAAGAGAAGAGAGTGGGTTTCCGGACTATTGAAACTCCCTCGCTTATCAAAAGGAGAGGCCTTGCAGATGGCCGTCGAATCAACAGCCAAGGATAAGCGGGGAGGGCCGGATGGTTCTAAGAGCGGCGAACCCGGCCTGCTGGAGATGCTTGCCGTCTGGGGATACTGGTACAGAGACCTCTTGCTAATGAAGGCTGCCGGCCAGACACGCCTGATCATGAATGTGGATTTCTCAGACAAGTTGCAGATCCTCGCCAAAAGCTCTAAAATAGAAAATCTTATTGACAGTCTGTTTGCGGTAGACAAGGCCATTAAGGACCTGCGCAGGATGCGAAACAGCACACTGGTAATGGAGCACGTGCTCCTGACCCTTCAGAGGCTTGCAGGTTACTATTCTTAATATGTAGTGTAGTGTAAGGTTGTTTAAGATGAGCAAGGTTGTTGGCATACAATTCAGAAGCAACGGAAAGGTGTACGATTTTGAATCAGGGCACTTTGTTCTCAAACAGGGGGACAAGGTGATGGTGGTAACCGAGGAAGGGCCTGCTATCGGTGCCGTCTGTGCAAAACCTCAGTGCTGGGCCAAGTGTGACACAAGTCGAAATCTCAAGAAGATCTTTCGGTTGGCCACCCAGGAAGAGATCGAGAGATACGAAAGAGATTGCAGTTTAGAAAAGGAAGTGTATGAATATTGTTATCAAAAGGTAAAGGAAAGATCCATGCCCATGCGTCTGGTTTCCGTAGAAAGGCGTTTTGACGGCAGCAAGATCGTTGTATATTTTACAGCAGACGGAAGGGTGGATTTCAGGCAATTAGTAAAAGACCTGGTTGGAAAATTCAGGACCCGGATTGAGATGAGACAGATTGGGGTCCGCCATCAGGCAAAAATGGTGGGGGGGTTAGGGAGCTGCGGCCGTCCCTTATGTTGCACTAACTTTATTAACAGTTTTGACCCGGTCACCATAAAGATGGCCAAGAAACAAAACATATCACTCAATCCTAACAAGATATCCGGGATGTGCGGCAGGCTCATGTGCTGCCTGACGTATGAGCATGAATATTATGAAAAGGCCACAAAAAGGCTCCCAAAGGTCGGAAAAAAGATCATAACAAAAGAGGGGGAAGGGAAAATCATCCGTCAGAACGTTCTGAAAGAGACCTTGACCGTGGCGCTGGATTCAGGAAGTGAACTTGAGGTCCAGGTCAGGGACCTCCCCGGGGCTTCCAGGTCATCGAGAGAAGGACTGTTCAAAAAAAAGAGCCCCAAAAAGGAGTAGCCACTAAAACCATTGTCCGAACGATTTTATATCACAACGCCCATATATTATGTGAATGCAGAGCCTCATATCGGTCACGCCTATTCGACCATTGTGGCTGATGTCTTAAACCGGTTTCAAATGCTTTCCGGTACGGAAACGTTTTTTCTCACTGGAACGGATGAACATGGAGACAAAATTGTTTCGGCCGCTGAGAAGTTCGGTCAATCGCCCAAGGAATACGTTGATCAAATCAGCCAGATGTTCAGGGATCTCTGGCCAAAATTAAATATTTCCTACAACCGGTTCATCCGAACCACAGACCCATATCACCAGGAAACGGTGAGGCTGATCCTCAGCCTCGTCAAAGAAAAGGGAGACATCTATTTCAGCGAATATGAGGGACTCTACTGCTTTGGGTGCGAACGTTTTTATACCGACAGAGAGCTGGAGGACGGGAAGTGTCCAGACCACAAGACCGAACCTGAGGTGATCAAGGAATCCAACTACTTTTTTCGGATGAGCAGATATCAGGAATGGCTTATCGATCATATCAACGGGAACCCGGATTTTATACGACCCGAAAGATACAGGAACGAGGTCCTTTCCTTTCTGTCCGAACCCCTGGAAGACCTCTGCATCTCCCGACCCAAGTCGCGGCTGACATGGGGGATCACCCTTCCGTTTGACGAAGACTTCGTTACCTATGTCTGGTTTGATGCGCTTATCAACTATGTGTCGGCCATAGGGTACCCCGAAGGAAGCCTGTTCGAAAAGTTCTGGCCTTCAGCCCAGCACGTGATCGCCAAAGATATTTTAAAACCTCACGGTATCTACTGGCCCTGTATGCTCAAATCGGCTGGAATCGAACCATACCGGCATCTCAATGTGCATGGATACTGGAACATCCGCCGGGGGAAGATGTCCAAAAGCCTGGGGAATGTTGTCCGACCTCTCGAATTGGTGGACATTTACGGCCTTGACGCGTTCAGATATTTCCTCCTCAGGGAAATGGTCTTCGGCCTTGATTCCGAGTTCAGTGAAGCGGCATTGGTCGCACGACTCAATGCTGACCTGGCAAATGATCTGGGAAACCTTGTCAGCCGGAGCCTTACCATGGCCCAAAAATACTTTAAGGGAGACCTGCCTGAACCGGGTCCTTCCGAAGAAGCGGATGAAGAGCTGAAGCGCAGCGCCCTCGAACTGGTAGATATCTACGAGGAGTTAATGAAAGGACTAACATTACACAAGTCCCTGATGGCGATATGGGAGGTCATCGGCAAGGTCAACAAATATATCGACACCATGGCGCCCTGGGTACTGGCTAAGTCTGACAGAGAACGGCTTTCAACAGTGATCTGCCATATCTTTGAAAGCCTGAGAATTATAGCGGGGCTTCTCTGGCCTTTCATGCCCGGGTCTGCCGAAAAAATCCAGGACCAGTTATCGCTTTCCAAACGGGGCAAGGATTTTACCCTTGAGGATCTCAAAGCGTGGGGGAGGGAAAGACCCGTGCGGTCTATCACCAAAGCCCCTGCGTTGTTCCCCCGCGTTGAGGAGGTGAAGAAAGAAAAGAAATCAAATCAGTCGGCTGAGAAGGGAAAGGCCCCGGCAAACGAGGGTAACGCGAAATCATATGGAAACCTCCCCCTGATCTCATATGAGGACTTCCAGAAATTGGATCTCAGGGTCGGAACCATAAAAGCGGCTGAAGCCATCCCAGGGTCCAGGAAACTTATCAAATTGACGGTAGACATCGGTGAAAAGCGGACCGTTGTGGCCGGCCTGAAGGATCATTATAGTGAAGAGGACCTCATCGGTATCCAGATATTGTTGGTGGCCAATCTCGAACCGGTGAAACTGATGGACATTGAGTCGCGAGGAATGGTCTTAGCAGCCGCTGACAGGTCCGGCCTGCATTTGCTGGTCCCGGATACCGAGGCCGCCCCGGGAAGCAAAGTGAAGTGACTAAAGTGCCTAACAGAATGATAGCACATATGAGAAATCCTTTTTATCCTTAGACATAAACTTACCTCCTGGCAGCCCTTTCAGCAGTCCCCCCTGTAGTCCATCATTTCATATGCCAGGGTCGTTTTTCTCCCTCCGTGAAGTGTCTAAAAGGAACTCGATCAAGGCCTGGCAGAGCGGAGACGCGATTCTCCTCCTGTCTCTGATCAGGTAAAAGCTCCGGGAAATGGGAAGGTCTTTTATCCTCAAAGTCTTGAGAATCCCGGCCTTCAGTTCTGTATCTAACGCCCTGGAAGAGAGGATAGAAACACCAAGGCCCCCCTTTATCCCCTCTTTGATAGCCGTTGATGTACCAAAGCATGCAACCGGCTTGAGGGCATTCAAGCCCTCTGAGCCGGCGGCCCGCAGGTGTTCATCGAGGATCCTGAAGGTACCCGAACCGGCTTCTCTGAAAATGAAGGGCACTTCGCCAAGCTCCTCAATCGTCACCTCTTTTTTCTCTGCCCAACGGTGTGTGGGGGGTACGGCCAAGACAAGTTCGTCTTTCCATAGTTCATGGAGAATCAGGTGCCGCTGAGAGCCTCTGGAACCAACCACTCCCAACTCAATGTCGCCGCCTAAGACACGGTTTTCAATTTCGGCTGAGTCCGCAATCGTCAGCGTTACTGATAGAGATGGGTACTTCTCGTAAAATCGCCCGATGACCTTGGGGAGGATGTATTCGCCGGGAATGGTGCTCCCGCCAAGACGGATGTCGCCCCGCCTGATGCCGAGGAAATCCTCCATCTCTAAGGATGCGGTTTTCTTCATCTCCAAAAGGAGGATGGCATGTTTATAAAGGAGTTCACCCGCCCGGGTGGGGACCACCTCCCTCCCTAAACGATCCAGGAGTCTTGTCCCAACCATGTTCTCGAGGGTGCTGATCCGTTCGCTGACAGAGGCCTGGGTCAGGAATACCGCATTGGCAGCCTTTGAAAAACTCTTCAGATCAACCACTTTCCGAAAAATCTCCAACTGGCGCAGGTCAAAATCTATGGTCGGAATTTGGCGGGTCATTGATCTGCTCGAGGGGCTAACAGGGAATTCTGTGTACAGGTTACAGAGTAAGACATCCACGGCTCACACCGTTTATGCCACAACTGATGTACTTTCAGCCATAACTCAAATATATGCAAACCAGAGATCCTCAATCGCCTTAAAATTATTCTTGACAGCCTCCTTACCCTCTACAATATCGCCGTGCCCTGTAAGCAGGTAGTCCACTTCAAGCCGGGAGATCTTGAGTATACTCTCCTTGAGTTTCTGTCCGTTGCCGCCAGGGAGATCGGTTCTACCGATTCCCTGGTTAAAGACCACGTCCCCCGTGAAAAGGGTTTTTCTTTCCGGCCAGTAAATACAAACGGAACCTGGTGAGTGTCCGGGTGTATGGATAACCTCGAAATCGAGATCGCCGATCTCCAAATCCCCCTCCCTGAGCAGGATCTCCGGCTCAAACCCGGCAATGCCAAGCGCCTCTCCGTAATGGGGGGCAACGGTTCTTATAAATTCCATTTCCACAGAGTGGATCGCGATGACGGCATCCGTCTCTTGAAAGATCTTGATCCCTTCCATATGATCGGGATGAGCATGGGTTATGATTACCATGTCCATATCCTCGGGAGAAAGCGAGAGACCGGAAAGCTCATCCCGTACGTGACCGAAGAGATGGTAATGGCCGGGGTCCACCAGGATCCGTTTTTGGCCATCAATGAAATAGGTATTGCAGTTGTTAGCGCTCATGCTGTTCCATGGAAAGAAATACAAATTGTCAAATATCTTCATCGAAACCCCCATTTTTGAAAGATTAAGCCACAGAAAAAATCTACTTGAATTTGAATTGGAACTCAAGATAGAAGGCAATCCCAACGATGTCAAGGAATTAGAGCGCTGCCGAAATGGTATAGGAGTCTTTAGGGCTCACTCAAAAGTAAGTTCACAGAATTGACGCTCAGATTTAGGTCGGATTTGGTTGCTGCGATTGAGTGAAGCCACAGGAATAGTGAACTATTTCGAGGACTTCACGATTGAGCAGCAGCCGAAGACGGCCTGAAGCTGAGATGTAAAAATGTGAAGTTATTTTTGAGTGAGCCCTTAGTTGACTACAGGTGACAGGTTTACAAGTACTCTATTATTGTTGTTTAACAAGGCGACAAGGTAACAATGTCCCCCATTATGAAAGTTGGTGTGTTCTGATCCTGAGTCTTTCTTCCAGGATCAAAACAAACCAACAAATAACCCCTTCGCGCCCTTAGCGTCTTTGCGGTTCAAAAACAAAAACCGTGTCATCCGTGAAACCTG
>JACNIU010000371.1 GCA_014382905.1 Desulfobacterales bacterium
GATATCCCTAAACCGGTGAGGATATGAAAAAATGGTAAGGACTGAGATATCGCTTTTCCTCAAGAATGCCCCCGGTGAACTTGGAAAACTGACCGGCATATTGGCAGAAGCCGGGGTCAACATCGATGCATTGACTATCCAGGATGCCTCTGAATATGTCCAGGCGCTGTTTAAGGCAAGGGGCAAATCTCTCAAGAGGGTCGCGCCTGCGGCGAGCTACGGTTCTATGAAAAAAGATTCCGTAGACCATGCACTGATCCGGCTTCTGGTCGAGAATACGGACAAGGCGATTGATCTCTTATCCAAGGGGGAGTACGTATTCGACATCATGCCGGTGATTGCGTTAGAGATCGATAATAGACCGGGCACCTTAGCAGAAATGGCCAAAAAATTCGGTGAGGAAGGGGTTAACATCAACTACGTATATGGATCAGCCCTGTCCAAAGACAGCAATGCCCTGTTCGTATTCTGCCCGGAAGATATCGAACTCGCGGCCAAGATATTTAAGGATTCGGCCGAGCCTTGAGGTCAACGATTTTGAGCTGGATTCTCTCAGCTCCCTGCCATCTGTTCAACTCCGGGGTGAAGATCATGTCGAGTCTCTTTCCATGCAGGGGATGGTGGTGGCCTAAGCCGAAAGCGATCGCCTCCATGGTGGCCTCTCCCTGCCGCACCCGGAGTTTGAGATGACGGTCCCCAACCACACGTGATCCCAAAACATCGAGCGAACGTGCCAAGAAAACCGGCTCCGGGTTCTGTTCACCGAATGGGGAGAGGGCGGTTATGTCTTGAATCATCTGATGGTCCACATCTTTAAGAAGAAGATCAGAATCTACATCAATTGCAGGGATCAGGTCTTCATCCGTCATTTCTTTTTCGGCAAGACCTTCCAGGTCTCTTTTCAGTATTTCAAGATTTCCTTCATCTAACTTGAAACCTGCTGCATGGGCATGCCCCCCAAACTTTTGAAAAAGGGGGGCAAGGCGACTCAGGGCCTGATAAAGGTTAAATCCTTTGATGCTCCTTCCTGATCCCGTGGCGACCCCGTCCCTGACACCAACGACCAATGAGGGGCGATGATATTTTTCCACAAGCCTTGACGCGACAATGCCCAAAACACCGTGGTGCCAGTTTTCGGCCCACAAGAGAAGCGTTTTGCGATCACCCATGCGATCCTCGCTGATCATCTCTTCGATCCGGTCGAAGATGCTCTGTTCCAGCCTCTGCCGCCGGCCGTTTGCAACATTAACTTTCAATGCAAGATCCCTGGCTGCCTGACTTTCGGCAACCGTCAGTATTCGGAGCCCGGTATCCGAGTCGCCCATCCTCCCCGGGGCATTCAGGCGGGGGGCAAGCCTGAATGCCAGATCATCAGATGAAATGGCTGAACTCCGCACGCCCGCCGCATCCATCATGGCCCTCATCCCGGGCCATTTTGAATCGGCCATACGCCCGATGCCGCTCTTGACCAGCATCCTGTTCTGACCCACAATCGGAACTCTGTCCGCTACGGTACCCAGGGCGACCAGGTCAAGATATTCCCTGAGATCAGGCTCGGCCCGGCCACTGAACCAGCCCTTTTCTCTCAAGGCACCTCTTACAGCAACAGCCAAGAAAAAGGCCAGGCCCACGCCTGCAAGATCTTTGAATGGGAACGGGCAGCCAGGCTGGTGCGGGTTGATTAGCGGGCAGTCGGGCTGGGACCCCTTGGGTATCTGATGGTGGTCGGTGACAACCACGTTCATACCCAGCCTTTTTGCCAGCGCTATCTCATTTTCACCGGAGACGCCGCAGTCTACCGTGATGATCAAGACTGTCCCGTTCGTGCCGATCTTTTCGATGGCCCCCCTGTGAAGACCATATCCCTCCTCCAATCGGTCGGGTACGTAAGATGTTACAGGTATACCGAGATCCGAAAAAAAATTTAAAAGAACGGCCGTGGCAGTAAGTCCGTCTGCGTCGTAATCTCCATAAATGGTGATTTTGTCTCGTCTGTCCATGGCCGCAAGGATGGTTTGTACTGCATGGTCCATCCCCTTCATGAGCATGGGATCAGGCATTTGAGACAGGCGGGGTGAGAGGAACGATTCCGCGCTCTCCGTATCTGTGATACCCCGGTTGATCAGGAGCTGCGCCTGCAAGGGGGTGATGCCGGTCATGCGGGCAAGCTGGGGGGCGGCAGGGGAGGCGGGTTTCAGTTTCCAAATCTTATGGGCGGGCACGATAGTGGGCCCTCAGGATCTTTTCGATCTTTTGCACATCCTCGGGGACATCAACTTCTACGGAATCGTGCAGGGTCTCCATGACCTTGATCTTATAACCGTATTCCAGTGCCCTCAACTGCTCCAGTTTCTCTAAAGACTCGAGTTCCCCTTCGGCAAGGGAAGTGAATTGCATCAAGAAATCCATACGGAAGCAGTAGAAGCCAAGATGCTTGTAATGAACGCCTTCGGGCAGCCCGTCACGGCAGAAAGGGATGGGGTAGCGGGAAAAATAGATTGCAAACCCATCTCTGTCTGTTACCACTTTTACATGATGAGGGTTTTGAATATCTCTCTTGTCCCTGATCTTATATTTCAGTGTGCTCATCGGTATTGCCTTATCCCCTACCAGCGGACCGACCAGGTCCGTTACCACAGATGGCTGAAATAAAGGCTGATCCCCCTGAATGTTTACGATGAGATCATCATCTTTCAACCCCATTTTCAGGGCTGCTTCACCGATGCGGTCGGTTCCGGAACGGTGTGCTTTTTCGGTGATAACGGCCTTTCCACCGAACTGATGAACACAGTCTGCGATCCGGTCGTCGTCTGTGGCCACATATACTGCTGAGAGTTCAGTGCATGAAAGGGCGCGTTCGTAGGTGTGCCGGATCATCGGTTTGCCTGCGATCAACGCCGCGGGCTTCCCGGGGAAACGGGTTGACTCATATCTCGCCGGTATGAAAGCAACTATTTTCATCTACACCCCAACCCGGACAAGCCGGAACCAAAAAGGTCTCTCGCAAAGGCGCCCCAGTACCATCTTCCGGAGCTACGGGGTAAACAAAGCTCGCAAAGAAAAA
>JACNIU010000043.1 GCA_014382905.1 Desulfobacterales bacterium
CACTATCTGGAGGCATCGGGCAGTTTTTCGTTCAGGGACTGGTTTACCGTATCCGGGCTTGTCTCTGATTACAAGAGGCCTTACGCCATAAGCGGGCCCGAAGAGAGCGGGGGAGAGCAGGATCTCACCTGGCCGGAGAGCAGGAGCGGGCCGTTCGGGTTTATAAAATTAGAGGCCGACAGGAGACTGGATTCGTCTTCAGGATTAGGCTTTGCCGGTTATTTTAACTGGCGGAATGTTGAATATGAGATCATAGACCGGAGTCTGGACCAGAGGGAGAAGAGCTTTTACGGAGAGCTCATATATGACCGGTCCTTTTTTTCCGGAAAAGGTGTTTTTACCGGGGGAACCGCTTTCAGGAAGACGGACGTAAAGAATGCCCCCATATGGGAGAGCTATTTTCCTGATTATGTGGCGCAGAAAAAAACCACCTTTTTGCCGCTCTATAGCCTTGAGGACTATGATGACCGGCTCTGGTCACTTTTCGGGCAGTATGCCCACAAGATGGGAGATTTTGATTTTTCCATAGGCTTGAGAAATGACGACCATGAGCAGTATAAGGATGCCCTGAGCTATAATGCGGGGGTGGTATGGACTCCACGGCCGGAATGGATGTTCAAGGCCCTCTACGGGACCGCCTATCGGACCCCTTTTGCAAGGCAACTGCTCGGAGATGAAAAACCGGAATTAGAGGAGATAAAGACTTTCAGTTTACAGGCCGGGTGGAAACCCTCCGAGAGGGGAGGATTGAGTGTATGCGGTTTCATCAGCAAAATAGAAAACCATCTTATGGAAGATCCTTATGCGGGTCTTTCAAAACCGAACCACCAGAAGATCTACGGGGTTGAGCTAAACGGGCATTTTTCTCCTCTCAAAGATCTCGATTTTTCCGCTAATCTGACCCTGCTAAACAACAGCGGTCCTGATGAGACTTATCGTTACATCAAATACTGGGACCCTGATCCCCATTATGAGGAACGGAACTTTCCTTACGATACCGGCCCAAAGAGACTGTTCAACCTGACGGGAACCTGGCGACCGGTTGAAAGGGTGACCCTCTTTGCAAGGCTCGGCTATCATTCATCCACGCAACTTATCTATCCAAGGGCCAATACCTTTCATTCCATACCCGGCGCCTGGGTCCTCGACATGGCTACAACGGTCCGAGACATCTTTTTCCCTGGTCTGGATCTCCAGATTTCCATCAGGAACCTGACAAACAACCATTACGAGACCGCGGGCACATACAGCACCATATCTGGAAAGCCCTTTTCAGCGGAGGTGATGCTGAGAAAGAGGTGGTAGGGGGGCGGCTAAATTTAGCCAGAGGTGGCTCGATATGACCAGTTCCATGGGAAACAGGGTGCCTGGCAGACAAAAACCCCCCCATTTGCACGGTCGATCTTACGCGGGAATTCCGGCATGGGATTTGCATATTCTTTCCCTAATATGCTGACTAAACTTATCAAAATATTGCTTTTTACCCTGCCCTTTTACTTAGGTGCCTATCAAGAGGTTTTTTCGAAGGAACCTGTGTATTCGGAGGAGGAGGCCTCTCTTCTTGAACTGATTAACGAGGCCAGAAAGGATCCTCTTGGTATGGCAGAGTCTTTGGGAATAGCCCGCGAGACGGTTCTTCAGGATCTACCCGAGCTGAAGGCTGTTTTGACAGAGGGTCTTGCTCCCCTGGGGTTTAACGAAAAACTCTATAAGGCAGCCTCCGGCCATACTGAGGATATGATCGCCAACATTTACTACTCACACAACTCCCTTGACGGCCGGACATATCGCGGGCGAATCAGAGAGAGCGGGTATCTGGCGGCTTTGTGCGGAGAATCCCTCGGCATGGTTGCCTTTCAGAACTTTATGGATACCGCCGAAGCTGTCAGGACCATTTTTGAATCCATATTCCTTGCTGAGTTAGATCCTGAAACGACGGAGGATCGTAATATCCTTAATCCTGACATAACCGAAGCCGGGATAGCCTTTGGCGGTGGTCAGTTCACTGCGGGGGGATCGATCTTGAATGCCTATTTGGCAACGATGGATTTTGGAAAACCCGTTGTCGATACCGGGGCTGTTGAGCAGGCCCTTGTCAGTATGCTTAACTCGGCCAGAAATAATCCGAGCCAGGCGCTCCTCAGCGCCGGGCTCGATTTCGCGAGCGCTGCAGAGGCCTATGGAGTTCTGGCGTGGGCCTTGGACTGGTCCCTTGCCCCTCTTGCCTGGGATGAAACACTCTATGGGACTGCCACTGCCCATAATCGTGATATGCGCGATAATCACTATTTTGACATTGTTTCACCGGATGGATCGACCCCATTTGAAAGGGTTGTATCCACGGGCTATGCCCCCGATTTCGTTGGCGAAAGCCTGGGTATAACATTGGGTGTATCGGATGTTGGACAAGTTTATGTCGCCTTTGATGTTGCCCGCCGTCTCTATGAGATCCTTCTGAAACATGATGTGGACCCTCAATCCAGGGTTAGCAGAAATATCTTTAATCCGTTTATGAGTGAGGTGGGCATTAGAGTTGACACTGTTTTCCGGAACCTCGACGAAAGCGATGACAAATCCTTATTCTACGTGGTAGTTATGGATTTTGCAAGACCCCTTGATCGCAGGCCTTTTGTAATGGGGACTGTCTATGAGGACCGTAACGAAAATGGTGTTATCGATGAAGATGAAGGGATCCCCGGCCTGAAAATAACACTCAACCCGGGGAATGGTGCTACCGGGCCGGAGATGGTGACAGAAAGCGGTCCCACCGGGCGCTATCAGATGCGTCTATCAAGCATATCAACACGTTTCATGGATCTGTATGTGGAAAGGGAGGGAGACATTCTTGGGCCTTTTGATTTTGTCGTTAGACGTCTGAAGGAAAACGTGCTGAGGAACATCAGGATAGAACCCAAATGAGGCAGAGATAAAAGAACTAATCAACCATCCGCAATAATGTAAAAAGAACTTGACAGGTAAACGACTATGTGCTATTGATGACCCTAAAATGGTGAGGGCTCAGAAGTGATGGTCTCGTAAAAAGTCCAAAAATACCGTTT
>JACNIU010000452.1 GCA_014382905.1 Desulfobacterales bacterium
TCTGCGTCAGGCTCAAATTTCATCCCGCTTTTCGGCGGGACTCGAAATATTCAATCCCGCTGTAAGCGGGATTCCTGTGGTTGAAATTTTCGCCTTCCTTGACTTTGACCAGATAAACGACGACTTCGAAATTGAATATTTTTCAAAGGTCTCGCTTCGTCCGTGTCAGTTTGTATGGGTCTGTGGCCGGATTCCTTTATCTACTGGTTGTCTATCGGTAATGGAGATGCAATCAGGGCTACGAGGACGGTGAAGAGGAGGGCGTCGGCAGGGATTTGCAGATTGAAATCACCGAGGCTGTGAATAAGGATTGCCGTTATCCCTGACAAGGCGCCCACCGTAATCCCACGAACCAGACGGCTCGGGTTCCTCAATTTTCTGAAGCCCTTTCTGTAAAGGGCAATGATCATCCATATGATAATCGGGATAAGGAGCAGTCCGCCTTCAGAGATGACCTGAAGGTAATCGTTATGGGCCCTGAAATGGCGAGCTGAAAGACCCGGAGGCTGGTATTGGGTGAAAACCACGGCAAATGTACCCGGGCCGATGCCCAACACAGGGTAGTCGCGGATCATATCCACAATGCCTGCCCATGCCGTTGCCCTCCCGATGAAGTTGGTTATGTCCTGTTTTTGTTTGAGGGTCACAACCCTGTCCGCCACGCCTGTGTTCGCCAAGACAAAGAGCGATATGGCAACAAATCCGAAGGTAATCCCGGCCACCAGTTTCTTCCTGTTGAAACGCCGGTTGGCAATGAGGGCTGTCACCAAGAAAGCGAACCCAAAGAGTGCGGCAATCCAGCCGCCTCTTGAAAAGGAAAATATCAGCGCCGCAATGAACAAGAAAATCAGGCAGAGCATCATGATAATCCTTGGCACCTTGAGCCCGGTCAACAGCAGTCCCAATGTTAGCAGGATGACCATTTCCATATATCCCGCAAAATTATTGGCATTACCAAAGGTGGCGGCCACCCGGAAGGCGTCTTCATGGAGTTCGGGATAATCCCACCAGGGAAACGGGTTGGTGCCAGAACTCTTTGCCAGGCCGAAGATGGCAAGAAATGCCGCTATTCCGATAATCAGATGGACAAGGTGCATGAACTGGGCCCTGGTGCGGATGGCCTGAATAACGAGATAATAGATGAGTACGTAGTTGACAAGCAGGATAAAGGCCCAAAGGCTCGCTGCTTTGTAAAGAGAGAAAATGGATGAGAGCAAACAGACGGCTAACAGACAAATTATCGGCATGTCAAGCGGGGTCCTGATCCACTCCCAGTCCCGGGAGAGACATCTTTCCAACAAAAAGGCTGTAAGGGCGATCAGGGTAACCATGTGGATGACGGTTACGGCCCAGTCCTGGACAGAGGCCCTGGCAAGCGGGGTAAAAATGAGAAGGGCATATAGGGCGTAACGCGGCATGTCAGATAGAGACCTTTGAAAAACGCCCTCTTTTGCCCAATCTCGGCGTCAGGCTCAAATTTCAATCCTCAAAATATGCAATATATTCCTGTGGTTGAAATTCTCGCCTTCCTTGATCTTGACCAAAATTGAACATTTTTCAAAGGTCTCAGATAAGTAATTGATTGGATATTTGTTTCGGGTTCGGTGGTTTGTCATCATTTATCTGCAAACTAATGACGTTGCCCTTGGCGAATGGCATTGTATCTTTTCCGGTATTCCGGCTGCCGGGGGTTCAGGTCGATGGCTTTTTGGTAATATTCCATGGCCATAGACCATTTCCCTGCTTTGTCATAGGCATCGGCTGCCCCTGCAAAATAACCGGCGTTTTTCGGGTCCAAGGCGATAGCGGTTTCCCAATCCTCCGCAGATCCGGAATAGTCCTTATTTGCCCACCTTATCTGCGCCCTGTTGACGTAAAGCGCCGCAGCGGGTTTATCAGCCGATCGGATAGCCAAACCCGCCTCTTGTTCGGCCCTGCCCAGCTTTTGTCGGCGAGCGAGCACCTGGGAAAACAGGAGGTGATAGCGACTGCTCCCGGGATCGTGGACCGTGGCCTTCTGGATGGCCAGTTCCATAGCGCCCACATCATTTTCCTGACTGGCTAACTGGGCCAACCAGTAATAGGCCTCTGCCGAAGGCTTTTTCTCGTTCAGATTATTCAGGAGCCGGCGTGCCTCGTCATACCGTTTCAGATTCATCAAGGCCCTGGCAAGCAGGATATCCGTTTTATCGGAGAGAAGAAACCTGTCCCGTACTTTTTCATAAAATTGAAAGAAGCCCTCGGTGTAACCCTTGCTTTGGTAGATCCCAAGGATTCCCTCCAGGTCCCTCTCCCGGGTTTCACTCATAGACAGGGCCTTCATAAAACTCTCTCCAGCTTCTTTAACTTGTCCGTTTTCCAGGAAAAGCCGCCCTAAGTGGGAATAGTGTGCTGAATGATTAAAAAACGGCTGGTATAAAGACGCCTTTTGAAATTGAGATATGGCCCCTTTCCAGTCTTTTTCTTCCGCGAGGAGTGAAGATAGGATGGAATGGGCGTTTCGGGGGTCAATCCCCTCGTCGGCAGCCTTTTCAATTCCCCTTTTCACCGCTTCCCTGACAGATGGAGACCAGGATTCCTCTTTTCTGAGCCGATTATATGCAAGGGGGGACATGCGGGCGAGGTCACGGATCACACTTAAGAATTCCTTATCCTTCTTGTGATAGTAGAGGTACGTCGCAAAGGCATAGTGGTAGTCTGTCGCATTGGGCCGCAAGCGGATGGCGTTTTGAAAGTAGGGGAGGGCATAATGGGGATTGTGGTCACGGTCAGGATGCAAAAAGGGATATAGATGTTCGAGACGGGTTTCTCCCCGGGCAAGGGCGAATGCCGTCTCCGCGTCCATAGGATTCAGCTCGGATGTATCATCTCAATAAATAGGGGAAAGGTCAATAAGCCCGAAGCATAAGTGTACAGGAACCTTTAATGAAGAGAAGGCCTCTGTGCAGCGGCTGCTTTTTGAACTGGGAATTGAATTTCTGTCAGAGCCGAAGAGCGATTAGCCCTACAACGATACTTAATGTTCTTTGATAAGTTCACGTATGCGCCTTCGTCTAT
>JACNIU010000138.1 GCA_014382905.1 Desulfobacterales bacterium
TTATCTGTTTTGCTCCGACTGCGATAATAGATGTAGTCGTTTAATAGCACAAGGGTTTTGGAAATCAGGGTTCGACCCTCTTCGTATCTTCGATTTGGTTTGCGCTGTTATTTTTCCGCGACGAATAACCAATAACCTATCAGCTATCAGCCATGAGCCATCAGCCAATTCCTAACACCCATCATCCCCAATCTTTTCCACGCTCTTTAGGAATAATTCGCCGCAACGTGAAGATGTCCGTTCCTTCCAGATCATCAAGCCTGTCCGGAAATTCACGCCAGGGATCCCATACCGCGCTGATAAGTTTTCCCGTAATTCTCTCGCTTTCATCTGAAGCCAGGAAAACACACAGTGAAGTCCCCACCTCCAGAGGCGTACCTCCTTGCTCCTTAATCTTCAGCATATCATCATAAAACCTTTGCCCTACCAACTCAGGTCCGGCTTCCAGAACCTCATCCAGCATGCGAGTGTTGAGAGTTCCGGGTGCGACCGTGTTTACGTGGATTTGGAAATCTATAAGTTCTTCCGCTAACGTTTCAGCGAAGCGGACAACCGCCGCTTTTGACGCGGCATAGGCGCTCAAAAAGGGGAGGGGTTTTGTGGCTCCTCCGCCAGACATAATAATAATCCTGCCCCTGCCTATTTTTTTCATGTGTGGAATGACGGCTCGGCAGGACAAAACAGTGCCGTTGAGATTTATTTCTATGGCCTTGGCCCAGTCGGTCCACCTTACTTCAGAGACGGGACCTTTCGGCCCGTAAACCCCCGCATTACACATTAGCACCTCGGCCATGCCTAACTCGGAAACGGCGTATTCTATAAATTTGTCAACTTCTTCAGGTATTGAGACATCGGCCGGCATGGATATGATCCTTGCCGTTTCCATCGCACAGAGCGCCAGTTCGTCATGCGCAATCCGCAACCTTTCCCGGTTTCTCGCACAGATGGCCACGTTCGCCCCCTCCCGAACAAACGCCTTTGCCGCGGCAAGCCCAAACCCCTGACCAGAACCTGTAACAATAATGTTCTTACCTTTGAGCTTCATCATTTTCCTCCTATTGTCACATAAACGATTCCGGGCTGGTTTTTGAGGGTATCTGACATAAATCCTCCGGGATCGATGACGGCCCGTGGGTCCGTTAGAAATGCAAAGTCTTCTGCTTTCAGCTTTTTAAACTCAGGCCAAGGAGTTTTAAGAAGTACCGCGTGGGCTCCCTTCAGTATTTCACAAGGCCCATCGCACAGACGGATAATTTTTTCAAGTGTTGCGGGCAGGCTTTTCACGGCCGGATCGTACGCCACCACCTCGGCCCCCCGTTCGCTAAGCCACCTGGCCGTCTCGACTGCTTCGGAGCGGCGCAGTGTGTCGGTCCCAGGTTTGTAAGTTAATCCCAATACAGCAACCCTTTTCCCCTTAAATGTCTTAAGCGCTTCCTCCAACTTTCGCCTCGTCCATTTCTTGTGAAGCTCATTGCTTTCAGCAACACCCAAAAACAGGGGAGTAGGCAATTCTCTTTCCCGCCCGAAACTAATAAGGTATTTTAGATCTCTGGCAAGGGTACCGCCCGCGAAAGCCGGCCCCGGCCGGAGATAGGCATGCCGTCCGATGCGATGGTCGCTTTTGAGCCCCTTTTCCACTTCCGACACATCTGCGCCATAATGCTCACAAACGCCGGAAAGCTCATTGATAAAGGCCACAGAAGTCGCCAAAAAAGCGTTGATAGCGTGTTTCGTCATTTCAGCGGATTCTACAGACATCCAGATGATGTTGTCACTGAACGGTTGAAGCAACCCGGCGATAAGCGTTTTATCCCTTTCCGCACGCACACCTACTACAATCCGGTCCGGATGATTGAAAACCTCAATTGCTTTTCCAAGACGGAGATTTTCCGGCACATAGGCGAAGGAAACAGAAATTCCAGGGCGCTTCTCCCGCAGGCGTGTCTCCAGTCGGGAAGTTGTGCCCACAGGCAGTTGAGAGGAAATAATAATCAGAGCCCCCTCCTTTAGATAAGGAAAGATCGCTTCAAGACTACTCAGAACGAAATTAACATCTGCCCGATCCTGCTCATCCACCGGGGTATCATATGCGGCCCAGATAATATCGCATTCCGTTATGGCGGAAGGGTCCGAGGTAAAGGAAAGCAGCTTGCTCTTCATTCCTGTCTCAATCAATTCGGAAAGCCCCGGCTCGTTGACTGGCAGATTCCTGCTCTCGAGCATAGCCACTGTATCTGCATTTTGGTCGTAGCCGATCACACTGTATCCCTTATTGGCAAGACATCCCGCGGTTACCGTTCCCAAATGCCACATGCCCAAAACCGCAATGCTCATAGTCGCCTCTCCAATAGCCACTTGTTTTCCTCCAGATATTGCAGGGTCTTGATTATACCCTCTTTTATAGTAAGCCTTGGCCTCCAGCCCAAGGCCCTAATGCGTGAACAATCGAGAAAAATGAAAGGGCTATCTCCCACCCAACCCCTCTCACCCCCAGCGTATGAAAGCTTCGGATCAAGACATAGGTGTTCAGAAATCCATCCGATGGAATCATTTACTTCGCAATATTCGTCAGTACCCAGATTGAAGATGTTTACCTTATCCTGTGCCTCTTCAATAGCCAGAAGCATGGCGTCAATACAGTCCTGTATATAGAGATAGGATTTGCGCTGCTTGCCGTTGCCAAGTACGCGCAGGTGGTTCGGATCGGTCAAAAGCTTCTCGTAAAAATCATACACATGGCCGTGGGAGTACCTTTCTCCCAGGATAGAGACAAAACGGAAGATCCACCCTTTGAACCCGTAGCCCTCACAGTAGGACTCAATCAACCCCTCGCATGCCAGCTTAGAAGCGCCGTACATGGATGTTTGAACGGGAAAAGGAGCATCTTCCGGAGTGGGAAAGACCTCCGGCTCGCCATAGATGGAGCCTGTGGAGGAAAAGGCGATGCTTTTTATATGGTTTGCTCGCATCGCCTCTAAAACATTGAATGTAGCGGCGGTATTCTGTTCCAGATCCTTCTCAGGATGAAGCGTTCCGAAACGCACATCAGCG
>JACNIU010000042.1 GCA_014382905.1 Desulfobacterales bacterium
AGAGGGGGTTCTGACAAGACCCCCTTTTGGGGTTCGAACCATTTCCAAATCCCACCTATTTCTTACCGCGATAAACAATGCGGCCCCTAGTCAAATCATAAGGAGATAACTCCACTACCACCACATCCCCTGGGAGGATCTTAATAAAGTGTTTCCGCATCCTACCCGAAATATGACCCAAGACCCTGTGACCATTCTTGAGCTCGACCCTGAACATGGCATTTGGTAAGGTCTCGATCACGACCCCCTCGACCTCAATAGCCTCTTCCTTAGCCATATGCCCTTCCCTGTTCTCCAATGTCTGACCCCAAGCCAACGGTCAGTGCCTTTGATCGAAATACCTCGCCGTTTACAAGTCAGCATCTGCGAGTCGAAGGTCATTCATACGGCTACCGCACCCTCCCAAAACCCTTCTTCATAAACCCTTCATAATGCCTTGTCAGCATATGCGATTCGATCTGATTTGTGGTGTCCATGGCCACACCAACCACAATCAGCAATGCGGTCCCTCCAAAATAGAACGGGACATTTAATTGATAGATCAGAAACTGAGGTAAAATACAAACGGCCGAGATATAAGTGGCCCCCGAAAAAGTGATTCTTGTCAAGACCCGATCAATATAATCAGCCGTATTCTTTCCCGGCCGGATTCCGGGGATAAACCCCCCTTGTCTTTTCATGTTGTCGGCCACATCAACAGGGTTAAAATGAACCGCAGTATAAAAATAGCAGAAGAAGAAAATAAAAGCCACATAGATCAGACTGTAGACAATGTGGCCCGGGGCCAAAAAATTTACAATGTGCTGGAGCCAGGGAAATTCGTCCACGCTCAAAAAATTGGCGATAGTAGCCGGAAACATCATGATGGAAGAGGCAAATATTGGCGGAATGACGCCGGCCGTATTGACTTTCAAAGGCAGATGTGTCGTTTGACCACCATACATCCTTCGGCCCACAACCCTCTTTGCATACTGAACGGAAATTCTCCTCTGTCCCCTCTCAACAAATACGATCACACCGATGACACCTATCATGAGTGCAAGGAGCAGAACCACAAAAAAGACGGTGATTTCACCGGTCCCCATCAATCTGAATGTGTTCGCCACAGCCACAGGAAAACCGGAAACAATACCGGAATATATGATAAGGGAGATCCCGTTACCTATCCCCCTCTCGGTGATCTGCTCTCCCAGCCACATCAGAAAGGAGGTCCCGGCCGCGAGTGTAATAACAGTGAGGAGCCTGAAAGCCCAGCCTGGAGACGGGACAATCATCGCCCCCCCGGGGCCGGACATATTTTCAAGGCCAACCGCGATACCAAAACCCTGAATAACACTCAAAATTACCGTGCCATAACGGGTATACTGGGTGATCTTCTTCCTTCCCTGCTCCCCTTCCTTCTTCAGTTTCTCAAGATGAGGCACTACAACGGTCATGAGTTCCAGGATAATAGAGGCGCTTATGTAAGGCATGATTCCCAGAGCCATTACCGACATTTGGCTCAGTGCACCACCCGTGAACATATCAAAGAGCCCAAAAAGGGTCCCTTCCCTCGCACCAAAAAAGGCAGACAGAGCTGTCCCGTCTATACCGGGCGTCGGGATATGACACCCGACTCGATAAACAACGAGCATCATGAGCGTAAAAAGAATCTTCTTTTTCAGCTCCGGTATTTTGGCAATATTTTGGAAACCACCTATCAATTCACGATGCCCCCATCTAAATCACTTCAACCCTGCCGCCGGCGGCCTCAATTTTTTCCTTGGCTGCCTTACTGGTTTTGTGGACCCTAACAGTGACCGGGTGAGTGATATCCCCGTGGCCCAAGATCTTGATCCCATCCTTCATCTTCTTGACCAGGCCGGCTTCCTTTAGCACACCCGCATCCACGCTGGAGTTTGCTGCAAAGCGGCTCAGATCCTTGACACTAATTATATTATATTGCTTCCTGAATATGTTTGTGAAGCCACGTTTGGGAAGTCTTCGCTGAAGTGGCATCTGACCTCCCTCAAAGCCAGGGCGTGGTCCGCCTCCAGAACGTGCCTTCTGCCCTTTGTGGCCTCTGCAAGAAGTCTTTCCGTGTCCGGAACCTGGACCTCTTCCTATCCTTTTCTTCGCTTTTCTCGAACCCTCGGCAGGTGAAAGATTATGAATTTTCACTTTTTCTCACCTATTACGTCTTTAGTTAATCTTTACCAGGAACAAGACCTTATTGATCATCCCTCTCACGGCCGGGGTGTTTTCAAGCTCAACGGTCTTGTTCAGCCGTGTCAGGCCCAAACCCCTCAAGGTCTGACCAATCTTCTTGTTCCTGCCTATCGAACTCTTGACAAGCGTCACTTTAATCGTCTTAGCCATAGCCAATATTGTCTTTTCCCAATCGATTCAGGTTACCATTTCTTCAACTGTCTTACCCCTGCGCCTGGCAATCTCTTCGGGAGTTCTGAGTGATCGCAGGCCCTTGATCGTAGCCCTCACAATATTATGGGGGTTATGGGAACCGAGACACTTTGTGAGTATATTTTGAATCCCAGCCGCTTCCAGGCCCGCACGCACCGCGCCGCCTGCAATCAGACCGGTTCCGGGACCTGCCGGTTTCAATAATACACGGCCCGCACCCGATTCCCCGATCACTTCATAGGGGATGGAGGTCTCATGGATGTGAATTTCCCTCATATCCCTTTTGGCCTTTTCAATGCCTTTTCAGATGGCGTCGGGAACCTGATTCGCCTTTCCAAGTCCAGTCCCAACCGTGCCTCTGCCATCTCCAACCACGACGATCGCGCTAAAACTAAACCGACGACCCCCTTTCACTACCTTTGCCACCCGGTTGATATGGACCACTTTCTCTATTAGCTGATCTTCATCCTCTGGCTTAAACAATGGATCTATCCCTCCTCAAAACTTCATCCCGAACTCACGCGCCGCCTCGGCAAGGGCCTTTACGCGGCCATGGTACAGGAACCCGTTTCGGTCAAACACAACGATCTTGATGCCATTCTCGAGCGCCTTTTCAGCGACAGAACTACCCACCAAGGCGGCCCCTTT
>JACNIU010000041.1 GCA_014382905.1 Desulfobacterales bacterium
ACGATGTGCATTTCTCCTACATCGATCAGGAGAACATGGAGGAGAAGTTCATCAGTGTGCCGGAACAGGGCGGCGGTTCCCTGATCCCACAGGGGCCCCTCAATCCCGGTGTTCTGCATACTGTGGCCACGGGAAATAGCGGGCATTTAGGACTTTATCGCCTGGAGACCCAGGTCACGCCGGGTAACGGATCTCTGACCCTTTCAGGCTTCGGTTCGGTCAGCGCTGCAAAGGAGGCAGTAAAGGTCGGCTTCGACTATTTCAAAGCAAATGCCACCGGCGTCAGCGCGTCGGTCAAGGCAGGGGACCACAACTACCACCTCCACATCGTGGAACTTCACAACACGGGTCCCACGAATGCCATGACCCTTACAGCCTTTGTGGCCCTCTGCTCCGCCGTGCTCGGGAAGCCGGTTCAGTCCCAACTCGTGGTCCTGGGAAGCATGAGCCTGGGAGGTAGCATTGTACCCGTGCAAAACCTGGCCGAGTCCCTCCAGGTAGCCTTTGACGCAGGGGCCAAACGCATTCTCCTGCCCATGGCCAGTGTAAGCGATATCCCGAGTATTCCCGGTGAGCTTTTTGCGAAATTTCAGACCAGCTTTTATGCCGATCCCAAAGACGCCGTGTTTAAGGCGTTGGGGGTGGAATAATCCGATATTTGTAGTGTAGGGGTCTTTGCTTGACTCTTAATTAAAACCCCAATATGGACTGGGTACATCCTTCGGTAATTCAGTGACTTTTTAAATCCATCTATTGGCAAATGGACATCAAAGAACTTCAAAACAGGGTGATCGAATTCAGAGATAAGCGGGAATGGGCTCAGTACCACAACCCAAAAGACCTGGCCATATCCCTTTCCCTTGAAGCAGCCGAACTGCTTGAAATTTTTCAATGGAAAGATGCGGGGGAGGTGGAGGCCGGCAAGTCGGATGAAGAAATACGGAGAAGGGTGAAGGAGGAACTTGGGGATATCCTCATTTATGCGCTCACCCTGGCCCATGAATTCACCCTTAATCCCACCGATATTATCCTCGACAAGCTTCAAATCAATGACAAAAAGTATCCTGCTGAAATGGTGAAAGGCAAGTCCGATAAATATACGGCCTACAGAGGGAAGAGGGGACAGGCGAAAAAACCTTAAAGATAAAATATGAAACTGCCTATTAACATCAATGACTTACTCATAGCCCGCACGGTCGAGTGGGAGCGGTTGGAGTTTAAAGCCGGTTGGAATCCGAAAGCCGTGCTGCACACCATGTGTGCGTTTGCGAATGATTTCCATAACCTGGGCGGCGGGTACATCATCATAGGCGTAGCCGAGGACAAGGGCCGGCCGGTTCTGCCTCTTGCCGGGTTGCCAATCAGACAGATCGATGCCGTACAAAAGGAAATCATAGAGCTCGGTTACCGGATGGTCCCCTACTATCATCCCATCATCGCGCCTTATGAAATCGATGGAAAACACATCCTTGTGCTCTGGGCGGCGGGCGGGCAGACCAGGCCCTACAAGGCCCCGGTGTCTCTGGCAAAAGGGGAACGGGAATTTGCTTATTATATCCGGAAGGGCTCTTTGACGGTTCGGGCCAGACAGCAGGACGAAACCGAGCTTATGTCTTTAGCAGCCACTGTACCCTTTGACGACCGGATGAATCAGCGGGCAGTTGTGGAAGACTTGGATTTGGGATTGATCCGCACCTACCTGAAGCAGGTCAAAAGTGATCTTTTCCGGGAATCCGCTGAAATGGATTTCAATCGGCTTTGCAGACAGATGAACATCGTCGACGGTCCGGATGAATACTTGTGGCCGAGGAATGTAGGTCTGATGTTTTTTAATGAGGACCCATCTCGGTTTTTCCCGCAGACCCAGATCGATGTTGTTCATTTTCCCGAGGGACCCGGTGCAGATACATTCACCGAAAAGACTTTCAAAGGGCCGCTTCACGTCATGCTACAGAATGTCCTTTCTCATATCGGTTCCATGGTTGTCGAAGAAAAGGTTATCAAATACCCTGACCGTCCAGAAGCGGACAGGTTTTTCAACTACCCTTTTCCGGCAATAGAAGAGGCCTTATGCAATGCGGTATATCACCGCTCCTATGAAATACGGGAACCTATTGAGGTAAGGGTTTTGCCTGATTCCGTTACCATCGGCAGTTTTCCAGGACCGGACCGGTCCATTCGCGATAAGGATATGAGGGAGTTCCGCTTTCTCTCGCGTCGCTATCTCAACCGGCGGGTTGGTGAGTTTTTGAAAGAACTCGAAATGACTGAAGGACGTGGAACCGGCATCCCGAAGATATTGCGTGAGATCCGGAAGAACCGATCTCCAGAACCCATATTCCACACTGATGAAGATCGGACATTTTTCCTGGTTGAATTTCCCATTCACCCTGTTTTTGCTGAAGCCTTGAAAACCATCCCGGAAGTCACCATGGAAGTCACCATGGAAGTCACCATGGAAGTCAAGCGGCTTCTAAGTACTATGACCGGCGAGCATTCCCGCAAGGAACTCCAGGAAATGCTCAGCTTGAAAAATGCCGACCATTTTCGTAAAGCATACCTTCTGTCGGCGATAGAGGCCGGACTTGTGGAAATGACCTTGCCGGACAAACCGAAAAGCAGGCTTCAGAAATACCGGCTTACCCATAAAGGCCGGACTTGGTTGGACGCTCTAAATAAGGGGGTTACATGATTTTGACCCTAAGATGAGAGGTAATTACTCTCCGTGTTGAAATCAAACCCATCGCCGTCTATCATTGACCGTGAGAACAGGCGGTATCCGTGTGGGACCGCGGGGACGCTCTAAGGTTTGTAGGTTTTCCAAGGCGATCCCGGCGTCCAATGGGGGGATAAGCAGGCAGTGAGTGAACGGAATTCCGAGGGGCGTCCATAAGGACACAGACAACTTGACATCGGGCCATGTGTGAGCCCAGGGGGGCACTTAAACGCTCAAGAAACTATTGGGCCACAGTGGGCTGGGGGACGTCCATCAGTAAGTAAATAACTCAGATTAGAAGCGCTGCTTTTTGGATTTTCAGATCGTG
>JACNIU010000119.1 GCA_014382905.1 Desulfobacterales bacterium
CCTCTGGGCCGGAGGCTTGACCTTGACCAAAATTGAACATTTTTCAAAGGTCTCGAATCATCTATCTGCATGATTTATACTCTTGAGGCAATATGTTTTCAAAGAAATGGAGTTATGTTTTGCAATATCGGGGTGGAATAGGTTATGATGGTTCCATTATCTCGTCGATTTTTCCCTGTGAGCGTATCAGGCAGAAAGGTAAATGTGTCAAGAAGAGGAGGTAAGCTATGGAAAAGAAGATTTTGGTGGCCTTTGATGATTCTGAGAACGCGATGCGGGGGGTGGAATTTATATCCAAGTCGTTCACCCCTGACCACAAAATCACGTTGTTTAGCGTTATTCCGGACACCGCTGCCGCTTGCGAGATCTTCAGTCCCGAATTAACGCCCTATTTTTTCTCCCAGCAAGAAATTTTCTGCTCGATGCAGGACAAAAAGACCCAGTTGGTAAACGATGCCCTTCAAAAGGCAAAAGAAATCCTGACAGGGGCAGGTTTCAAAGAAGCGGAGATCTCCACAAAGGTTGAAAATCAGAAAAAGGGGATCGCAAGGGACATCATCGACGAGGCCATGAGCGGGTATGATATTGTTGTGATCGGGAGAAGAGGGTTGTCCGCGATCAAGGAGTTCTTGCTTGGGAGTGTTTCCCAAAAAGTCATTCACGCAGCAGGAGATTTTTCGGTCGTCCTGGTAAATTAGCCGGAATTGTGGCAACAACCCACAATGACTTGGCCCAGCTTTTCACCTTTAGAAGACGTTCTTTGCTAATTATTTTGGCTTGTTACGCGACTTTGTAGAAACTTTCGATATCCGCCGTTGCAGTCCTAAATTGTTACAAATCCCGCCCGGAGAAACGACTGAAGGTTGCCGATATCCCCTCTATTGCGTTCTTCTCTTAGAGCAATATGTGTAATTTGTAGGATGTCCCCTAACATAATACGAGACCCCTGTCATCTTTCACCGACCACAGTGACTATTTTGTCCAAGGATTCCCTTTCGGTTCTCAGTTCATTGATAGGGTCATCCCAATCTGGGTAACCTATAGCTACGCCAATTATTGGTCGTTTAGATTGAGGAATCTTAACGACATCCCTGGCTTGCCGGGGATAGTCCACTATCGCTCGCATAATGCAGGTGCCTAAACCATACTCTTGGGCCGCTAATGCTATTGTCTGGGTTAGTAAACCTATGTCAAATGACACGAATGTGAGCAGAAGACTCTCGTCCGCAGCGATTATAAGGACCGTTGGTGCATCATAGAAGCAGTACATCTTCTCATAATATTCCTGCAATTTCTTATCATCACCTTTTCTTATGCCCAGGACTTGAAACAACTGTTTTCCAAGCTGAACCTGTCGTTCCCTATAAACACCTTCCAATGGTGGTGCCAAACCCTTCGATTCGTAATCACCATAAATTTCAGGGTGCGGTTTAATCCCCTGGCGGAATTGCTCGACATAGACTTGTCTGAGTTCTTTCAGGACTTCACCCAGTACAATGTAAATTTCCCATGGCTGGCAATTCACACCGGAAGGCGAACGAGTAGCGACCCCTAATAGTTTAAACAAAACCTCCTTGGGAACTGGGTCCGGCTTAAACCCCCTAATGGACATCCGTGAGTTAATGGCGTCAAAAAGCTCCATCTTCTTTCCCTCCTCTCCGATATGCGTTAAAGAAGTCTACTCTGATCGATATTACTTTTCATTATTTATTTGTCCCCAACGTTACGGATAACCAGCGGGCCTGATACCATTCAAAACCATCACAGCCCTTAACAGTAAGATCGCGAGTAATTCCCATCTGGTTCATCCGTTGGTTCAATGCACTGAGTTCACTGCTGACAAGCTGTTTGAAATCAGATAAAAATGAGGTCCTGATCCAGTTTCTGTAATCCTCTTTTAAAAGCTTGCCATTGTCCCGAACTATCTTGTTTGGATCTGCCTTTTCTATTCTGTTTAATAGGGTTTGATAGAAATTCGCACGATTACCAAAGACCTTCTCTACCATGCTCTACCATGGCTTTGTCCAGAGGATAGGCATTTTTTAGAATAAACCATGCGTCAAATATATCCCTGCCAGCCTGGCGGTCAACAAAGGTGAGAACGGGCACCCCTCTGAGGGGCATGATCGCGGTTTTCAGTTCCTTTTCCCTGGTGGAGATTTCAATCTTGACACGAAAGTTTCTTTCCGGCCCTGCAAACCGAAGCTCAAAAAGAAGAGTATAATATTTGAGAGCCTCGTCTGTTATTTCCCACCTTCTCTTCGTGAAAAGGTTCTTAATAATATCCATAAGCTTTTGGGGAGAAACTCCCGGGAGAAAATCATAATGTATGTCTTCAGAGTAACGGGGTAGATCATAGAAAAGCTTTAATGCGGCTCCACCTTTAAAGACTATCGGTGTGGCTATTTTTTCTCCAGGACACCCCTGAAATACTCGACGGTCTTCATGAGCCCCTGCTCGATCTCCATGACAGGCGCCCATTCAAGCTTTTTTTTGGCCAAGGTGATGTCCGGCCGGCGCTGGAGGGGGTCATCCTGGGGAAGCGGTTTAAAGATGATCCTTGATCTGCTCCCGGTCAGTCTGATGATCATCTCTGCCAGATCCAGGATCGTGGATTCAGCCGGGTTTCCTAAGTTTACAGGACCTGTGAAGTCGTCCGGGCCGTTCATCATACGGATCAAACCCTCGATCATGTCATCCACATAACAGAAAGACCGGGTCTGGGACCCGTCCCCATACACCGTTATATCCCGGTTTGTCAGGGCCTGTACGACAAAGTTGCTCACTACCCGACCGTCGTTCGGGTGCATCCTGGGGCCGTAGGTGTTGAAGATCCTGACCACCCTGATATTGACCTTGTTCTGGCGGTGATAATCGAAAAAGAGGGTCTCAGCGCAACGCTTTCCTTCATCATAGCAGGACCGGGGCCCAATGGTATTGACATTGCCCCAATAGGTTTCATCTTGCGGATGTACTGTCGGGTTGCCATACACCTCGCTGGTGGAGGCCTGGAGGATCTTGGCCTTGACCCTTTTGGCAACGCCCAACATATTGATCGTCCCCATGACGTTGGTCTTTACGGTCTTGACCGGGTTGTACTGATAGTGAATGGGGGATGCGGGACAGGCCAGATTATATATCTCGTCCACTTCAAGGAATATGGGGTGAACCAGATCATGGCGCAACAGTTCGAAATTGGGGATCCCTGTCAGGTGGAGGATATTTCTTTTTGTGCCGGTAAAGAAATTGTCCAGGCAGATGAGATCATGCCCCTCTTCTATCAGACGATCGCAGAGATGCGACCCTAAGAACCCGGCCCCGCCCGTGACCAATATACGTTTTTGATCATGTATCATTTTGGATGCCCTTATGGCGTTTCAGGTAATGATTTTAACAAAATCTTTTTCTGGAAGGCTATAACCTAAAAATGCGTTAGTCCAGGCTTGCCAATGGGAAAAACATTGAAGCCGATTCCATAAAGCTTCTCATGGTCCAGGATGTTTCTGCCATCAAAGATAAAGGCCGGTTTGGCCATTGACCGGTATATCCTTTCAAAATCGAGACCTGCATATATCTCCCATTCGGTCATGACGGCAATGGCGCTGCAGCCCGCGGAGGCCTCATACGGGTCTTCAACATAAGATATCTCCCCGCCTACCCCTTCCAGGTCCTCCGCGGCATTTTTCAAGGCCTTCGGGTCGGTAATGACCACTCTGGCCTTTTCTTCGACCAGCCGCTTTGCCACAAAATTTGCCGGACTTTCCCTGGTGTCTCCTGTATCCGCCTTAAACGCAAAACCGAAGAGGCAAATCCTCTTGTTTGCGAGCGTGTTGAACATGACGTTCAGCATGTTGAGCATGAAACGTTCCTTCTGGTAGTCATTGATCCTGACCACCGCCTCCCAGTAATCGGCCACCTCCTTGAGATCGTAATGCCGACAGAGATAAACCAGATTCAGAATATCCTTTTTAAAGCATGAGCCTCCAAAGCCTACGCTGGCGTTTAGAAACTTGTTACCGATACGACGGTCCATGCCCACGGCGTAGGCGACCTCTGTGATATCGGCTTCGGCCTTTTCGCAGAGCGCCGAGATGGCGTTTATTGAAGAGATCCGCTGTGCCAGGAAGGCATTGGCAACCAGCTTGGAAAGCTCGCTGCTCCAGATGTTGGAGATTATGATCCGTTCTCTGCTTACCCAGTTGGCATAGATTTCAACCAATACATCCCTTGCCTTTAAACCGCTGGGTGTCTGTGACGAGCCGATGAGGACCCGATCGGGGTTTTCCAGGTCCCTGATGGCCGTGCCCTCGGCCAAGAACTCCGGATTTGAAAGAACATCAAACCGGATGCCGTTATCCTCGCTTGTAAGGATCCTTTTCATTGCCTCAGCGGTTTTTACCGGTAGGGTGCTCTTCTCCACGATGATCTTATTTGAATTCGAATATTTTCGTATCTGTCGCGCGGTCTTGTCCCAGTATTGCAGGTCAGCCGCCATGCCTGCCCCGGCGCCGAATGTCTTGGTAGGGGTGTTTACGCTGACAAAGATGATTTCAGACTCCTTTATCCCTTTTTCCACTTCTGTACTGAAAAAGAGGTTCCTTCCCCTTGCAGCCTTTACGATTTCCTCAAGCCCGGGCTCATAAATGGGAAGATGATCTGAGTTCCATTCGGCTATCCTCCGGGGGTTGATGTCCACGACGGTCACCCTGTAGCGAGGACATTTATAGGCGATCATCGCCATGGTGGGACCTCCAACGTAGCCTGCTCCAATACAGAGGATATTTCTCTCAAAGCGCATTCTGATCTCATCTCCGGGAATTGATGTATGGTCCAGTGGTCAAGGACACACAGGTTTTCCGCTGCCTGATCAATTAATGCTAACAAATCCAAGATCAGGAGTCACTGAAAAAGTTTGACGACACGCGCTTTGATGTTCTAATCTCTCTGTAAACCTCAATGAGGAGACAAAAAACGCATATGCATCTGCTTTACGGCATCTATATTGTCCTGACCAGCGGTCTGTTTCTTCTTTTGCTCCCTTTTTTCCTTCTTTATGCAAGGGTGACCGGGCGATACAGCCACCATCTCAAGGAACGACTGGGGTTTATTCCCCTTGAGGCGGTTCAACGACTGACAGGGTCCCCGAGGATCTGGATTCACGCTGTTTCTTTGGGCGAGGTCAAGGTAGCGGGATCGATCATTGAGGCGCTCAGAAGAATGATGCCGGGCTGCTCAATCCTCCTTTCCACCATGACTGAACATGGGCGTAACCTGGCGAGGGAAATGTTTGGGGAAGAGATTCCTGTGGTCTATGCCCCCATCGACTTTGTAGGTTGTGTTTGCCGGGCGCTCTCTCTCATCAGGCCCGATGCCATGGTCTTCCTTGAAACGGAAATCTGGCCTGCCTGGCTCTTCGAGGCCCGGCGTCTGGGGATCAAGACCGGCCTGATAAATGGCAGGATTTCGGTGAGGTCCATTAACGGCTACCTTAAACTACGCCCCTTTTTTAAGGAGGTTCTCAAGAATTTTGATCTCTTCAGCATGATCCTGGAAGAAGATGCGGCCCGCATCCGGGCAATGGGTGCTCCTCGGCAGAAAATTGAAATCAACGGAAATGCCAAGTATGATATCTTTGCGACAGGCCCGGACCCGCATATTGAGACGGAGATACGCAAGGTCTTGAACCTTGAGACATCCTCAAGGGTTGTTGTTGCGGGAAGCACCCGCCAGGGTGAAGAGGAAATGATCTTGAATGCCTATTCAAAATCACTTGAGGCGTTTCCCGACACCATCCTTATTATCGTCCCCAGGCATATCGACCGGACATCTGATATCGGCGCGCTCCTCAATGCCCGGGGTTTCAGATATCAACTTAGGACAGAGATCGGCGCGGGTAAGGGGAAACGGAGAGAGAAGGTTGTCATCATCAACACCTTTGGTGAGCTGTTCAAGATCTACAG
The DNA here is from genome assembly GCA_014382905.1 of Desulfobacterales bacterium. GTDB lineage: Bacteria > Desulfobacterota > DSM-4660 > Desulfatiglandales > Desulfatiglandaceae > JACNIU01. Next base: position 5,961 of record JACNIU010000119.1, read on the forward strand.
TGTCGGGACGATCGTATTCTGCGGAGCCAGCCTTGTCCCGTTAGGTGGACAGAATCCGCTGGAACCGGCCGCCTGGGGAAAGGTGGTGGTTTATGGCCCTTCCATGGAGGATTTTTTGGATGCAAAGGATTTGCTGGAGAGAAAGGGGGCCAGCGTTCCGGTTTCCGGCCCCGAAGAGCTCAGTGAAAAGATGGTGTGGCTGCTAAGTCACCCGGAGGAATCAAGCGTCTACGGTAAACGCGCCAGGGAAGCGGTACTCACAAACCGGGGTGCTGCTGAAAGGCATGCACGAGTTATTAAACGGCTTGCCACAGTCAACACCGAAACAGAGCCTCAAAAATCGTTGAGGTCTTGCAGCAGGGGGATTTAATCCGTAGGTTTTCTCGTTTTGAGGAAAATGGAGGGTTTCTGATGGTCGAAAAGCCAACATATGAACAGCTTGAGCAGAGGATCAAGGCATTAGAAAAAGCAGTTGCCGAGCGAAAAAGGCTTTCCCAGATCCTTCACGAAACCTCGATCCCCACATTTGTCATCGACAATGACCATATCGTTACCCATGTCAACAAGGCCTATGAGAACCTGACAGGCATCTCTGCCCATGAAATCATCGGCACCCGGAACCAGTGGTCGGCCTTTTATTCCACAGAAAGTCCTACCATGGCCGACCTTATCGTGGACAATGCCTCGGAACAGGAAATCGCCGGATATTACAAGGGCCGGTATCAAAAATCCGCCTTTGTGGAGGGCGGCTATCAGTCCGAGCGACAGTTTCGCCACCTGAGAACAGGGAGCAAATGGCTCTTCTTTACTGCATCGCCATTGAGAGATGCCTCGGGAAACATCACCGGCGCCATAGAGACCCTTCAGGATATTACCGAACAGAAAAAGGCGGAACTGGCCCTGCGCCAATCGGAAAGACGTTTGAGAACCCTCCTCGACTTCGTTCCATACCCGATCGTCGTATTCACCCTGGATGGGCGGGTGTACTACCTGAACCCCTCCTTCACCGAAATATTCGGCTGGACCCTCGATGAATTGGAAGGTAAGACCATTCCGTACACACCTCCGGGGCTTGAACAGGAAACCGGTAAGGCAATAAAGGAACTTCTCGAAAAAAAGGTCATACTCCGTCATGAAACCAGGCGGCTGACAAAGGACGGCAGGGTTCTGGACGTGGTCATGAGAGCGGCCGTCTATTCTGAAGACAGGAATGAACCTGCAGGGGAGCTTGTTCTTTTGAGGGACATTACCCGTGAGAAGAAGATGGCCCGCATCAGTGATACAATACTCCGGTTCAGCACCTCCCTCCATGAATATCCTGACTTGGAAGAACTCTTGGATTATGTCAGCGCAGAGATCAAACAGCTGCTGGACACTGAGGGTGCTTTGGTCGTGCTCTTAGATGAAGAAAATCAAGAACTTTTCTACAAGGGCGCCGCATATGATGACAACAGGACCCAGGAGAAGATAAAGGAAATCCGATTTCCTGCCGACAGAAGCGTGGCCGGCAAGGTCATCAGGACCGGCCAGCCGATTATTGTTCCGGATACCTCCAAGGAGCCGGATTTCTATCCTGGAGTAGACAAGAAGCTCGGATATCACACTAAGAATCTGCTCGAGGTGCCCCTGAGAAGCGGTGATCGAATTATCGGGGCCCTGTGCGCACGCAACAAAAAGGCGGGGAATTTTGACGAGACAGATCTCGAGCTGTTGAGCATGATAGCCGGGACCGTTACTCTGGCCATAGAAAACGCCAGATTTTCTGAAGAAATCATCAAGGCCTACAGGACAAACGAGTCGCTCCTCAGGATCAGCATGGCCCTCCCTCAATACCCTGAATTAGAGGGACTTCAGGATTATGTCAGCGGCGAGGTGAAACGACTCTTAGAATCAGAGGGCGCCATTGTCATATTGCTGGACGAGGAGAGGCAGGAATTGTTTTTTATAGGCGCTTCCTATGACGACAGTGCGACTGAAAAAAGGGTGAAGGAAATCCGTTTCCCGCTTGATGAGCTTGTGGCGGGCAGGGTCATAAAATCAGGCAAGCCCTTAGTAATTTCAGATACTTCAGTGGACTCTGTACTTCATCGGGAAAGGGATAAAAAGCTGGGTTACCATACCCGAAACCTGCTTCTTGTGCCTTTGAGGAGCAGGGATCGGATCATCGGTGCGTTATGCGCCATCAACAAGAAGGAAGGGGACTTTGACCAGGCCAACGTGGAGTTGCTGAGCATGATAGCCGGAACCGTTGCCCTTTCCATTGAGAACGCCCGGTTTTCTGAAGAGCTGAAGAAGGCATACATAGAGGTCACCAACATGAACCGCGCAAAGGACAAGGTCATCAACCACCTGTCTCATGAATTGAAGACGCCGGTCTCGGTGCTTTCCGGCTCCCTGAACATATTAGAGAAAAAGCTGGCTGCCCTTCCTGAAGAGAGCTGGAAAAATACCATATCGAGGAGCAAAAGAAACCTTGACCGCATCATGGAAATCCAGAATCAGGTAGAAGACATCATGCGGGAGAGACACTACAAGTCCCACGACCTCTTATTTCAGATGCTTGAACAGTGTGCTGATGAGCTGGAAACGCTATTCGCTGAAGAAGTTGGAGAAGGGCGCCTCGTTGAAACCATAAAAAAACGGATTGATAACCTTTTTGGCCCAAAAAAAATCGAACCAAGAAGGGTTGTCTTGAATGAATACGTTAGGGAAAGGATTGCAGATCTCGAACCCTCATTTTCGCATCGCCAGGTTGATATCATAACCCGTCTAAGACCGGTACCCCCAATCTTTATGCCCCTGGATCCGTTAAGAAAAATTGTCGACGGCATAGTGAAGAATGCCATAGAAAATACTCCTGATGAGGGAAAGATAGCGCTCATCGTCAGCGAAAAGGAAGGGGGCGCCGAACTGGTGGTGCATGACTATGGGGTCGGCATCATAGAAGATGCGCAGATGCGGATCTTTGAAGGCTTTTTTGCCACCCAGGACACCATGGCCTATTCATCCAAAAGGGCCTTTGATTTCAATGCCGGCGGAAAGGGGGCTGACCTGCTGCGCATGAAAATCTTTTCCGAGCGATACGGTTTTAAGATAGAGATGAAATCATCAAGGTGCAGATTTATACCGGAGGAAACGGATCTGTGTCCCGGGAAAATCAGTGACTGCCCCTTTTGTACGAATAAAGAAGACTGTCACTGTTCAGGAGGGAGCATTTTTTCTATATATTTTCCCGTGGTTTTGACAAATTGAGCTATGGGTTATGTCACACAATTTTAGGGTCATCGTGAAGGGATTTTTTTATTGAAAAGATACCGGGACTTCAACACGTACCTAAGAGAGATATTCGGTGAACGTGTCCAGAAGATATCCCTGGATGCGGGACTCGGTTGCCCCAACCGCGATGGGACCCTATCTCAAAAAGGGTGTATTTTTTGCGATCGACGGGGATCAGGCACCGGTGCCCTGATTCATCACGGCCTTTCCATCGGCCGGCAAATCGTCGATGCCAGGCGTTTTATAGAAAAGCGCTACAAGGCCAAGAAGTTTATTGCTTACTTTCAATCCTTCACCAACACCTACGCCCCCGTTCCCCTTTTGAAATCCCTTTACGATGAAGCACTGGCCCATAAGGATATGGTGGGCCTTTCGGTGGCCACGAGACCTGACTGCGTGGACAGGGAGATTCTGACCCTTCTCTGTTCCTATCAAACCAATCACCTTGTCTGGCTCGAGTACGGACTGCAATCTTCACACGATGTGACCCTTCAACGGATAAACCGGGGGCATGACGTGGCCTGTTTTGAAAAGAGCGTTCAGATGGCGGATGAATACTCGATAAATATATGCGCCCATGTCATTCTGGGACTCCCTGGTGAAGGACGTGAAATGATGCTGCAAACGGCCCAGTTTCTGTCACGACTTCCTATCCGGGGCGTAAAGATCCATCTCCTTTATGTGGCTGAGGGGACACCACTTTCTGAGTTCTATTATCAAGAGGGATTCCCATGCCTGGAGAGAGAAGAATACGCAGACCTTGTAGTGGATTTTTTGGAACTGCTGCCCCCGGACATGGTGATCCAACGGCTCACCGGTGACCCTGTACGTTCTGAACTCGTGGCGCCGTATTGGGCCAAAGAAAAGGCGGCAAATTTAAGATTCATCAACGACATACTTGAAAGGAGGGACACGTGGCAGGGGAGGCATTACCGGAAATCTACTGGTGGAAAATAAGAATGGATCGTCTTACTGTGTATTTGGCTTCCACGGGGAAGGGAGCGGTACGGGTCGGGCTTGCCTTGGATGGGGAGAGCGAACACAGGCGGTTCTTTGGAAAACTGCTTCCAAATGCAAACCTTACAGAGGACTATCATCTGAATCGACCGCTTGTGGAAGCGATTGAAGCCGCTTTATTGAACAATGACACAGGGAAACCCCTCCCCCTGGATTTTTCCTGTACCCCGTTTGAATGGACAGTCTTGAAGGCAATTGCCACCATACCCTTTGGAGAAACCAGGACCTATGGCGAAGTGGCTTCGATGGTGGGGATTCCGAAAGGTGCGAGGGCGGTAGGCCAGGTCATGGGAAAGAACCCCTTGCCCCTCATCTTTCCGTGACACAGAGTCGTTGCCGCCGGGGGGCTCGGCGGGTTTGGAAGCGGGCTTGATGTAAAAAGGTATCTGTTAGGGTATGAGGCGGATTTTGAGAAACGTGTAAGAAGCTCAGGCAGCGTTTATTTTTGCGGGTCTCCAACCTTTTCCCGGAGGAGTTGATCCATGGCTATTTTGTACTCCGCCGAGCCAGGCAATAGGGACTTGTCCCGTGCCAACCGGGCCACGATTTCCTCTTCTACCTTTTCAAACTGGATACTGCTCCGGCTTATGATCCGATTTATAGTGTGGTACACCTCTTCATCGGTCCCATAAATTTCGATCACATCAGGATCATTGATGAGGACTTCCATCAAGTATTGGGTCATGTAGAGGGAGTAGGGGTTTGGGCGCGGTACAAGGTTGCGAATCGGTGAGACAAAGTATTTGAACTCGAAATCCGAGCTATTCAAGGCCTTTTTCAGGCCCTTGAGGATAGAATCGGACACAGCGGCAACATTGTCTGTTTCAATAACCTTTTCTAACAGCAGGGTTTGACACAGCTTATTATGAATTTCAGGGAGCTTGAATCTGAAGAATCTCCCCTGCTGAAAGGCCTCCTGTTTCTCCTGTCTCTCAAGCTGTTTAATTAGCTTGTCCTGGACCCTGCCCGTATCCCTCGTATGCATCGATAACCTTAATTTCGCCTATTCTTTACTGTTTGAGGCGGCCGGGGCATCCTTCTTGCTCGTACTGTCATCCGAACTCTTTGTCTCTGCACTCGCTTTCTGTGTGTCCCCGCCAGAGCTCGCTTCCTTGCCCCCACTATAGGTAGCGCCTGATTTGGAGGCATAATCGGTCACATACCAGCCCGTCCCTTTCAGATGAAAGGCGCTATGAGAAATGAGCTTTTTTATTTTGTTGGAATGGCAGATTTCGCATTCGGCAATCGGTGGGTCTGAAAATTTCTGCAAGGCCTCTACGTGACGGCCGCATTTGTTACATTCATATTCATAAATTGGCATTCCAGCTTTCCTCCTTAACGTGTCTACTGAGAAGCTATCTGGCACATCCTGTGGCCCTGATATGAATCAAGGACATAGTCCAGCTTTGATAGGGAAAAATTCTTTAATATGTCAAAGGTCATTGAATGGACAACCTCTTCTTCCTCTGCCCTTTTCCTGTCCGTAACATCAAATCTCTGAAAAAAGTTGCAGAATCTGACGATATGAACCAGTTCATGGGTAAAAACATACAGCAGAAGCGGCAATAGAGATAGGTTTCCGTCCCTTTCCAGTGCCCTTAAAATAAGATGGTCCTGCAGGCAGATGAAATAAAAATCGCGACCTTTCGTCCTTGGCTCAAACTTATTCAACGCCCTGTTACCCTTGCTCAAAACAGCAAGGGCGAAGTTGTTGATCTCCCTTCCGCTCAAAGAAGAGAGGGTCTTTACATCATATCCATGTTTCTTCCACTGTCCGACTGAGAACTTGAAGTAATTCCCTGTTGCGTCCTCTGCAATATCGAGGGCATCGCTTACAGTGATAAGTTCATGTTGTCTGAAAGCGGTCATTTCAAAAGCTCTGCTATTCGGATATATCAATCATGAAAAAAATAAGGACGGACAGGCAAATGTCAATATCGGAGCCGACTTTTGCTGGTGGCGGTGACTGGATTTGAACCAGTGACTCTGCGGATATGAGCCGCATGCTCTGACCATCTGAGCTACACCGCCGTACGGTCCAGTACTCTACGATTGATTGTTTTAACGAAAGCTAAATATTTCTATTTATGTTATATTTGTTTTTTTGTCAATCAAATAATGAGGGCCGGAGGAGCCTGTCGAGGAATTGGAGCGCGGGAATTGAAGGACCGAATAGGACTGGGAATTCAGAAATCGGGGCATTGAATGCGGTATTCCTTTTCAATTCCTGAATCCCTCAGTCCCTGGATTCCTTTCTCCTACAGGTACTTCTTGACCTCTTCGGTTAAGGCCGGGACGACGTCAAAGAGATCGGCCACCACGCCGTAGTCGGCCTTCTGGAATATGGGGGCATCCTCATCCTTGTTGATGGCAACGATTAGTTTTGAGGTGCTCATGCCAGCTAAATGTTGAATGGCCCCTGATATGCCGCAAGCCACATATAGGTTCGGCGAAACAACCTTTCCGGTCTGCCCTACCTGGTCTGAATGAGGTCTCCAACCCGCATCCACGGCCGAGCGGGAGGCGCCCACACTGGCCCCCAACAGATCGGCAAGATCTTCTAAGATCTTATAATTTTCCGGGCCTTTCATTCCACGTCCGCCCGATACAATCTTGTCTGCTTCTGTCAGGTCCACCTTTCCGCTCTCATCCTTGGCCACATCAACGACCTTTGTCTTCAGATCCCCATCATCAAGGGTGAAAGAGGCATCTAACACTTCAGCCGATCTGGACGCATCCGGTTCACTGATGCTCATTACCTTTGGCCTGGCAGCCGCCATCTGCGGCAGGCTGTTCTCAAATGTCACCTTTGCATATGCCTTTCCCGCATAAATAGGTCTAATTGCCACAAGGTTTCCAGCCTCTATAGCAAAGCTGGTGCAGTCCTGTGCCATCGCAATATCTAATCGAGCCGCTAATCTGGCAGCCAGGTCCTTTCCCTGGACGGACGCACCCAAAATCAACAACTTCGGGTCATTGGCCTTGACCAATTGGGAAATCACCGCCACGTAACCGTCTGTGGTATAGGGTTCCAGCCTGGGATCATCAGCCACCAGGACCTTATCCGCACCGTATTGACCAAGTCCGGCGGCCTTGTCCTTGACATTGGAACCCAGCAACACCACTGTCAATTCCTGCCCCAGGGCATCGGCCAGACGTCGCCCTTCACTGACAAGTTCGTACGTAATCTTTCGGATTTCCCCTTCCCTCTGCTCAGCAATTGTCCAAACTCCCTGTGCCATTTTTATCTCCTTAAATATCTATGATTCATGATTTAGACATCCATATTGTATTGATAACGCCCATCACTCCTAAGGGCCTTAAAGGACTTTTGCCTCTTCGTGGAGCAACTTGGCCAGATTGGCAGCCTTTTCCTGGGGCGTTTTCCCTTCGATAATCTTGCCTGCTGCCCTTGCGGGTGGCGGCGTCAACTCTAAGATCTTGAGTTTTCTTGCCTCTTTTCCAAATTCGGCACTATTCAACCCCAGATCAGCAAGAGTTTTTTCTTCCAGAGGTTTCTTTTTGGCCTTCATAATTCCGGGCAAGGAGGCGTATCTGGGTTCGTTCAAACCTTTCTGCGCTGTAATAAGGGCAGGCAGCGTAGACTCTATCACAAGGGTCTCCCCCTCGATAGGCCTGTTAACTTTGACCGACTTTCCATCCTCTGCGACTTCAACCTTAACAACAAGTGAAATCTGCGGAATTCCCAATAGTTCCGCAAGGGTCGCGCCAACCAGACCCAGGTCTTCATCTACCCCCCGCTGACCCGTAAAGATCAGGTCATAATCGATGGCCTTGATGGCTGCGGCGATGGCCTTCGCATTCGCAAGTGAATCACTCCCATCCAGGGCCTCATCGCTGATGAGTATCCCCTTGTCCGCTCCCATGGCCAGGGCAGTCCGTATGGATTCTGTGGCTCTTTTCGCGCCAAGACTCACCACTGTAACTTCACCCCCATGCTTTTCTTTGAGCCGCAAGGCCTCCTCCACACCAAACTCATCATAGGGATTCATGACCCATTTGATATCATCAGTCGCGATTGACCTGCCGTCCGATCCGATCTTAATCTGGGTTTCCGTATCCGGCACCTGTTTCAGGCAAACTATAATGTTCACTTTATCCTCCTTCCTTACAATCACGGTTTGACAGCTTCTTGCAAGGCCGTCAAGTTTTGGGTTAATAACTATGGTCTCTTTTTTCCTTTTAGGTCTTTATGCCACTCAAGAAGTATTCGCTGATTTGCTTGGCAACGGTCCTGATATCATATCGCCTGCGACGTGACAATACCCAACATCTGGACACCTCGTCCAGTGCCCCAAAAAATGCCCTTTTGGCTACCCCGGGAATCACGTCTTTCCTGAAAAGACCCTGTTCTTGACCCTCGCGAATGATATCCTCGATGATGTTCAGGTACTGGCTGAACTTTTCATTCTTGTATTCCTTCATAAACTTGCCGCTCTGTCGCAGTTCCACCTGAATAATCTCGGCCATGTCTTTGTTTTTTTCAATAAGACCGAGATGGGTCGATGCAAATCGTTCGAGCTTTTTTGCGGGATCATCTATACCTGAGATCTGCACTGCCATGTTATCGAGCACAGCCTGCATCTGTTCCTCAAAAAGAGAGATCAGGATATCATCTTTGTTTTCAAAATATATATAGATGGTTCCATCCGCAACCTGAGCCGCCCGGGCAATCTCCGATATCTTGGATTGGTAGAAACCTTTCTTGGCAAAAACCCTGGTGGCCGCCTCTATAATTCGATAATATTTTTCGTTGTTCTTTCTCTTGCTCATGGATTTTAACCTTTAATGAATGATTATTCATTCACAAGCCAGATACCATTGCCTGTAAGGTCTGTCAAGCTTTTTTCTTCACTTTTTTAGCTGAACGTCAAGAAAAATTGACTCGAAACCGCTGAGCCAAATACCAGCCAGATTACGTTTCTGTGGGCGCACACCCTTATACGAAATCACGCTGATATACCCATTCCTTTCCTGCAAATAAGAGGGTAAAGTTCAAAACCCTGTCAGGTGCGTCATGAACAATTCCTTGACAAGAAATTGGCAGTTGAATTAAATTGAACGGACCTGTAGAGTTTACCGGCCTTGAAAAAGTCTTTTTGTCCCGACTTGGCCGGATTGAGCTGCATCTGTCAGGAATTCCGGCCGATGAGAGAATGGAATCAGTTAACATAA
>JACNIU010000207.1 GCA_014382905.1 Desulfobacterales bacterium
GTCATTCGGTAGTCATTCAGCCTGCGGCCGTCATTCGGTAGTCATTCGATTGTCATTCAGTTGTCATTCGATTGTTCCCGCGCACCGCCCACTGCCCACTGCCTACTGGACTTCGGACCTCGGACACAGGACCTTCGTCTTTCGTCTTTCGTCTTTCGTCTTTCGTCTTTCGTCTTTCGTCTTTCGTCTTTCAAACCCTCTCACGATATCAGTCTGCTGCCGTATGCTCAAGCATTTTTTGCAGTGATTTTGCGCCGGTTGACACGAACCGCGGGTGTTGTTAACATAATTTTTTCAAGACAGGGGCCTTGACTTCCGGCTTCCGGTCACGCAAAAAATAACGGTCCGAGGCATCTTCTCAATATCTCACGGATAAAACCTTAACAGGTAAAGACCCGTTAGGAATTTAGGCGTAAGCCTTTTATCTGCCACTGAATATTGAGGAGTTACGGTCCGAGCATATTAACGATTGTTAGAGATAATCTCTCAGAATAAGTGTATAGTGTATAAGGATTTATGGCTTTTCAGATCCCTCCGGGCCGGAGAGCTGCAATCCGATCCAGTGAAATGCACATGAGCAGAGGGAATTTCACAGGGTAGTCAATCCAAGATCTGAAACCCAAAATCTAAAATCTGAAATCTAAAATCTACATCATGCCCGTTTATGAATACAAGGCCCTTGACAGGGCGGGGAAGAGCAGGGATGGAATCGTTGATGCCGACAGTCCGATTGCAGCCAGGCAAAAGCTGAGGGTATCGGGAGTCTTTCCGGTAGAATTAAAAGAGACCTCCTCCTCAATTAGAGAAACGGCTCCGGTTCATACCTCTATTTCTACACTTTTTAACCGGGTCAAGTCCGGGGAGCTTTCTGCCGCAACCCGACAGTTAGCGATTTTGTTAGGGGCCGGTATTACACTGGTTTCTTCTTTAGAGGCGATGATATCTCAGGTCCCGAATCCCCTCTTAAAAAAGATTTTGGCACAGACCAAAGAATCTGTGAATGAGGGAAATAGCCTGGCCTTTTCATTATCCCAGCATCCCAAGGTTTTTTCGCAGATGTATGTCAACATGGTGAGGGCAGGAGAGGAATCCGGGTCCCTTGATCTGGTTCTCCATCGCTTAGCGGAATTAACTGAGCATCAGCAGGCCCTGAAAGGTCGCCTGAAAGCGGCTTTGGCATATCCGGTTTTGATGCTCTTGATCGGAACCATAGTGCTCTTTTTCCTGGTTACCTTTATCGTACCCAATATCACCAAAATCTTCGGAGAGATGCACCAGATCCTCCCGCTTCCGACCATGATCCTCATTGGCGTAAGCAATTTCCTCAAGTCTTTCTGGTGGCTGGTGGCTGGAGGGTTAGGGTGCAGTCTCTTCCTGATAAGGAGGTTAATCAAGACTCCAAGAGGAAGATATCTATGGGATCGCTTGAAGCTCGGGGCCCCTTTGATCGGCTCTCTCAACACCAAGACAGCAATGGCCCGCTTTTCGAGGACATTGGGTAGCCTGCTTCAAAATGGGGTCCCCCTTCTTTCTGCCCTTGGGATCGTCAGAAACATTGTCAGCAATACACATATTGCTGAGGTCATCGACAATGCCATGGATGATATTCAATCGGGAAAGGCCCTTGCGACGTCCCTTTCAAAGAGTCGGTGGTTTCCCCCTATCGCAATACAAATGATTTCGGCTGGAGAACAAAGTGGAGATGTAGAGAGTATGCTCAACAAAATCGCAGATCTTTATGAACGGGAAGTGGAATCACAGGCGCTTGCCATGACTTCCATGTTGGAACCGGTCATGATCCTGCTGATGGGTCTGACAGTGGGATTTATTGTTATTTCGATACTCCTCCCTATCTTTGAAATGAACCAGATGATACGGTGAGGGAACTTTTGGTGCCGCAACAGTTTGGCGTGGAAATGATAAGACATCATCTCTCGCACGAAACGAGTCAGCATTCATAAGATATGATATTCGGAATATAAGGCATAAGGTGTTGGGGGGATAACAAGATGTATGGACAAAAAAGGAGTAACAGCGGTTTTACCTTGATCGAACTGATGGTGGTCATTGTAATCCTCGGGATACTGGCTGGGCTTATTATCCCGAGAATTATGGGGAGGCCGGAAGAAGCGAGGCAGATGAAGGCCAAGATTCAGATGGAGAGTATAGAGACCTCTCTCAGGCTGTACAAATTGGATAACGGGTCATACCCCTCCACCGAGCAGGGTCTGCAGGCCCTTGTAGAACCTCCGGCAGTGGGAGAACTTCCAAGGTCCTGGAGGGAAGGCGGTTACTTAGAGAAGGGTAAGGTTCCCAAAGACCCGTGGGATAACGAGTATGTCTATCTCAGCCCCGGTGTTCACGGGGATTACGATCTTATGTCATATGGTGCTGACGGTCAGCCGGGCGGAGAGGATAAAAACAAGGATATCAATAGCTGGGATCTGGATTAGAGGGTCAGTGGGCAGGGCAGACACTTAACGGAGTCTCGATAAGACAGAAAAAACCATGTTCCTCGACAAAAGAGGGTATACCCTTATTGAACTCATCGTTGTTCTTGTGCTGGTCGGGATGATGCTGACGTTAGCCGCTCCCCGACTCAGACATGCCTTGCTGACTGATCACCTGAAAGGCACTGCACGCAAACTGGTCGGCATCATCCACAACCTGAGAAACGAGGCCGTCCGGGCACAACAGACGTACACGCTCCATGTTGGCTTGAATTCCAATAGATTTTGGACAGGCAACACCTCGATGACAGGCGAAGAACAGGCTCTTGCCCGGGAACAGAGCGCCGCTCTCCCCGCCGATGTACGCATCCGCGATGTATGGATAAAGGGAGAAGGGAAGATCGCCGAAGGAGAGGCTGAGATCGTGTTCACCCCTAAGGGATATACCCAGATGTCGGCTATCCACCTCCGTTCTGAAGACGGAAGGGAGATTACCTTAGAGCTGAGTCCTTTCATAGGCAAGATCAACGTCCTTGATAAATATGTGGATTTTGAATGAAGGTTAGGGACTTCAAATTCCCTTTTGCCTCTGGCTTCACCCTCCTTGAGGTGATGATAGCTGTAGCCATTATCGCTATTGCCCTCTTGGCAGTCTTGGGCTCCCAGTCTCAAGGCGTGTCCTTGGCCAATGAATCCAGATTTAATACGACGGCTGCGCTTTTGGCCCAAGGAAAAATGGCTGAACTGGAAAGTGTGACAAATAAGGGGGCCCTCACCTCTGATTCGGGTGACTTTGGAGATGAGTTCCCTGGCTACACCTGGCAACTGTTGGTGCACGACGTTTTATTCGAGGGGGCTGACAGGGTTTCGGATCGGCTGAAGCGAATCGACTTAGAGGTCTCGTGGGGCACCGACAAACGCTTTCAATATCGTCTCAGGCTCTACCGGTTCTTTCCGTAAAGGAACTCAAGATTGTTGATTTGGATGATTTGGAAATCGCCGATTGAACCCGCAACTCCAAACTCGTAACTCCTAACTCCTAACTCGTAACTCGTCATCCGCATATGAAAAGGACCGGAAAAGGAGGAAACCAGAAGATGCCGGGAGGTTTTACCCTCCTGGAGGTTCTCCTTGCCATATTCATATTTGCCTTTGTTGTCTCGGCAATCTTTACTGCATACACGGGAACCTTCAAAATCATAGATGAAACCGAATCACAGGCAGGCATTTACGAAATGGCCAGAATTGCCTTAGAAAGGATTTCCGAGGACCTGGCGTCTGCGTATCCCTCTGGTCAACCGATGTCCCCTGCCGCTGCCGAGGATCTTCCCAACGTGCTGTTTGTAGGAGAGAAAAAGGAGATAGGGGGCCAGCCTTGCTGCGCTTTAAGGTTTTCGTCTCTCGCGCATATTGCATTCTCAAAAGAAGTATCGGTTGCCGGACCGACAGAGATAGCTTATTATGCCGCTGCAAAAGGCGATGAGGGTCCCCTGGACCTTTACCGGTCTGACATACCATTGGGGCGCGAAAGACCGGAGTCGGGCACTGGAGGACTGCTTCTTTGCGAAGGGCTTTCCTCTATCGGTTTTATCTATTATGATTCCGATGGCGAGCCCCATGATAGTTGGGATGCCGGGGAGGGAATGTCAAAAGGGAAACTCCCTTCAAGGGTTTCTATCCTGATTGAATTTGCAAACAGCACAGACCCGGCCAAGCCTTTCAGGTTTCTGACAGGCGTTGCGATTCCGATGGGAGGATGAGGTGCAATCTGTTCTCAAAGATAACAGTGGCTTTGCCTTGATTCTTACGATCCTAATTCTGAGTCTCCTGATGGTGCTTACATTTCAATTTAACAGCTCCATGTGGTCCGGGCTCTATTCATCCGCAAACCTTCGTGATGGCATCAGACTCGGTTTTATTGCCCGGTCAGGTCTTAATTGCGCCTTTGCGGTTCTTTCTGAAGACGCTTTTGAAAGCGATTATGATTCACTTCAAGAGCCCTGGGCGCATTCAAAGGAGCTGTCCCTGAATTCAGTTGCCATGTTTGAGAACAGCCGGTTTCAGGTAGAGATCTCAGATCTCTCGGGCAGGATACAAATTAATCGGTTAATCGGTGAGAATGGAAAATATGATGAAGCCCAGAAAAAGCTCCTTACGAGATTCCTGAGTTCCCAACAGTTCCGGCTCAGTTCCGAGGAGGTCGAGAATTTGATAGACGCGATAAAGGACTGGGTAGACCCTGACGATGATGTGACTCGATTTGGGGCCGAGAATGGGTATTATCAGTCCTTAGAAAACCCTTATTCCTGCAAGAACGGACCTGTAGAATCTTTGGGAGAGATGCTTCTGATAAAAGGGATGACTGAGGAACGTTTTTTCGGCGGAGAACATGGGCCCGGCATCTCAAACTACTTGACTATTTACGGCGATGGTAAGATCAATATCAATACGGCAGATCCCTTGATTCTGAGCGCTCTCTCAGATGACATTGACACGGAAATGGTTCGGGATATGGCGGCATATCGTTTAGATGAAAGGAATGATTTGAAAGACCCCGGTTGGCACCGGAAGGTCGCGGGCATGGGCCATGTGACAATCGAACCTGCCCTGATCAAGACTTCGAGCACCTACTTTGAGATAGAATCAGCCGGCATTGAAGGAACCATGAATAAAAAAGTGGCAGCGGTAATAAAAAGGGAAGAGGGAAAACCGATTCAGATATTGGCGTGGAAAGTTGAATAATGAACGGGAAAATCACAGGTATCGACATCAGCGAAGAACAGATTACGGCTGTCCAGGTTAGATGGGGCCTGAAGGGGTACCAGGTTCTTGCTTGTGCGAGGGTTCCTGTTGAAAACGGGGAATTGGGCGATGCACTGAAGTCCCTGTCCGAGTCTATGGACCTGAGGAGTGACACCTGTCTCGCCACGATCCCGGGAGGCCAGGCCTCCTTCAGAAATGTTCAGATGCCTTTCAAGGACATAAAGAAGATCCGGCAGACCCTTCCTTTTGAAATGGAGAACATGCTGCCATTCCCTATAGATGAACTGCTGATAGATTTCATTATTACAGATACCCCGGCCAAGGGCGAGGTCTTGGCGGCGTCTGTCAAGAGGGGGTTTGTTTCGGGGTATTTAGAGACACTTCAGGGCCACGGGATTGACCCGGATGTATTAGAGATCAGGTGCTCGGTTTTGGCCATGTGGTTATTGAAGCAGCCCGGAACTCCTGACTGCATCCTCTTGTTGGATATTGGCGAAAAAATGAGTACCCTCGTCCTGTGTTTGAACAGGCGCACTGTTTTGATTCGCACCTTCAGCGTCAACAATATCTCCCTGATCCAATCCCTCTCAGGGGCCGGCGGTTACAGTGATTTGGAAAGCCCGCCTCCTGAGGCGGTTACATCCTGCTTTGAGGCCCTGTGTGCCACCATTAGGAATACAGTACACGCCTTTGGATCCCAGAGGAAAACCACCGTCCGCCCGGAAAAGCTCTTTTTTACCGGGGCAGGGGCACTATACCCCAAAACAGAGGACTTGTTGAGCCGGTTTCTTGACATGCCGGCAGAACAGATCGACGTGAGGAGGGATAAAAGGGTTAGGATGGATGGAAGTATTGTCCGGGACTGGTCTCCGGCCCTGATGAACGGCGCTCTTTCCTTGGCACTCAAGCACACCCGAAAAGAAGAAGGTTTCAATTTAAGGAGAGAAGAATTTGAGCCAAAAAGGCGCTATTTGGGGCTCAGGGCTGAGGTCCGAAAAGCCGCGCTTTTTCTTTCCATCATTTTATCGTTTTTGGCGGCTGACGTGGTTATCGACTTCTATTCATTGAAGAAAGAAAACAATATCCTGAACCGGGAAATAAACGCCATATTCAGACAGGCGGTCCCCGAAGTGACGAAAATCGTTGATCCGGTGCAGCAGTTGAGGGTAAAGGTCGCGGAGTTGAAAAGATCATCTGCATCCGGATCTGCAAAAGGCCCGAACAAGAGCATCCTTGACCTGCTCAAAGAAATCTCCCGGCGTATCCCCAAGTCAGTAGATGTGATTGTCAATCGCATGGTGGTTGACCCGGAGACAGTGAGGATCAGCGGCAAAACAGACTCATTCAACGAGGTTGACAAGATAAAGAGCAACCTGGAACCCTCCACGCTTTTCGACGGGGTGACGATCAGTTCGGCCAACCTTGACCGTACGGGTAAGGGGGTCCAGTTTGAGATAAAAATGGAGCGCAAACCGAACAAAAACCCCTGAACTCGTGAACGGTCACAACATATGAAACTGGGAAAAAGAGAAAAATTTCTGGTATCTTTAGTCTCGTGCTGCATTGCGGTTTTCTTGCTGTTTCAGTTTATTATCTTCCCCTTTCTTGACAAACGCGAAGTTATAAAGAGAGGCATTGAAGCAAAAAGGGATGGGTTGAAAGAGATGGCGAGCTTGCGAACCGAGCATGAATCCTACAAGAAGGGGGCTGCCGGACTGCAAAGCTATCTTATGAGACGGGAAAAGAGCTTTACCTTATTCTCCTTTCTTGAGCAAGCGGCCGGTCAGGCAAAGGTGAAAGATCATATCAAACATATGAAGCCTTCGGCCTCCCGTGTCAGTGGCCGATTTAAGGAATCGACGATTGAGATGAAATTAGACGAAATAAATGTGAAGCAACTCGTGGACTATCTCTATCTTATCGAATCCCCGGAAAATGTTGTAAGTATAAAGAGGATCTCCATCAAGGATAGCAAAGGCGCTGCCGGATATTTGGACGCTGTCATGCAAGTGTTGACGTTTGAAAATTGACGATTGAGGATTGGTGAGTGAGGTCCGAGGTCCGAGGTCCAGTAGGCGGTGGGCAGGGGGCGGTGGGCAGTGAGTGATGTCCGATGTCCGAGGTCGAGTAACCAGCAACCAGTATCCAGTAACCAGCAACCAGTGGGCAGTAGGCGGTGGTCGGTGGCAACCGAATGACAACTGAATGACAATCGAATGACTACCGAATGACGCGTTAGTCCAAGGTCTGAAGTCCAAGGTCTGGAGTCCAAGGTCAATAGTCAATCGTCAATTACAGCGTCCGGTACCCAATTATGATAAAAATAATACAGAAAAAATGGAAATGGTTCGGGTATGCGCTTTACGGTGTTCTCCTGACAGCCGGACTCCTATATTACCGGTTTCCATCAGATACTCTCAGGGTTTATTTGGAATCAACTCTCGCCAAAACAAATCCCCGTATTCTTTTCTCCGTAAGAGATCTACGTCCTGGCCTGCCCTTGAGCTTAGATCTGATCGACGCAAAAATTTCCCTCAAGGGGACGCCTCGAAAGCCTCTGTTGAGCGCAAAGAATGTCTCTGTCAGGCCGGAAGCATGGTCATTTTTGCTGGGAACACCCAAATATCATTTTGACGTTCATGCCTACGATGGGGATATAAAGGGCTATGTTCAGTTTGAGAGCCGCCAGATGACAGCCCCCTTCACAACGTCCCTCAGATTCAAGGGGATCCATCTCGATCGGTATCCTTATCTTTCCTCGTTTATCGGCAGAGATGTGTCGGGAGTCATGGGCGGCAATATTGTATATGCCGGACAGTATGATAAATTCGTAGGGGGTGCAGGGGAAGCAACCTTGAGCATTTCAGATGGGAGCGTTCAGCTCTTGCAGCCAATCTTAGGCCTTGAATCCCTTCAGTTTGACCAACTTTCCATAAAAATAGCCCTAAAGAACAGAACAGTGGACCTGAGCAGCGTTGGACTTGAGGGTCGAACTGTCAAAGCAGGGTTGTCAGGAACCATAACCCCGAAAAAGGACTTTTCAACAAGCAGCCTTGACCTGAGAGGAACCATCGAACCGCAAGCTACTACATTCCTGGGGCACAGTCTAAAAAATCTAAAGCGTTCATTTATTGTCCGGGGGACCTTCAGGAACCCGGAATTTAAGCTTCTGTAACCGTTAACGGTTTCAGGGTTCAACCCATAACCCGTAACTCCTAACTCCTAACTCGTTGATACAATGAAGCGGAATCTGTACCACGTCATATTGAATCTCGCCGCCCTTTCTATTCTCAGTTATGTCGGCGTGGATATCTTTTACAGGACCCTCTGTCTAAAGTTGACACAGATCAGTGTTTTGGAGATGGCTGAGGTAACGGTTCCGAATGCTGTCCACCATAAGCGGCCTCCGTTGAACAGTTTTGACATCATTGTCGAGCGAAATATGTTTGGCTCGGTTGATAAAGTTTCCCCGGATGCGGAAACGCGGTCCATAAAATTAGAAGAGATTGAGACCCTTGAACCGACTTCGCTCAAGATCGCCCTGTTAGGGACTGTTACGGGCCCTGAAGAGAATGCGTGTGCGGTTATTGAGGAGATCGGAAGGAAAACACAGGGCCTCTACAGGACGGGAGATACTATCCAGAATGCGGTCATAAAGAGAATCCTACGGGGAAAGATCGTTCTGCGGGTTGGTGAAAAAGATGAGATCCTCACAATGGAAGAGGCCGAAGCGTCGAAGGGGGTTAGAGATGGCGCTTCACTGCCGGCTCACAGGGAAGACGTCATAACAGTAGGCCGAACAGACGTTCAGGAATCTCTCAAGAACATCAATAACCTCCTGACCCAGGCGCGTATTCGCCCCAACTTAAAGGATGGAAAGCCGGACGGTTTTACACTCAGCTATATAAAAGAGAATTCATTTTTTACCAAGTTAGGGCTCATGAGAGGGGATATTGTCAAAAAAATAAATGGCAAGCCGATCAATACACCGGAAGATGCCTTTTCCTTTTATAAGGCCCTGGAATCGGGGGATCCCCTGTCAATGGAGATAAACCGCGGGGGCCAGCCTAAAACCATCAACTATCGTTTCAAATAGGTGATGGATACTGGATACTGGATGCTGGATGCTGGATGCTGGATGCTGGATGCTGGATACTGGATACTGGATGCTGGATACTGGATACTGGATACTGGATACTGGATGCGGGCAAGCCGTCTAACCGTGAACCCCGTAACTCGCAACTCCTAACTCCTAACTCCTAACTCGCAACTCCTAACTCCTAACTCGCAACTGGAAACATGTACACAACTTTTTTCGGTTTCAAGGAAAATCCATTCAACCTGACACCAGACCCGAGGTACCTCTATCTGAGTCGGTATCACAGGGAGGCTCTCGACCACCTGCTCTACGGAATTAATGAGAGGCGGGGGTTTATCGCCATAACCGGTGGCATCGGAACCGGCAAGACGACGCTCTGCCGGGCCCTCCTGGAACATATAGATGCAAACACAAAGAGCGCCCTGATATTCAGCTCCTTTATCTCAGACATGGATCTCCTAAAAACAATTAACCAGGAATTTGGCGTTGAAATGGGCCCTGGGGCGGAGAGCAAGAAGGATTACATAGATGCACTCAATCAGTTCCTGCTCGGGAATTTCAGCAATGGCGGGAATGCGCTCCTTCTGATAGACGAAGCCCAGAACCTTTCGCATGCCGTTCTGGAACAGATACGAATGCTTTCAAACTTAGAAACTGAAAAGGATAAACTGATCCAGGTTGTGCTTGTCGGGCAGTCAGAGCTAAGAGGGATCCTGGCTTCTCCATCGTTAAGGCAGTTGAATGAGCGGATTACCGTGCGTTACGACCTCAAGCCCGTGGACCCTGCTGATCTCAGGGGATACGTGAGCCATCGTCTTTCGGTGGCCGGAGGGAGCGGAAACGTGAATTTTACAAAGGGTGCCTTTGTTAAGATCTATGAATATTCCCGGGGGAACCCGAGAAGGATCAATGCGCTCTGTGACAGGGCGCTCCTGATAGCATACACGGATGAAAAACAGACGATTACAAAAGGGATGGTCAAAGATGCCATCAAGGATCTGGGAGGGGGAACAGCGGCCGGCCAGATCATGGAGGGGCGGCCACAGAGCACCAGACCGACGACGGTTACGCTCCTCCTGTTGCTGATGATTACGGCGGCCCTTGCCGGATGGAGCCTCAGGAGTCATTTCCTGAAAGTGTTTTCGAAAACAGAAGTACCCGTTCTCCCCGAGGTCAAGAAACATGCAACACCCAGTCAAGACAGAAAGCATCCGGAGCTTTTCTTAGACGAAAGGGCAAGCCTCGTTGGGCTTTTCGATCTTTTTCGAGCCAGAACCGGAGAGGCGAGGTTTAATTCAGACAATCTCCACTTAGGGTTGGTCGTATTTAGTGTGCCGCCAGAATACTTTACCCTATTCAGGAAGCCTTTTCGCGTGAAACTCTCCGCGCTTGCCCCTTCGTCTGTGACGTCTCCCCGCTATCTTCTGATAAGTGAAGTTACCGGTGATGGCGCCATTGCAATAGATATGGAAGGGAAGCAGCGCCCTGTAAATAGGGATTTTATCATGAGACACTGGGGCGGCAAGGTTTCTTCAGTTTATCCTTATGAAGAAAAAGAGGCGTATCTGAGCAAAGGAATGAATTCCCCAGAGGTGCTAAAGGTTCAGAAAGTGTTAAACAATATGGGATACCCGGTTGAGCCGGATGGGATTTTTGATGAAAAAACCTTTAAGGAAGTGATGAGATTCCAGAAGGACTTTGGTCTGAATGCAGACGGGATTATCGGCCGGAGAACAATGGCCTTGTTGTTTCAAATGACGGATTAATATGAGTTACATCCATCAGGCCCTAAAAAAGGCCCAGTCACAGAGGGATGACCGTTACGGAAAATATGGCGGAATTATATCGTACCGTTCAAAAAAATTGGGACCTGTAAAAAGATCGACATGGATGATGGTTGCGTCTCTTGTAATCCTTTTGCTTGCTTTTATGTTCTATTCGTGGTTGGATTTCAAGGCTCAGGCGCCGGAAAATGTTTTACCGCAACCGAAAAAGCCGGCTCCTTTAACGGTACGTGAAAAGACCCCGAATGCAAAGGATTTCTATCAACAGGGAAGAGAGCACCATAAGGGCGGTCGTCTGAGCGAGGCAAGAGCCTCCTATGAGAAGGCACTCAGGGCGGATCCGGGCTACGTCGTCGCGTTGAATAACCTGGGTGTGCTTTTTATCAATGAGAAGAACTATTCAGCGGCTGAGCGGAGCCTTGAAAAGGCGATCCGTTTAAAGCCGGGATACGTGGATCCCTATTACAATCTCGCATGTCTCTTCGCCCTCACAGGCCAGTTAGAAGAGGGGGTCAGGTATCTGAAAAAGGCAATCTCGATACACCCGCCGGTCAAGGAATGGGCGTTGAAAGACACGGACCTTTCGAACTTGTGGAACCTGCCAGAATTCAAGGAAGCGGTGGGGAAGCGGGATTGAAGATTGTAGATTTCAGATTGAAGATTGAATATTGACAAATGGCTAACGACCCATAACGAATAACAAATAACAAATAACCCATGCCGCATTCAAAAGCAAGATACCTGAAATATTTTTTGTGGGCGGGATTATGGCTCATTATGACCGTCTCGCCGGTAGGAGCGGCGCGAATCGCAGGAGACGAGGGTGTGACGTCTGCTGCTTCAGCCGAGAAAACGTCTAAGGAACCTGCACCTGTGCAAACCCCTTTGAAGGCCGCAGGTGAGGCAAAGCCGGCTCCAAGGGATGAAGCGAAATCTGTCCCGGAGACGCAGATGGCACCGGCTCCGAAAGAGGCGGCAAGAGATAAAAAGAGGGCTGTTGCCGTCGAGGGCATTAAAGATGAGAAAAAAGCTGATAAGGAAAAACCCGATGACCCCTACGTCACCATTGACTTTGACAATGTGGACATTCCGGTATTCATCAAATTCATCAGTGAACTGACCGGGAAAAACTTTGTGATAGACAATGCCGTAAAAGGGAAGGTGACGATTATTTCTCCCACCAAGATCTCACCGGATGAAGCGTACAGGGTATTTGAGTCTGTGCTCGAGGTCCACGGCTATACGACCGTGCCAGCCGGAAGCATCATAAAAATCGTTCCGGCGGTGAGCGCGAGGTCCATGAGTGTGGAAACCAGGCTTCTGGAGGATGCTGTCAGTCCTGAGGACAAAGTGGTGACCCAGTTGATTCCCTTGAAATATGCAGAGCCTGAGGAGCTGAAGAAACTCTTTGCGCCCTTGATCTCTAAGAGCAGTGTAATTGTCTCTTACTCTCCCACACGGACGTTGATTGTCACCGATGTCCTCTCCAATATCAAACGACTTCTCCGGATTACAAAGGCAATCGATGTGGAGGGGGTTGGCGAAGAGATATCTGTGATACCGCTCCATAATGCAACCGCTGCCAACCTGGCCAAGTCATTGAGTACGGTCTTCCAGAGGACCGGACAGAAGCCGAAATCGGCCCTGCAGATCCAGGCTGAAGTCAGAGTTGTCTCTGATGATCGGACCAATTCTTTGATATTGCTGGCATCTGAAGATGATACCGTAAAGATCAAACAGCTTGTGAAGTTATTAGATAGAGAACCGCCCCGGGGTGAGGGGGACATTCGCGTCTATTACTTAGAACACGCCAATGCCGAAGACCTTACAAAAGTCCTGACAACCCTCCCGTCAAAGCAGGCCGCCGGGGAACAGAAAGGGAAAACCCCGCTGATTTCCAAAGAGGCGCGGATTGTTGCGGATAAGGCAACCAACTCCTTGGTCATTATGGCCAGTAAGGATGATTACCGCGTCTTAGAAGAGGTTATCAGAAAATTGGATATCCCCAGGATGATGGTCTATATCGAGGCCCTGATTATGGAAGTGAACGTGGAGAAGGATTTCAACCTCGGCGTCGAATGGGAAGGGATCAAGACATTTACTTACGATGGAAAAAACGCGGGGGTTTTCGCCGGATCAAGCGCCGGCGATTTTCCAAAGATCAGAAGCGCGCTGACGGGCACACTGATCAGAGGGTTTTCATTAGGCATTATCGGCGAAACCATTGAAATCGCAGGGATCAAGTTTCCTAACCTGGCCGCCGTTGCCCATGCATACCAGCAGGACACGGATGTGCACATCCTGTCAACACCCCAGTTGCTGACCACGGACAATGAACAGGCAGAAATTACGGTGGGGAAAAATGTCCCTTACGTCACCAGGCTGGAGACATCCCAGGCGCTGCTGGATTACAGCAGCTATGAATATAAGGACGTGGGGGTGACCTTGAAGGTAACGCCCCAGATCAGCCAGGGGCGCTTTGTCCGTCTCAAGATCTTTCAGGAGGTCACAAGATTGATCGCTACACCAGGGCTTGAAGCGGGACATCCCACAACCCACAAGCGCCTGGCTCAGACAACGGTTATCGTAAAGGATGCCAATACGGTCGTCATCGGCGGACTGATTGGTGACGACACAACCCATACCGAATACAATGTTCCCTGCCTTGGGAATATCCCTCTGTTGGGCTGGTTTTTCAGGTCCACTTCCAAGAGAATAGAAAAGACCAACCTCTTTGTTTTTCTGACCCCCCGTATCATCCAGAACCCGGCTGAGGCCAAAAAAGTCTATGAGGACAAAAAGGACCAGATCGAGACGATCAAGGAGGGTGTTATCAAGATGTACAAGCGGCCGGAATCCAGGTCTCCCGGAACCGAAAGAAAGGAGTAATGGATGACGCGTTAGTCCAAGGTCCGAAGTCCGAAGTCGGTAGGCAGTGGGCAGTAGGCGGTGGTCGGTGGCAACCGAATGACAACTGAATGACAGCGAAGCGAATGACCACTGAATGACGGCCGCAGGCTGAATGACAACTGAATGACAGCGAAGCGAATGACAACCGAAGGTCTTTACATGCCACACCGGCGAATCGGCGAAATCTTGTTGGAAACATCCGGCCTTTCCGAAAAGGGACTTGAGGATGCCCTCAAGATCCAGGAAGAAAAGGGCGGTCGAATCGGGGAGATTCTGATCCGGCAGGGAGCTATAACCGAGACAGATCTCTTAAATGGACTCGGCATCCAGTTCAATCTACCGGTCCTAACAACCCTTTCCATTCCTTCCCTGGACACATCCTTTGCCGAAGTGATTCCCATTCAGTTTCTCAGGAGGCATAGAATGGCGCCTGTTGTTACCCCCACAGGCACTGCCATTGCCGTCAATGACCCGATCCTGTTTCAGCCCCTGGACGATTTGAGGCTTTTTCCCGGCCTGAAAGACGCGAGTGTCGTATTAGCGCCCTACGGGAGTATCCTTTCTGTCATCAATTTCGCCTACGATATGAGCCGCGATTCAGCCGAACAGGTGATCGAGGATATGCACGGGGATGAGACCAGTCAGATCCTTTCGGAGATTGAAGAAACAGGGGATCTCCTCGAGAACACCAGTGATGCCCCCGTTGTTAAGCTGGTAAATCTGATGCTGTCGCAGGGCGTAAAAGCCAGGGCAAGCGATATTCACATAGAGCATTCCCACCACAGCCTCAAGATCCGTAACCGGGTTGACGGGATCCTTTACGATATGCTCTCCCCGCCCAAGCATATCCAATCAGCCCTGATCTCCCGGATCAAGATCATGGCCAAAATGAACATCGCAGAGAAGAGACTTCCCCAGGATGGCCGGATCGAGATAAAAATTGCGGACAAAAACATCGATATCCGTGTCTCCACAATCCCGGTGGCCTTTGGTGAGCGGGTCGTGCTTCGATTGTTAGACAAGACCAATGTATTGCTAAAGGTCTCCGACCTCGGGATGCCCCTTGATCGTTTAGCAGAATTTGACAGGCTTATCAGGTCCCCGCACGGCATCATCCTGGTCACGGGGCCTACCGGAAGCGGTAAGACCACCACGCTTTATGCAGCCCTTTCCACCATCAACAAGACCGACATCAACATCATTACCATAGAGGATCCGATTGAGTACCAAATCGACGGGATCGGCCAGATCCAGGTCAATCCGAAGATAGACCTCACTTTTGCCAAGGGCCTTCGATCCATCGTCCGTCAGGACCCGGACGTCATACTTGTGGGTGAGATACGTGATTTGGAAACC
>JACNIU010000040.1 GCA_014382905.1 Desulfobacterales bacterium
ATGAGTTATTAAAATCAGAAGGTATCAAATATGATCCTGATTTGGTCACGGTCGGTTTCGTTCTAAACGATGTTACCGGTAAATTTCACTTGAAGAGATTCGGAGGTCGTGACGGGGTGTCACAGCTGGCTTTGGCAGAGGGTAATACGGTCCATACCAAGCCCTGGCTGCAGCGCATCATTGCACGAACGCCGCTCTATCTGTTCTTGAAGGACATTTACTTCAAAGTGAGATTTGGCAGAAACACGATGGCGGGCTTAAGAAAGCTGGAAGAAATCCAGGTCAAGGATTTGCTTGAAAGCCCTGAAAGCGACATCGTCTTGCAAGCATGGCAAATGACGCTGGAGAATCTCGCCAAGATCGTCAGGTTCTGTTCCGATAGAGGCCTTGAGCTCGTCATACTGCACATTCCGTCTATTGAACAGTTTATCGCTTCTGAAATCGTTAACGATCCCAGGCAGATTCTCGGGAAATTCTGCGAGCGCCATGGAGTGGGTTTTATTGATGTCTTCGAGGTGTATGCAGAGGACATGAAGAAACATAACCGAACGCACGAGTACTATTTTAAGCAATTTGAGGCAGGTGGCTTTGATCCTATGCATCCGAGTATCGAAGGTAATAAAATCATAGCTCAGACAATTCATGGCTACGTCATGAGGCAAAAGCTCCTTGGAAATCGGGAGGATTAACATGTCCGTTAAGACAAAGCTCGCGATGGCAGCCGAAATCTGGTCTTTTCTGCGCGTACGCAAAAAGTGGCTGCTGGCGCCGATCTTGGCCTTTTTGGCACTGCTGGGAGGACTGATCATCCTGACGGAAGGATCTGCGCTGGCCCCGCTTATATATGCGCTGTTCTAGCTGGAACTGGAACCCCTGATAACATTGATTGTGCCTAACTGCCCGGTTCATCCTGCTCTGCTTCGGCCCTTATCGCAAAAGCGCGGAAGCGCTCCGCCTCCACTGCGTTTCCCTGGGCCGTATAGAGCCGACTGATCCTGTCAAAGTACTTTGAGGCATTGTCGGGAATCTCCCCTGCAAGCGAAAGGTAGAGTTCCAGTATTTCGGAACCATTCATACCGTCAGCAAAACACAGCTCTGCATAGCGATGCTTTATTACCGGATCGATGCGTGCATGGCAGCTGTTGCACCGGCCCATTATCTCCTTATAAATATTTCGTGCGTCTCTGGTTCTCCAGTTTATAAATGGCGCGATCATATGCCAGTCTGGCCTGGCCCCAAAGACCGGCCTCGAAAAGGGCGTCACCTTTCTGTTTCAGCTTTTCTGGTGACGGACTGGAAAAGAGCTTGAGAATAGACATCGCCTGTTTTCTCCCATGTGAAGCAGCGCGTAATCCAAACGACTTCGTAACGTTTTAAAAAATCCGGGTCCGGCCCGGTTAAGAAAGCATAACATGCGCCACACCCACAGCCACCTTCTTACCTGCCTGGTTTTCCGCCCAGATATCCAGAACCACGAAACTCTTCCCCTTTAGTCGCGGGTGCTTTTCCGTAACAACCGCCCTGGAGGTGATTGTGTCCCCGGGCCTCACCGGCTCTATAAATTTGGTTTCCAGCCTGGATATGAAACCACCGCTCGAATAACTCCAGTTGGTGACAACTGTTGTCATAAAGGAGAATGTGCACATACCGTGAGCAATCGTTGTTCCCCTGCCAAGCAGGTTGACCTCTTTGGCCCAATCAGGGTTGACATGTATGGGGTTGTAATCCAGAGATGCGGCCGCATTTTGGGTAATGACCCGCTGGTCAACGTAATTGACAACCTCCGGAAGCTCCATGTCCAATGCTACGCTGTCAAAGGTAACAGAATCCATTTTTCTCTCCTGTTTTTTCTCACTCTCTCCCCGTACTCCGGGGAAAAGGTCTGCGTGATATGAGGTTTAAAAACGCTTCGAAAACCATCAGAACTGGTGCGCTTCACCCCCTTTAGATTTTGGCAGTATCAGGGTTATCCACCACTTTGCCACCAATAAATCCTTCTGGTTGTAGTACTCCGTCAGATAGGTCAGGTACCGCTTTCCGCGCTTGATCCACTTGTCGTGAAACTGCGACCTGGCTCTGATGACATCTCCCGGGCGAACCGGTTCATAGAATTCGATTTTCTGCCCCGGATTAATTGCTCCGGGCGTTCGTATCCAGCTTCCCGACCCTTTGTCACCCGTGAGCCAAAACCCGATGGGAGTTATGAACAGCGGATGAGCGACGAGCCCCCCGTAAGGACCTTCCTTGGCGGCCTCTTCATCGTTGAATAGAGGATTGTCGTCCAGAATCCCTTCGGAGTAATTCTTGATATCCTCCGCCGTGACCTCGAACGTCCTCTCCAGATCATGAAATCCATCAAAATCGACATCCTCCCATTGTTCATAATCCTCCGCCTTTTTAAAAAAGTTATACTCAAAGGTCTTTT
Organism: Desulfobacterales bacterium; assembly: GCA_014382905.1. Lineage (GTDB taxonomy): Bacteria > Desulfobacterota > DSM-4660 > Desulfatiglandales > Desulfatiglandaceae > JACNIU01. Next base: position 2,426 of record JACNIU010000040.1, read on the forward strand.
GTTTCTCTGTTTCTAAGAAATTTTCGATGCGAACCTCTTCGTCCATGTTCTGATACCTCCTTTCATTTTCTCTGGCATGTGATATAGACCGAGATGGGTTTAATCCGGATACCGCTGTCGGTGAATTTGTCTCTGCCTTTCACCACAACGACTGAATTCCATATTCTGCAAACTTTTTATCTTTGGTCATAACGATCATTCTTTCTTTTTCTGCTTCTGCGATAATGATGCGGTCAAAGGGATCTCTATGGATAAGAGGCAGGTTCGCAGCTGCTATAGCTGTGGAAAAACCGATCGGTATGGGCATCACACTTAGCTGTTGCATGGCTTCGGGTATAAACCGTTGTGGTTCATCAGGCAGTTCTATGCGGCCGAGATTTCGAAGCAATGCAATTTCCCAGCCGCTTGCCGCACTCAGATAGAGCCTGTCGTTTTTTCGGCTGACGATTTCCCTGGCTTTTTGTGATAATCTGTCAGGGGCGGCCGCCATCCAGAGAAACACATGTGTATCAAGAAGGTAACGCATTGTCATCTTCCTTAGCCCAGAAATCTTCTATAATTTCTTTGGGCAATGGCTCCAGAAGGTCTCCCAGAAA
>JACNIU010000039.1 GCA_014382905.1 Desulfobacterales bacterium
TTTTTTATAATTTTATGTACGTCCCCCATCCCAGATGAGTCAAGAGTAGACTTGACCCCTTCACTGGTACCAGAGAAATGGTTGCAACTGGAACATCTTATATCGTACCCTACCGTGTAGTAGCCAATGAGGTACAAATTCTCAGAGTTCTGCACGGTGCGAGAAAATGGCCGGAGGAATTCTAATTACCGACGCACCCCCTTTTGGCTCACTGCCCTTTGTTCAGGAATTCTGAGGAATGCTGAAGGATGAAATCTATCATCTGTTCAGCCATCTCAACATGCAAATCGTGCAAAACTTGATTGAACTCGGGGAATTCCTTCAAGTAATCCTCTTCATGGAGTGAGATATCCCCAAGAACAGAGAAAAAGTTGTTTTCCTCTATATGGGCTGGACCTCCAAGAGACAGAAAACCGCTGCCCCATTTTTTCCAATCATAAAAGGGTGTTCCTTTCAACCGCTCATAATATCCTTCCCAATCCACTGAATAATAAGCAGCGTTCAACAGTGCGTCATTGACATCTTTCTTCAGTATGTCTATGATTTCTGGATTCCAGTAAAAAAACTCCGTAGCCGCCCACGTAAATGGCAATTCCGGTGCATTTTGTTCTATCCGAAACTTTTCTGTCATTGCTCAAACGGTCCCTCTGATTTCTGAACCTACGGAGCTAAAGCTCCTCGTAATGATTTGAAACATAATTTTTCAAAGGTCTCCATAAGTTAACAAAAGTACCAGCCCCCATTTCCACTCTATATTTTGCAAGCAAGGTCGGTTATTGATGAAATACGTTCGAGGAGAGTTGAGCCGATTTAACCGGGGTGCCAAAAGCTACGGGGAAACTTAGAAACTGAAGGACGTCCCGCTTCATACGCTTCATTAAGCGGCCTCTGTCCTAAGTACAGGATTTATCAATCTCGACATTTGTGGAGCAACTTTTTCAATCTGGACATATATTACAGGTTGTCCAGACTCTCTCTGCGCCTTGGCGATTTCAATGTTTTTTTGCCGAAGTTCTGGATCATCTTCAGGCAGAAGAACGATCTGGGCATTTACCGGTATTTTCTCTGCAAACTCAGGATGTTCCAGAACGTATCGGTCAAATTCGGTGCTCAAAATTAGATTTCTTTCAAATATCTCTTCATCTGTCATCATGTTACAGCCTCCTTCAAGAATCTTTCTCTATAAAATTTCCAGTTTGCTCTCAAATCGTTCTCGGCATAAGTTAAACAAATGTTTAAATCCGTAAATAATAACTTGGTCTTTTCTTTGCGGCCGTCTGTGTTCATCAGGTCTTTATGAGCATATCCGTGAGATGTGTCATACCTCACAACTGGGTGCCATTTGTCTCTGACAAAAATTTCATACTGCACCATAAATTCAGCTACTTTACCTTTGGACCTCGTATGGCGTACTCTCCGTCGTCCATCAAAGCCCAAGGGCACAACATACTCAATCAATTTCATGTTTTTACATCCAACCAGCCACTCATTCTTTTTAATGCTGAATCAGCCACAGATACACACCGATTTATTTTTTCTTATTTGCGTTCATCTGCGTTTATTTGCCTGCCCCGTGCAATTCGTTTACGACAGCGGAGCGCATTGCACTGGGGCGGCTATTCATGGTTTTCAATTCGTCCAATTCGTGAAATTCATAGATGATGTCTTTTGTGCTATTTTAATAGCTATTTCGCATAAACATATTTGTGGAGATCGCCGGGCTCAGGAAACGCACTCTCCCTCGCAAACACAAATGCCTCATCCACCTTGAACTTCTTGTTCCTTGTTGAGCCGATTAGCTTGGTTCTCAATGACGGATGGGATTGATTTTCACAGAAAAAGCCATATTGCTTTCGCGCATTTTCCCTGATTTGGTCAGGCAATTTGTCGAACAGCTTTTTGAAGGCCTTGGTCCGTTTCGAACGCATGGCTAAAGGCTCATTTCTTCCGTCTTTCCATGCCGATATTCTGATATGGCTTCAGAAACAATACCTTTAAACCCATCGCTGTTATAAAACTCATTGTCTGACTCTGGCACATATTCGTGCTCTATGCCGACCTTGATATAGCGAACAATGCTTAAAAGCTGGTCAACCAAGAAATCAGGAAGACCCTCGATCTCTCGAATCAATAAGGCCCTGTCATTCATTGCAATCTCCTAAAAGTGCTGTTTTGGTAAAACCTAACTCGAAGAAGCCGAAGCCAAAAAATGCTTTTACTTCCCTCAACCAAAAACCCAAAACTCAAAACCCATAACCATCTTTGTTATAGATCTGCGCCAATCTGCGTAATCTGTGGATATAGAATTGCCTCATACCCTTCACGCTCCAGCGGGCAGTCAATGAGCTTCTTGAACTCCCCAGCGCTCAAACGGCATTGCCTGGCCATTTTCCCAAGGTTGACCGAAGAAATCTCCCGATGGGAAGAACCATGACTGGTCTTCGTCCATACTCCTGTTTTCTTACCTTCTATTGTGCGGTAAACAAATTTCCTGTGATCCGATTGGCTTACAACAAATCCCTTTCGCTGTAAGGCGCTCTCAACCTCACTTCGACTCCGTGGTTTCATGCAACAGGCGCCTCATCCAGCAGGTTCTGAAGCTCACGCCTTAGTCGCATTCCATCCGGGCTAAGTTCTCTCTCGTCGCACTTCACATATTCCTGCCACAACCAGGTGATGTCCTCGCAAAACGCTTTGTATAGCTCCTCAGGCGTATATGCGCTGATAAAAATGTTCAGTTCGGAGAATTCAAGCGCAAACTCCTTTTCGTTCTCATCAAAAGTGACCTCAAGACAAAAGGGCCTTTTGAATTGAAGCTTCCCTGTCCCGCCAATTGCCTTTGAAAGCTCCAGCCTCGCCGACAGCTTCCACAGATTTCGCAGATTACACGGATGGTAGATGGCCTGCCGCTCCCCAACAGCCCCTCTGTAATCTTCATTTGTCTGCGTAATCTGTGGACCGTATACGAATCGTTTATACTCTAAAGAAGGCCCCCCGAAGTTGATCAGCAGTCCCA
>JACNIU010000038.1 GCA_014382905.1 Desulfobacterales bacterium
GACAGATCTGGGTCTTCAGATGGCTCTCAAAGACCTCCCGGTGCTCCGACAGGATAGAAAAAACCATCGCCCCCGTGTCCCTGCAATCCGCATCCGGCCCCTCTTTTTCGAGGGTGCGGGCAAGGGTTTCCATGGCGGGGATGTGCTCGGATCCGCCTCTTCCAGAGGCCACATCCTCCATCAGTTTCAATATCTCTTCAGCTATCTGCCTGCACCTCGCATTCTTGAGGTGGCCGTTGGAAATCGTCCCAGATAGCCTATCAATCGTCCTGGCAACAGGGCAGACTGGTTTTACCATGGCACACTCAACTGGAATCGAGGACACGGAACAGGATAAAAGGCGTCCGCCCAAAGCGGCCTCTTTTCTGTGGAAGATTGTGTTTGGTTCATGATAGAGACCACCATTTCACGGATTAACCCAGAGATGCCATCGCTTTGGCATAGCGCTCCCGTCTCATCGACGGGATCGTCTCAGCGCCTCCGAAGTGGAGGCAATGGGTGGTACAAACAGTGACACAGGCCGGTTTGAGGCCCTGGTCAATGCGGTTGATACAATAATCGCATTTGACCACTTTTCCGGTTTCAGGGTTCCACTGGGGCGCTCCCCAGGGGCATGCAGATATGCACGTTTTGCAGCCGACGCAAAGCGATCTGTCTACAAACACAATACCGTCTTTCGCCCGCTTCTGCATGGCCCCGGTTGGACAGGCGGCCACACACCAGGGATCTTCACAGTGAAAACAGGGCATAAACGTATAGGCGGCCCTGGGAAGACCACCAACAAAGGCAGGGCCGATGGTAATGATTTCACAGAGCTTGGGTCCTACTGGCAGATTCTTGTTGCTCTTGCAAGCAACTTCACAGCTATGGCAACCGATGCATTTCTTTGTATCCTGGAATAGGTAGTATTTACTCATTATCCTCCTCCCAGCTCGCCTGAAGGTATATTTAAACTGGATTGACCGTGACAAAGGTGTGATGAAGGGCCGGGCTTCCGCCGATCCTGTCAGATACGTTCTCCATCAGGAGGGCATCACTGAGACCTTTGTTGAAAGAGCGGGTGGCCGCTTGCGTTTGATGGCCGAAACCGTGGAGCATAAACACTGCCTCCGGATGGATAAGATCGGTAACAAATGCCTTGATTTTTCCTGAACCACGCGCAGATGACACTTCAACCCAGTTCCCTTCTTTTACGCCTATCTTATTAGCCTCTTCTGTATTGATCCAAAGAACATTTTCAGGGGCAATCTCATTTAGATAGGGATTGTTTTGAGTGGAAATATGGGTATGGAGGGCGCAACGCCCTGTAACCAATCTAAACTGGCTCTCAGGTGGCGAAGACATGGATTCATAAGGTGGAAAGGATTGAAAGCCCGCGTCCTCCAACAAAGATGATACAAATTCTATTTTTTTGGAAGGCGTCTTGAATTTGATACCATCATTTCGATTCCACAGGATTTGCTCACTACCATATGCCACGAAACCCTTGGCCCGGAAGTCCTCAATGTGGAACCCTGTCCCTTCCAACTGCCAGGAAACCAGATCTTCCATGGTCTGATAGGGGAAGTATTTCCCGATCCCCAACCGCTCGCCTATCTGTTTAAGGATGATGGCCCCCGGGCGCGTATCATAACAGGGGGTGACCGCCTGCTGTCTCAAAAACATCTGTGGCTTGAGGCCGTTGGCCTGCTGGACAGAATCGGTCCTTTCCAGATATGTGGACTCAGGGAGAATGATATCGGAGTGCCAGGCAATGTCACTGTAGTTGATATCAATGGTCACGATCAGGTCCAGTTTGTCCAAGGCCTTCTTCGTCTGGTTCGAATCTGGTATGGACATGATCGGGTCAAAACGGTAGTTGATCAGCGCCTTGATGGGATATGGATCTTCATTGAGTATTGCGTATGGCAGCATCTGACCGACCCCATGATTGGGATCGGGGAGCAGGAATTCAGCCGTACCTACCTTATCGAATCGAGGGACCTTGATTTCGGGGAATTCCTGCTCTGTAAGCTTCCGTGCAGGTTTTTTTCCAACCTCTCCCGGGCCTTTTTTAAAGAAGATTCCCCCCTTTGCCTCAACGCTGCCCATCAGGGCATTCAGAATCAGAATCGAACGGCGCATATATATCTCATTGGTGTGGCTTGCCCCCCGATATCCAAAGTGAAAAATGACCGAGGGTTTGTCCTTAGCCACTTCCCGAGCAAATGACTCTATCTCCGATGCAGATATTCCGGTTTCCTTTTCGGCCCATTGTGGCGTATAGGGCTGGATAAAATCCTGAAGCTCGGGAAGACCGGTAACCCAGCGGCTTATATATCCTGCATCGTATAGCCTGTCCCTCAAAATTACGTGTATCAGGCCGTAGTTGAGGGCAAGATCTGTCCCCGGCCGGATCATCCAGTAACGATTGGATTTGGTTGCAGTAACACTGACCCTCGGGTCGACGTAGGTGAGCTTTGCTCCTTTTTCAATTGCTTCAGTTAGGGCGTTGACCCCTTTTACTTCAATAGCCTCGAAGAAGTTACGGCCATAAAAGATGATGTGCTTCGTGTTCTTATAATCCAGTCCCATTTGCGCATCGGTATAGCCGAAAAGGGAACGAGCCGCAGTATTTACCGAGCCCTTACACAGGGCGTCGTGGGTGAAATGGTTGGGGGACCCAATGGCCTTGAGAAAGGTCTTGCTCACATGGGTTGCGAGCTGCGTGCGCTCTCCAAGAATTACGCTGTGTCCTCCATTTTCCTCAATGATTTTTCCGAGCTTTTCCCCCACGTATTCAAGGGCCTCTTCCCATGTGGCCTTCTGCCACTGACCTGATCCCCGGGGCCCGGTTCTGATCATGGGAGACTGAACCCGTTCGCTGTCATAGAGCAGGGCAATTCCTGCCGCGCCCCGCGCGCAAAGGCTCCCCTCCATTCCGGCCACATGCGGATTACCCTCAATCCATTTCACTTGATCGTCCTTTGTAACGACTCTTATGGGGCAACGCACCGAACACATAAAACATA
>JACNIU010000037.1 GCA_014382905.1 Desulfobacterales bacterium
GCGGACAGGATCTGGGTATCATTGTGGTCTTTTTGGAACTGGAAGATGGAATAGGTGTTTTTTAACAGACCTCTTCTTGTACTTGATGATCGAAAGGATTCTGTCTCTGAAAATCGGTGGGCTGCTTTTGGGAAAACAGATGGAGATCGTTTTCTTGTTGTCATATTCACCAAGAGGGATAACTTGATTAGAGTGATCTCTGCCAGGGATATGAATAGAAGAGAGAGGGAATTTTACGATGAAAAAGGGTAACATTATTCCAGACTTTAAGAATGAAGATGAGGAGAGAGAATTCTGGGCAACTCATTCTCCTCTTGATTATTTTGATATTAGAGAATTCAAGCGAGCTTCTTTTCCCAAACTGAAGCCGTCGGTAAAGTCGATTTCGATTCGACTTCCGGAGGGTATGCTGGCAGAACTAAAGATTCTTGCGAACAAAAAGGATGTGCCATACCAGAGCCTGGCAAAAATCTACCTTGCAAGACAAATTTCTTTAGAGCGTCGATCACCACACATGGCCTCCAAGAAATGAAAGGTGGTGTAAAATCACTTTAGGCCAAAAGAAAAGGGGACAGGCAAATAAGAGCGATTTGTGGCGGTGACTGCCCATCGGTTTCGAAGGCTGACTCCACATTATTAACAAGTGTATGGAAACGGGTGAGGGAGGGAATGGCGGTGGGCGAGGAAGGGGAACTGATTGAAAAGGGCCCGTCAGTCGCGCTGGGCTACCTGAACAGGCCCGAAGACACGAAAGATGCCTTCAGGGACGGCTGGCTCTATACCGGGGATCAGAGTACAATGGACGGGAACGGGTTCTTTTATGTCACGGGAAGAAAGAAAGAACTCATCAAGTACAAGGGCTACAATATTGCCCCGAGGATGCTCGAGGAAATTTTGTACAAATACCCGGCCGTATATATGTGTGCGGCCGTCGGGAAAAAACACGAAGAACTGGGAGAGATCCCATGGGCTTTGTTCAGATGAAGGAAGGAGCCGAGGTTACACCCGAAGAATTAATGGAATTCGTCAACGGGCAGGTTGCACCCTACAAGAAATTGAGGGAGATCAGGTTCATCGAGAAGATGCCGCTGCTCGCGACAGGCAAAGTGAACCGCAGGGAATTGAACAGCATGCTTGATCAGTAATAAAAAGTCTTTGCTTGACTCTTAATTGAAGACCCAACAAGATATTGCCGTGTCGAGACCGTTAAGAATCCAATACCCGGACGCATGGTACCATGTGATGAACAGGGGACGAAGGGGGGAATCTGTAGCAGATTTCACCCCTATATTATCTCTGGTTTTTGAAATGTAAAAGAATTCCAGATATTCTCAACGTGAACTTTACTGATGTTTGGTTTTCTGACATCACATTGCATTTTCAGACGGATCACATCACAAAGATGGTGATTATGGGAAACCCATGATTCGTATCCTGGTGTTTTAGGTTATGTTGGGGCGTGTTCTCTCTTAAGTGGGAGAAATACGCTTTCTGTGATAATGTGAGCACAGGACTTCATTAAATGTGAATTTGTCATGGAGCATCAATCTGGCGGTTTTACGCGGCACAAACAGGCTATTTTACAAAAAGTGCAGAGATCTTCTTCAATATCTCTTGGTTTTGGGGAAAACCCTTCAAAAGGAAAATAGAATCGGAGGAAAAAATGGAATTGGAAGGAAAGAAGATCATTATTCTGGTTGAAGAGATGTTCAATGACCTCGAATTCTGGTATCCCTACTACAGGCTTAAGGAGGCGGGGGCCCATGTGGTAGTGGTGGGATCAGGTCGCGCCAAAGCATACTCCGGCAAATCAGGAACCAAGGCAACGGAGGATGTCGGTGCCGATCAGATTTCAGCTTCGGAATTTGATGGCATCATCATCCCGGGTGGATACGCGCCTGATCACATGAGGCGTTATCCGGGAATGGTCAAACTGGTAAAAGAACTATTTGAAGCACAGAAAGTAGTAGCGGCCATCTGCCACGCCGGCTGGATGCTCGCATCGGCCCGGATATTGGAAGGCCGCAAGGTGACTTCTTTTTTTGCAATCAAGGACGACTTGATTCATGCAGGGGCAAACTGGGTTGACGAGGAAGTGGTAATAGACGGAAAACTGATTACCAGCAGGAGGCCGGATGATCTTCCCGCCTTTATGAGGGCGGTTATCAAAGAGGTTATGTGAAGTTAGGATGCAAAAATGTTATTTTTGCGCGAGCCCTTAGTGTGACCCCAGCGTGGATCTCATTGTGGTGTCGGGGGGCGGCATAGAGGCATGGAATACCTGGAACAAACCTGGATCTCCGGATATTGCGGCGGGCAATGAAAAATAGACAAACTGCTCTTAAGGAGAAATATGACGTAGTCATTGTGGGCTCTGGCCCGGCGGGCGCTTCAACTGCCATGGCCCTGAGCGGGCAAGGGTTGCGGACTCTGATTTTAGAGAAAAAAAAGTTGCCCAGACACAAGATGTGCAGCGGTATGCTTTTTCCAAGTGCCCTCAGGTTCATCGCCGACAATTTCGGGGATATCCCTCAAAACATATGGTGCCAGCCTTTGAGCGTAAAAGGCGTTCGTTCCTATATGGACATGGACAGCCCTTTTGTTGAAACGGCCTTGAGCAGAGGAAACCGTGGAACTGACGGGATAAGTGTGAAGCGTGCCGGGCTCGATAAATGGTTGTGCGGCCGGAGTGACGCTGCCCTGGTGGACCGATGCAGTTTCAGGGGTTGTATGAAGCAAGGTGATGAGATCCTCCTGAGGGTGGCCATGAACGGTCATGAATTTGAAGTGAGGACAAACTATCTTGTGGGAGCGGATGGTACGCTATCGCGGGTCAGGAGAACCCTTTTCCCTGGTTTTGATAGGGGGCTCGGGCTGTTCTTAAATTATGAAGAGTGGTTTGTTGGAAAGATTGACCTGGAACCTGGATGGCTGCATGCCTTCTATGATGAAAGGTTGACCGGTTGTTTTGGGGGTGTTTTTCTGAAAGATGGCAGGATCGTCGTCACA
>JACNIU010000238.1 GCA_014382905.1 Desulfobacterales bacterium
GCCATCTTTTCGGGGGCATTTTTAGATTGAAGATTGATGGTCTCGTAAAAAGTCTGAGATCAAATTTTCACGGCTTATAACTCTTTGATTTTCTTACTTGCCGTTTTCAATTCTTGTGCATTTTGCGCCTTTTTGCGGCTTTATCAAGATTGGATATTGAATATTGACAAGCTCGCAAAAAGTCAGAAATCATCCGTTTTCGTCATTCCCGCGGGAATTCAGGAAAGCTAACCCATGCGCTGGGTCGTGGATCAATTTCCGCCAGCCTTTTTCAGGGCTGTGGTCTGAAAGTGAGTGATAAGGGGTTCGATAACAAGATCCAGCTCTCCCTGGAGAAGCGTCTCTAATTTGTAGAGAGTGAGCCCGAGCCTGTGGTCAGTGACCCTTCCCTGGGGAAAGTTATAAGTCCTGATTCTTTCACTCCTGTCGCCGGAGCCAACCATCGTCCTCCGTTCTTCGGAGATCTTGGATTGCTGTTGGGCGGTTTCAAGATCCAGCAGTCTGGATCTGAGCACCTTCATTGCCTTGGCCTTGTTCTTGTGCTGGGACTTTTCATCCTGGCAGGTCACTACAAGCCCTGAGGGGAAGTGAGTAATTCGGACAGCCGAGGCAGTCTTGTTTACGTGTTGACCTCCAGGTCCCGAGGAACGGTACACGTCTATACGGAGATCTTCGGGGTTGATTTCCACATCTATTTCTTCGGCCTCCAGAAGCACAGCCACGGTGACTGCAGATGTGTGTATTCGACCTTGAGTCTCCGTCTCGGGCACGCGCTGGACCCGATGAGCCCCGCTTTCATACTTGAGCCTGCTGAATACCATTTCCCCTTCCACAAGGATGATGATTTCTTTCAGCCCCCCGATGCCGGTTATGTGTTTACCAAGGATTTCTGTTTTCCATCCCTTTACTTCAGCGTATCGGCTATACATCCTGAAGAGGTCGGCGGCAAAAAGCGCTGCTTCTTCCCCGCCGGTACCTGCCCTTATCTCTAAAAGAATGTTCTTGTCGTCGTTGGGGTCTTTGGGGATAAGAAGGATCTTGAGATTCCGTTCTATTTTCGACAGGCTTACGCCTAAGGCCTCGATTTCTTCTTTGGCAAGGTGTCTGATTTCAGGGTCTGGATCACTCAGCAAAGACTGGTTGCTGGCGATCTCATCTTGAATCGACTTAAGTTTTCGGAAGCTAACAATAATTGGGACAAGGATGCTCCGTTCCTTGGCGTATGTCTGATAGGCCTTTTGATCACGGATAATCTCGGGTTGACCCAGAGCGTTCTCCAATTCATTATAACGTTCTTCTATCTCTTTGACTTTGGCAAACATCAGCGCCACCTAAACGTCTGTTCGAGGATGGTTATTTTTTCTCCGAGCCGGAGGCCGGAATTTCTGCACCCGCCCCGCCTGCCCCGTAGCTCCGGAAGATGGTACCGGGGACAGAGGCCCTCATGGTCTAACGGTTTGTTTCAGACGGCTAAAGTGTTACAGGGAATCCATGTCCTTTGGACATGATCAGGGTCAATTGGCTATGCCTGGACGGCTTAGGGCTCACTCAAAAATAACTTCACATTTTTACATCTCAGCTTCAGGCCGTCTTCGGCTGCTGCTCAATCGTGAAGTCCTCGAAATAGTTCACTATTCCTGTGGCTTCACTCAATCGCAGCAACCAAATCCGACCTAAATCTGAGCGTCAATTCTGCGAATTTATTTTTGCGTGAGCCCTTAGCAAAAGGAGATCCGTCTTTTGGGAGAAATCAAAGGCAGGTCCTCTGTGGGTTACCGTTTTATGCTTCAGTTTTAGCTGCGGCAGATGCCTTATCAAATTGCGCGTACTTTCTCCTAAAGCGTTCCACTCTGCCTGCTGAATCTACTAACTTCTGTTTGCCTGTAAAAAACGGATGGCATTTGGAGCAGATTTCGATATTAATTTCCTTGACAGTGGAACCGGTTTCAAATTCACTCCCACAGGCACAGTGTACCGTCGCCCTGTAATATTTTGGATGGATACCTGCTTTCATCTTTTTTATTACTCCTGATTTCTCCAGATTTGTTTAGTCGCTCATTGAATTCAGAAACTCTTTATTATCTCTCGTGCCCTTTATTTTTTCAAGCAAGAATTCCATGCTGTCCACCGGGGTCAATGGGGCAAGCAGTTTACGTAAAATCCAGATGCGGTGGAGATCCGCTTCTTCTAACAGAAGTTCCTCTTTCCGGGTCCCTGAGAGGTTGATGTCAATGGATGGAAAGATCCGTCTGTCACTCAGCTTTCGATCCAAGTGAATCTCCATATTGCCAGTGCCTTTGAATTCCTCAAAAATGACCTCATCCATCCTGCTTCCGGTGTCAATAAGGGCCGTGGCAATGATGGTGAGGCTGCCCCCTTCCTCAATGTTTCTCGCGGCGCCAAAAAAGCGTTTTGGTTTGTGGAGTGCATTGGAATCCAACCCGCCGGAAAGGATCTTTCCACTGGGGGGAACGACGGAGTTATATGCCCTCGCTAACCGCGTAATGCTATCCAAAAGAATGAGGACATCAAGCTTGTGTTCAACCAGCCTTTTGGCCTTTTCAATGACCATTTCAGCTACCTGGACGTGTCGTTGAGGAGGTTCGTCAAAGGTGGAGCTGATCACTTCGGCCTCCACGGATCGCGCCATATCGGTCACCTCTTCCGGTCTTTCATCGATGAGAAGCACGATCTTGTGAATATTTTTTTCGTTGGCCGATACGCTGTTGGCAACATTCTGCAGGAGCATGGTTTTTCCAGTCCTTGGAGGGGCGACAATCAGGCCCCTCTGGCCTTTTCCGATCGGTGTCATCAGATCCATAATTCTTGTGGAATAATTATCAGATGCAACTTCCAAGGGGATCCTTTTATCAGGATAGAGCGGGGTAAGGTTGTCAAACAGGATCTTTTCTCTTGATATCTCCGGGTCCTGATGATTGACGTTTTCGACCTTTAAAAGGGCAAAATATCTCTCAGATTCCTTTGGGGGCCGGATCTGTCCGGAGACGGTGTCCCCTTTTCTCAGATTAAATCGACGAATCTGGGAAGGAGAGATATAGATATCGTCAGGGCCTGGAAGGTAATTGGCGTCCGGGGCCCTCAGGAAGCCAAAGCCATCCGGAAGGATTTCCAGGACTCCCTCGCCATAAATCAAACCATTTCGTGCTGAATGGGCCTGGAGCAGAGAGAAGGTGAGATCCTGCTTTCGCATACCGGATGCTCCCTCAATGTGAAACTCCTTTGCCATTTCTGTCAGCACACTGATCTTCATTGTTTTAAGTTCAACAAGATTCATTCTTTTTCTCCATTAAAACATGTTGTACGGTTTCGCAAAAAATCAAGTTCATAACCAGAGAAAATCTGGAAAAGAAAACAGATCGGCTATAACGACATAAGCTGAAAGCCATCACAATGCCCCGTTGCAAACAGGGGTTGTGCCTTGGGAACCCTTTTATGTGAGTTAGCGAGGGTTACTCAGCAGAGTTGTTATGAAGTCTATACAGATATCCGGTCTATACCGAATCCCCCGTAAGGCAGGAAAATATTATAAGATTGGTCTATTATAGTTCCTTTCTTCCTTATGTCAAGGTTTTTATGACAAGATGGCAAATCATAATTGTAAATCCAGCCATTTTATAAACTCTAAGACCTGCTTCATGTCGTCCGGAAGGGGCGCTTCGAACTCCATATAACGCTTGCTCGCCGGATGGGTAAAACCTAACCGTTCGGAGTGAAGCATTTGCCTTTTCAGGTTGAGCACAGCACCTTTTTGGTTGAAACATTTTTTCCACCAGTTACGCCCGTATCCATAGACAGGATCACCCGCGACAGGATGACCCTCATGGGAAAGATGGACGCGAATCTGGTGGGTCCGTCCCGTTTTTATGGAAACAGAGAGGAGAGAAAACCCGCTTTGAAACTCTGCCACTTTCTGCCATAGCGTGAGGGCCCGCCTTCCTCCCGAGGTGACTACCGCCATCTCCTTTCGCTTCGCAGGATGTCGCGCAATAGGCAGGTCCATCTTTCCTCCCTCACCGCTGATTCGTCCATGTACGAGGGCTATGTATTGTTTTTTTACCAAACCGGATTTGAATTGCCGGGCGAGAGATGCGTGAGCCTGGTCGTTTTTTGCCACAACCATGAGGCCGGACGTATCCTTATCAAGCCGGTGTACAATACCGGGTCTTAATGTTCCCCCGATCCCGGAGAGGTCCTTGCAGTGTTTAAGAAGGCCGTGGACCAGGGTTCCGGTTGAATGCCCCGGGGCCGGATGGACAACAATCCCTGGCGGTTTCGATAAGACGATTAAGGAAGTGTCTTCGTGGATAATCTGAAAGTCCACGTCGTCGGGCGTAAGAATCGGGGCAACGGGGGGCGGGATTGAAAGTGAAACCCGATCTCCGGCCTTCAATTTGTGGCTTGGTTTTGAAGGGCGATTGTTTACCTTGGCGTGTTCGTCCTTTATAAGCGCCTGTATCCTTGATCGAGACAGACCGGTTGAGATGCTACAGAGAAAGATGTCCAACCGGGTGTCCTGAGCGTTCTCAGGCACCTCATAGGAAAATATCCTGTCTAAGGGCTCGCGCAAAATTAATTTCACATTTTCGCATCCCATCTTCAGATCATCTTGGACCGCGCCTCAATCCCAAAGTCCTCGAAATAGTACGACTATTCCTGCCTGCCCCGTTAGATGCGAAGCCCATCTAACTGGGGTGGTTTTGCTCAATCGGCGCAGCCAAATCTGACCTAAATCTGGGCGCCAATTCTGAGAACTTATTTTTGCGCGAGCCCTAAGCGTTGGGACACTAACAAAATGTTTACTATTACAGAGATTGTGCAAAAGTTGAGTGGTTGAGTCGTTGAGGAGGATTGGAACAGTGTGACAGATCAGGCAAACATTTTATCTAAGTCTTTCTCTACCTGTGATTCACCGATCTCCTTGGCAAGAGATATCTCTTTGATCAGAAGGGTCCTGGCAGTATCCAACATCTTTCTCTCACCAAAAGAAAGTTCCTTTTCCACTCTCAGAATCAACAGATCGCGGTAAACCTCAGCTACTTCAAAGACAGATCCTGTTTTAATCTTGTCCATGTATTCCCGGTAACGCCGATTCCACGTCTGATTGTCAAGAGGGACATCCCTCCTTTTCAGAATTGAGTAGAGTCTTGGAAGCTCTGCTTTTCCGATAATCTCTCTCAAACCGACATTACCCGCATTACTGGTAGGGATCATGATAATCATATTATTATTGAGAATTCGCATTACATAAAAATCCTGCTCACAACCAGAGAATTCCTGGCTTTCTATCTTTTCGATGATGCCGACGCCATGCGCAGGATAAACGGCCAAATCGCCTACCTGAAACATATACACCTCCACATATTAAGGTTATGGCTCATGGCTTCAAGCTCAATTTTTCATTTTATGAGCTATTGGCCATGAGCCGGTTTTAACCGTACAGGTTTTCTTAGATCAAATCATTATCTTATAAATAAGCCCAATGTCGGAAGAATCGGTGCTATTACCAGAGAGACCACAGCCATAAGCTTGATCAGAATGTTCATGGCCGGACCTGAGGTGTCTTTAAACGGATCACCAACGGTATCGCCCACCACAGCGGCCTTATGATTGTTAGAGCCTTTTCCTCCCAAGTTACCTGCCTCTATCCATTTCTTGGCATTGTCCCATGCGCCGCCGCTATTGGCCATGAATAGTGCTAAGAACGCTCCCATGACGGTCGCGCCCAACAGCATACCACCTAAAGTTTCTTTGCCCAAGAGGAAACCGACGGCAACAGGTGTGAGAACAGCCACGAGGCCGGGGGCTACCATTTCCTTAAGGGCAGAGGTGGTTGCAATGGACACGCAGGTTGCCGGATCGGGCTTGGCACCCTCCTTTCCTTCCAAGAGGCCGGGGATTTCCCGGAACTGGCGACGGATCTCTTCCACGATGCTGAAGGCCGCCTTGCCAACCGAGGTCATGGTAAGGGCCGCGCATGTCATCGGGACCATACCGCCGATAAAGAGCCCGATAATCACCATCGGGTTGTCGATGAGGACTTGCCCGAGATTGGCGGCCTGCGTATAGGCCACAAAAAGGGCCAAAGCGGTCAGGGCTGCGGAGCCGATGGCAAACCCTTTTCCGATGGCAGCAGTGGTGTTGCCAAGGGCATCGAGACCGTCTGTTATCTTCCTTGTCTCGGGACCGAGGCCGGCCATTTCCGAGATACCGCCCGCGTTGTCGGCAATCGGGCCGTATGCATCCACGGTCATGGTTGCGCCGACTGTTGCCAGCATGCCCACGGCTGAAAGGCCGATGCCGTAAATCCCGGCGGTCTCATATCCGACGAAGGTGGCCACGCAGATGCCCAAGATGGGGAGATAAGTGGATTGCATGCCAACTGCCAGGCCTGCAATAATGACGGTGGCGGGACCGGTTTCGGATTGTTTGGCGATACGCCTGATCGGTGGGCCCGAGGTGTAGTATTCGGCAAGGAGGCCGATGGCAATACCACAAAGCAGGCCGGAAAATACTGCCCAGAAGGCGCCCATAGGCATACCGAGAGACTTGGTAACAATTATGGTAAGAACCACAAAGATGATCGCAGCCACAAAGGTTGTGTATCTCAGGGCCCCTGCAGGGTTCCCTTTTTGGAAGACTTTGATAGAGAACACGCCCACAAACGAGCTTAGCAGACCTGCCATGGCTACCAGGACAGGCATGGTCATATATTTCAGCTTAATAGCCGTCGCGGATAGGTCTTTTAAAACAGGGAATTCCTTGGCGAATGCCGCAAGGGTCTCCGGCGTGTTGATGCTCAAAGTAGCGGCGATGGCGATCGTAGCAATGAGCGAACCGACAAATGACTCGAAAATGTCAGCGCCCATCCCGGCGATATCCCCCACATTGTCCCCCACATTGTCAGCAATGACGCCCGGGTTCCTCGGGTCATCTTCGGGGATGCCTGCTTCCACTTTACCCACTAAATCTGCCCCCACGTCCGCTGCCTTGGTATAAATGCCGCCACCAACACGGGCAAACAGGGCAATGGAACTTGCACCCATGGCGAAGCCGTTGATATATTGTGCAGTGGCCGGATCTCCACCGTACCACCAGAACCAGAACCCTACTCCTAAGAGTCCTAATCCGGCGACGGCCAGACCCATGACGGAACCGGAAAAATAGGAGACATTGAGGGCTTTTGCCTGGCCGAACTTATTGGCAGCCTCTGCCGTCCGGGAGTTCCCCCTGGTGGCTGCCGTCATGCCCGAAAAGCCGGCGGCCATCGAGCAAAGGGCGCCTGTCACAAAGGCAATGGCGGTTTTCCACGCAATTCCCCACCCCAAAAGAATAAACACAACGGCAATAAAGACAATCAGAACAGAGTACTCTTTCTTCAGGAAGGTCATCGCGCCTGTATGAATCGCTTCCTCAAGTTCCTGCATCAACGGAGTGCCATTCGGCTGTTTCTTGACATAATTATATATCAGCCAAGCGATAATCAGACTCAAGATCCCCAAAAAGGGAGCATAAACGGTTAATCCCTGCATTAGTTTGTTTCCTCCTTAATTCACTAAGTTCTGGCAATTGATATGATTCATTGCCGATTCAACACCTTCCAAAACGAACAGTTCGCAAGCGTTAACGGCCACTCGGAGTACATCTTCGGCAAGCCCTCTTTCATCGGCGTAAAAGGGAGCGAGGACATAGTCTTCTACGGCTTCTCCGTAGCGCGGATGTCCTATGCCGATTTTGACCCGGCAAAATCCTGTGCTACCCAGATGGCGGATGATGGATGACACGCCTTTGTGCCCCCCGGCGCCACTCTCTCTGGCGACTTTTATCCTTCCCAGGGGGATGTCCAGATCATCATGGACGACCAGGATTCTTTCGGTCTCCAGGTCATAATAGTCAGCACAGGCCCTGACCGATTCACCGCTCAGGTTCATAAAGCTCAGGGGGCAAAGAAGTATGATATTATTTCCCCGGAATTCCGCCCGGGCCGCCCTTGCCCGGAAGCGACGGGTGCTCAGGGTCAGCCCCAGATCCTTGCACCACAGGTCCACAACCTTAAAGCCCATGTTATGTCTTGTATTTTCGTATTCTGGCCCGGGATTACCGAGGCCCACAATCAAGCGCAAATTTTCGTGTTACTGTTCACCCCCTTCCTTACGATTCTTCGGCGGTGTCCTTTTCTGAGACAGCCGTTTCCACCTCAACTTCCTCTTCGGGCACCTCTTCCTCCTCGACGCCACCTCCCGGCGCGGAAACAACTGCTACGGTGAGATGGTCCTCTTCTTCACAACGGATGCCCTCTGGAAACTTGATGTCTCGAATATGAATACTATCCCCGATGTCCAGTCCATATACATCAATATCAAATGCGTCTATCAGCCTGCCGGGGAGACAGGAGACCGTAAGCTCTCTTCTGACATGCTGCAGAAACCCCCCATTGGTCACGCCTATCGGGGTGTTCATCAGTCGGACGGGGATGTCCACGGTAATTTCTTTATCCATGGATATTTCGTAGAAGTCGGCATGAAGATACGTATTCTTAACAGGATCTACCGTGAGTTCTTTAAGCATCACCCTCTTGGTTTGTTCACCCTGCTCCGATTTGACTTGAAGGTCCAGAATGATATTTTCAGCCCCGCTTAGTTTTGTCATACGTTCAAGTTCAATGTAGTCCACGGCCAACATAATCGGCACGCTACCCGGACCATAGAAAATGGCTGGTATCTGGTTGCTTTTCCTTAATTTTCTGGCTGCCCCTTTTCCTGTGCGTTCTCTGACTTGGGCACCAAGTGTTATCTGACGCATCTGATTCCTCCAGTATTAATAAAATTTTTCACAAAGTAAAAACGCCCGGTTTTTCACAGGCGTTTTCATATTTTAAACAAACAACGTGCTTACTGAATGAGAGCTGTGGCTTCTCTTGATGGTTTCTCCTAAGAGTTCTGCTATGGACAGAACAACGATTTTGCGACACCCTTTGGCCGTACCATTGAGAGGGATGGTGTTGGTTATGATGAGCCTGCTAATGGGTGAAGCGTCGATTCTCGTAACGGCTGGCCCCGAGAGGACGGCATGCGTGCAACAGGCGTGGATCTTTATTGCGCCCCTTTCTTTGAGTGCCACTGCAGCCTGGGTCAACGTTCCTGCGGTATCGACCATATCATCGAGGATGATGGCGGTTTTTCCCTTCACTTCACCGATGATGTTCATCGCCTCAGATATATTAGCGGCTTCGCGTCTCTTGTCTATTATGGCTAAGGATGCACGCAGGCGTTTGGCAAAAGCGCGGGCCCTTTCCACACCACCAGCATCAGGCGAAACAATAACCAGGTTGTCTTGCAGGTTGTTCTGTATATATTTGAGCAAGATCGGGGCAGCGAAGATGTTGTCAACCGGGATGTTAAAGTAGCCCTGGATCTGCCCTGCATGCAGGTCTATGGACACGACCCTGTTTGCTCCTGCAGCGGTAATCAGATCGGCAACAAGCTTGGCACTTATGGGAACCCTTGGTTTAACCTTTCGGTCCTGCCGGCTATACCCGTAGTAAGGGAGCACGGCCGTGATTCGTTCGGCTGACGCCCTTCTCATGGCATCCATTATGATCAAGAGCTGCATAAGGTTGTCGTTGACAGGGGTGGAGGTAGACTGGATGATAAAGACGTCTCTTCCTCTGATGTTTTCTCCAATCTCTACCTGGATCTCCCCGTCACTAAAGGTCTTGGCCAAGATTTTTCCCGGTTTGATACCGAGGTAATCACATACCTCAGCCGTCAATTCAGGATTTGAAGTACCACCGAAAAGTTTTATCTCCTGATCCAAATTCAATCCTCAATATTCAAGTCACTTCTCTTTTGGCTGGGGTGGGAGGATTCGAACCTCCGAATGCGGGCTCCAAAGGCCCGTGTCTTACCGCTTGACGACACCCCAGAACGAGACCTTTGAAAAACGCCCCCTTTCGCACAATCTCTGCGTTCCGTTCGGATTTTAATCCTCGAAATATTGAATATATTACTGTGGTTAAAATCCTCACGCGCCCCACCGGGGCGTAGGCCCCTACGGGCCGGTGGCTTGATCTTGAACGAAATTGAGCATTTTTCAAAGGTCTCAGAACGGCAGGCGGAAAACCAAAAGCCGAAAGTCACAAGAGGCCTTGTGCCAAAAAAATATCCCCAAGATTACAGGAGGCCAGATCTGTTTTAGCCTGGAGAGCCTTATCTTTTGACTTAAAAATTCCAAAAACGCTTGGCCCGCTGCCTGACATCAAGACGCCATCCGCCCCTGCCTCGGTCAAAGCCCTTTTGGTGCTCTCTATGGCAGAGAAATGGGAAGCGGTAACCCCCTCTAAGTCATTTTCCAAAATACGACCTACCGGAAACGGCTTTTTCTTTAAATTTTTAATTATAAATTGATACTCATTATTTGTCAACTCTAATTCCCTTGCCACACCTGGCGATGACCAATTGAGATTGCGATATACCCAGGAGGTGGAAACCTTGATAGGCGGCGTTACAATAATATACCAGAATTGCGGCCAGTTTTCAACAGGTTCTAAGATTTCACCAATCCCCCGGGCGATGCAGGGCCTTCCGTTCAAGAAGAACGGGACATCCGCTCCCAACCCGAGTGCCAATTCCGCTAACTGTCTTGCTGTGAGCGGTCGGGACAACTTCCGGTTGAGGGCCTTGAGCACGCACGCTGCATCACTGCTCCCACCGCCTAACCCGGCCGCAACCGGGATATTTTTCGTGAGTTTTATTGAAAGCCCATGGTCAATGCCGGTTTGAGCGAAAAAAGACTTCGCAGCTCGGCATGCAAGGTTTTCTTCATTGGCGGGCGCTGAAAAGCCTTCACATGATATGGTGATTCGGCTGTCAGAAGTTGTTTGGAGTTCAATGCGATCATACAGGCTCACAGGTACCATGATGGAGACCAGTTCGTGGTATCCATCAGGCCTGCGGGCGGTGACCTTCAATCGGGCATTCAGTTTTGCTGGCGCGAAATGGATTGAGGGTTGCTGATTGTCAATTTTAATCGTCAATCTTCAATGTCAGATACAGGGTGGCGTTTCCTCTCCTGATCAGGAAGAGGACGGTGTCGCCCTTTTTGTACCCCCTGGTTTTTTCAATGAAGTCAGAAGAGTTTTTGACAGGGGTCTGATCTATTTCTAAAATCACATCCCCCGGCCTGAGGCCGGCTTCCGCGGCCGGCGAATTGCCATCCACCTGAACGATCAGGAGTCCGGTCATTTCCGACAGGCCAAACTCTTTTGCCAGGAGTGGTGTGACTTCTTCGACTTTCATGCCGAATCGCTGTTTGGTGCCGCTCTCGGCCCCCTCAGGGCCCTTCTTTTCCTCCTCCAGCTCTCCTATCTTTACATCAAAAGCCTGCTCTCGGCCCTTTCGGATCACCACTACCGGCACAATTTTCCCTATGGGCGTGGAAGCGACCATATACGGCAGGTCTTTCATTTCATCGATTTTCTTGCCGTCAAAGGAAACGATGACGTCCCCTCGCTTGATCTCCGCCTTTTCAGCAGGCCCTCCAGATGTTACATCTGCCACCAACGCGCCCTTAACGTCCTTCAAGTTGAGTTTGCTTTTCAGGTCGGGGGTAATTTTCTGGATCATAACCCCTAACCAGCCTCTGACCACTTTCCCTTTCTTGAGCTGGCCTAAGATCTGCTTGGCCATGTTAATCGGGATCGCAAACCCTATGCCGATACTCCCGCCGGTCCGTGAGAAAATAGCGGTATTGATCCCGATTACCTCTCCGGCGGTATTCAAAAGAGGTCCCCCGCTGTTTCCCGGATTGATGGAAGCATCGGTCTGGATAAAATTCTCGTAAGGCCCGGCGCCGATATGTCTGTATTTGGCGCTGACAATCCCTGCCGTGACCGTGTTGTCAAGACCGAAGGGGTTCCCCATGGCAACGACCCAATCACCAACCTCCAGTTTGTCGGAATCACCCATAAGGAGCGGTTTAAGCGGTTGATCTGTTTCGATCCGGATAAGGGCCAAGTCGGTTTTGGGATCGCGGCCTATGACTTTCGCGTTGAAGCTCCTCCCGTCCGCTAACTTGACAGTGATTTCGTCCGCCTGCTCCACAACATGATTATTTGTCAGGATAAACCCATCTTCGTCGATGACAAACCCGGATCCGAGATTTTTCTGTTTGTAGTCCCTGGGCATCTGATCGCCGAAGAACCGATCAAAAAAGTCCCTTAAAGGATCATTCGGTCCGGAGGGGCCTCTAAAGGGGAGGGGGTGGGTCATCCCTCCTGTCACAGTCTTGACGGTACTGATGTTTACCACTGATGGCCTTGCCTTTTTGACAAGGCCGGAGAAAGAGCCGGGGGCGGTGGGCAGAAGCGGGCTTGTCTGAGCCCGTGGTGCTGATCCCGAATCGATCGGAATGTTAAAGATAAATGCAGTAATAATGCAGAAGATCACCCGCGTTACAATGCCGGGCCCTTGCCAGATAGCGCCGGATCGATTATATTTCATTCAGAGTCCCTCTATTTCAGATTTCGTTAAGTGGTTGATGATCTCTGCTATTTTGCCTTTACAAAGTGCAACCTGAGTTCGGACAGGATGTTTTCAATAAATTGCTTCTCTTCTTTTGCCAGGTTCCCTTCGGTTTTTTCCTTTAGCATGGCAATGGTATCTATTACATGTTTGGCCAATGGCAGGTCCTTCTTTTTTTCGCCGGTCACGGGATCAGGGATTTCCCCGAAGTGAAGGAAGGCCGTAGAACTGAGGCTAAGGATAAGCGATGCGAAGTTGACCTCCGGCAGAGGCGGTGACCCGGCCTCCTTTCCGGGGGTTTCTTGTTTGGGTTTCTCCTTTACCGTTTCTCCTTTGGCGTCTTTTTCTCTGAGTTCACCCTGCTCATCAAACGATCTTTTATCCTTTATAATGAAACCCATTTCTTCTTCTGCCATAATATATCTCTCCTACAATTGTATTACTTTAGTGTATTACTTTAGTGTCTTGCTACAATCATTCGTTTGTTGCCTGGGACCGTGAGGGTCTCTTTCCCAAAGGACGTAACAAAATTCTCCAGAGCGTATAGAACGCCCCCTTGACGTTCAATACAGCTTCCGGGCAGGCAGAGGCGATGTCCGTTTAAATGGATACCTTCTCCTGGGGCTGTCCTGTGACGAATTCTAAGGCCTCGCTGCCGTTCCTATGAAATGATCCACGTATTTACGTCCTTTGGGAAAGAGACCCTCATGGTCCAACGCTTTGTTTAAACGCCTAAAGTGTTACCTACAATTCAATTTTTCGTGCCGAGAAGACATTGTCGAGAGAGCGGATCTCTTCAAGGATGCCCTCACTGACACTGGATCCGGTTGTTATGAGTATCACATTCTGCTTCTTTTCTTGTTCCTCACCGACTTGCATGCGGTCTATATTGATATCGTGCCTGGCTAAGGCCGAGGTGATCCGGCCTATGACGCCCGGGGTGTTTTCGTTATGGATGAGGAGGATGTGTCCCTCGGGAATCGCCTCGAGATAGAAGTTGTTAATTCGTAAGATCCTGGGTAATTTCTTACCAAAGATCGTCCCGGATACGGTGTTTTCCCCCTCTAAGGTCTTTACCGTGAGCCTGACAAGGCTGGCAAAATCGTCAGAGGTAGTGGTCTTGGATTCGATTACCTTTATGCCCCTGTCAGCGGCAATATAAGGGGCGTTCACAAAGTTTACGTCATACTTGAGGATTGGCGTCAAAAGCCCTTTCAGCATCGAGATAGTGAGCGGGGTAACATCGTATTCGGTGATGACCCCGGTATAACGGACCTGCACCTCGGTCAGGGCGCTGTCAGCCAACTGGGACTGGAGTGAGCCCATTCTCTCGAGGAGGGTTACATAAGGCCTCAAAATGGTCATCAGTTCTGCGCTGATGCTGGGTACATTGACAGCGTTTTTCACTGTCCCATGGAGGAGGTATGCAATGATCTGTTCAGCCACATCTTTGGCCACGTTATCCTGGGCCTCTGTGGTGGATGCCCCCAAATGGGGGGTACAAATGAAATTCGGCAGGTCCATCAGGGGGATTTTCCCTGGCGGCTCGGACCCGAACACATCAAAGGCCGCCCCTCCCAAATGGCCTGACTTCAAGGCCTCATACACATCATCCTCGTTTACAATCCCTCCGCGGGCGCAGTTGATCAGCATCGCGCCCTTTTTCATTTTTGAGATGGTTTCCTTGTTGATCATGTTGCTCGTTTCTTCAGTCCTGGGCGTGTGGATCGTAATGTAATCCGCCCGGGCCAAGAGTGCGTCAAGCGAGACCGGCTCAAGATCAAGTTTTTCAATTCTGTCCGGTTTGATATAGGGATCATAGACAATGACGTTCATCTTCATTCCCTTGGCCCTGTCAGCCACAATCCGGCCGATATGCCCTGCGCCGATAAGCCCTAATGTCTTGTTAAAAAGCTCACGGCCCTTGAGTTTCTTCTTTTCCCATTTCCCTTCCTTGAGTGATGCTGTTGCCTGGGGGACATTCCGTGAAAGGGCCATCATCATGGCGATGGTATGCTCGGCAGTCGTAATGGTGTTCCCTTCAGGGGTGTTCATAACCACGATCCCACGCTGGCTCGCAGCACGGATATCCACATTATCCAGGCCGATTCCGGCCCTACCGATGACCTTCAGTCGATCGGCCGCTTCAAGAATGTCGGCAGTTACCCTGGTGGCGCTCCGGATAACAAGGCCGTCATAAAGGCCTATTATCCCTTTCAGCTCTTCCGGGGTAAGGCCGGTATTGACATCCACATCGATTCCAGGTGTTTCCTGGAAGATCTCTACACCCACATCAGACAAAGGATCGCTTACGAGGACTTTCATAAAATATCTCCTTAATCATTTGAAATAACCGTTCCAGGTTCAGAGGTTCACCGTGAACGATTATCCCTTGAATGTTCTGGTCAACAAAGTTGACGAATTCGTAAAAACTATATTCTCTCGCAAAGACGCCAAGAACGCCAAGAGAATATTTTTTAATATTAACAAGTTAACTTTGCGCCCTTTGCGGCTTTGCGTGAGATTTTGACTTATTGATGTTTCCTTAAATACCAGCTTTCGCAAAGATGTCAATAGCCACTTAACAAAGTCATATCGAAAAGAGACCTTTGAAAAATATTCGCCTTCCCCTCTGGGCCGGCTTCCGGCTCCGCTTCCAGCCCGTAGGGCTTCCAGGCCGGGCTTCTCAGCCTGTCATTTTATCGAGTTATAATAACAATAAAGGCAAGAGGATGTCAA
>JACNIU010000334.1 GCA_014382905.1 Desulfobacterales bacterium
CAGCGCCTTCTTCTGGCCAAGAGAGAGGGCTGCAAAACGACAAGCTGGCAACGATTCAAGAACAAATAAAGGCGTTAAGGGAACAGATGGAGCAGGAACGACGAGCCTATGAGGCAAAATTGCAGGAGATGCAAGAGAAGCTTGAAGGCCTTTCTAAAAGGATGGCGGAGAAGTCCGGCGCAGACAGCGAAAATGAGCTTGAGAAAGAAATCGCCAAATCAAGCGCTGAAACTCCTTCTTCGGCGCCAAAGAAAATCTGGTCTTCCGTTGGCAGTGCTATTCAGTCAATGAATCCGGAGATAGCATTATTCATTGACACCAATTACTATAACGATAACACCGATGAAGGCGTTGGCACCCTTCTGGGCGAAGTGGCTGGTTTTGGTCATGCACACGGTCATAATCATGACCACTCCCATTACTTCGATAAGGGCTTTAACCTGCGGGAGGTAGAACTCTATCTTGGTGCCGAGGTCGACCCTTATTTCAAGGCATATACGACTTTTGCGTATCACCCCGGCCACTTCGAGGTAGAGGAAGCCGTGTTCCAGACCACCTGCCTGCCCGCTGGGTTTCAGGTGAAAGGCGGCAAGTTTCTGAGCGATTTTAGCCGAATCAACCGTCAACATCCCCACGAATGGGACTTTGTGGACAGGCCCCTCATTTCAGAACTGGTTTTTGGGGACCATGGCCTTCTTGAGACAGGCGCTCAACTATCCTGGCTGGCACCGACACCCTTTCATCTCCTGCTAGGTCTGGAGGCGGCCCAAGGGGACAACGAAAGAATGTTTAACTACATAAACGGAGAGCACCTGCCGGATCATAGCGGCCCCCGCCTCTGGGTAGGCTGGCTCAAGCTCTCGCCCAATCTACCGCCGAGACATGGTCTTCAGTTTGGCCTTTTTGCCGCGTCCGGCAAACACCAGGAAGCCCATGACGGAAACGGAGATGGGACTGAAGATCATTGGCTTGATGGGCGCAGCTATTTCTGGGGAGTCGATTTTGTGTACAAATACGACTCCCCGCAGGAACACGGACAGGGAGATTGGCTCGTGCAGGGTGAATATCTGCGAAGAAGAATTGACCTGGACGTCCTTGGGCACAACCTGAACCCTGCAATGGTGGGACGTAGCCTGGTGAAAAACCAGGATGGCTTTTATCTTCAAGGGCTCTACGGTTTTCTTCCCCGTTGGCGCCTCGGCCTCAGGTGGGATATGGCTGGACTCACCAATAAGGACCAGTATCCCCCAGGTAATTCGGAGAACTTCGATAACAGCTATCGTTTGTCGGGCATGATAGACTGGAGCCCCAGCGAATTTTCGAGGCTCAGATTCCAGACCAGCTATGGTGATTGGGCTTTGGACCACGGGAGCAGGGAAGATTTCTGGCAGGTCTTTGTCCAGGCGATTATAGCAATTGGAACGCACGGCGCCCACAAGTTCTAATGCAGTTCGGCCCTCCGGCCAAGTTTGTCTGGGTATTCATTGCCTCGGATCGTATGACGGCAAGCTATACAAATACCACGATTCTACTTGAATGAAAGGAGTAGATTTATGGAGAGAATATCGCGTTTTTGTACCATGCTTTTGTGGACTGCGGTTTTGGCCCTCGTTGCAAATACCCTTCCATGGGATTATGCACGGGCCGAAGAACTGAATATCGTAACCACAACGACCGACCTGGCCTCCATCGCTCGTTCCATAGCCGGCGAGCACGCATCCGTCAGAAGTATTTGCAGCGGCAGGGAAGATCCCCACTTCATGCAAGGCAAACCGAGCTATATTGTGATGGCCAGGGACGCGGACCTGTGGATCAGGGTCGGCATGGATCTGGAAATTGGGTGGGAGCCTCCGATCCTGGATGGAGCACGAAACATGGCCATTCGTGAAGGGGGTCCGCGTCATATAGACGCATCGGAACGTATCTTGAGGCTTGGAGTTCCTTCAACGAAGATTACCCGCGCCATGGGTGATGTGCATCCTCAAGGCAATCCGCACTACTGGCTGGATCCGCTCAACGCCAGAATAGTAGCAAAAAGCATCGCCGATCGTCTCTCGCGCCTCGCCCCCGAATATGCCGGTGATTTTCAGAAAAACCTCACCCTATTCCGGGAATCTCTGGATGAGCAGATGTTCGGGAAAGAACTGGTGGCCAAAGTGGGCGGCGCGCGGCTCTGGGGCCTCAATTTGAAAGGAGAACTCGACGCCTTTCTCAGCGCCCCCAATATGGAAAAGGCGCTCGGCGGTTGGCTGGGCCGGATGAGGCCCTTCCGCGGGCAAAAGATCGTTACCTATCACCGGAGCTGGATCTATTTTGCCAATCGTTTCAATCTCAAGATAGGTGCCGAATTGGAACCGAAGCCGGGCATTCCGCCAAGCCCGTCGCACCTGGCCGCGGTAATTGAGCGCGTGAAAACGGAGAAAATCAAAGTCATCGTCCTGGAGCCCTACTACAGCCGCAAGTCAGCCGATTTAGTGGCATCAAAGACAGGCGCCAGGGTTGTCGTGTGCCCCATATCGGTGGGTGGTCAGCCGGATACCGAAGACTATCCGGCGTTGATTGACCTGATTGTCAATCGGATTAGTAAAGCCTTCTGAGGTGTTCCTCACGAATGTTTACAAAGTGTATTCAAATTTCTGGCGGAAAAAAAGACTCGGGGCCCATTATCACGATCGAACATCTTTCCGTCGCCTATGGCCGGAAAGACATACTCCACGACGTTTCCCTGAAGATCTCACAGGGCCTCTTTTTGCCCTTCATCGGACCCAATGGTGGAGGCAAGACAACCTTGCTCAGGGCCATTCTGGGGTTGATCAGGCCCCGTAAGGGGAAGGTGCAGACACCTTTCCGACGTGCGTCTCCGGGATATGTGCCCCAGCACAAATCGATCGATCCGCTTTATCCGGTGACTACCCGACAGATTGTGATGATGGGGTTGTATCCGGAGCTCGGTCCCTGGCGCAGGCCGAACACGGCCCAAAATGACCGTCTGCGGCGCGTCCTTGAGC
>JACNIU010000196.1 GCA_014382905.1 Desulfobacterales bacterium
CGGGGAGGATCTGGACGCATCACAAGCAAGAGATAGGTGATGTCGATTTTGTTGGAGTTTGGCAATAAGGGCCTTATCGGGCGGTTATTTATTCGGATGTTGTTGAGGGTATTGGGAAAACGGCCTGATGCTGAGAAAAAATGCTTGACATTTCCTTCATAACTTGTTAAATGATGCTCCAGCAAGGATTGTAACATAATTATTTTAATGATGAGTATATTTTCTTTATAGAAGGGAGGCGATAGGTTTCATAATATTTTTAATAGGTTACGAAGTTAAAGGAGTTTAACCAAAAACTATTTCTTAGGAGGAAAGAGTAATGAAGAAACTATTTGTATTTGGAATTGCAGCCCTACTCCTGGTCGCTTTTACAGTGCCTGCCACGGCAGCGGTAAAGATTGGCGGTATCATTTTTACCGATTTCTATTACCTTGACAGGAATAAGGACAATTCAACGGTCCGAGGTATGGGCGCTGACTCTCTTCAAAACACGGCCATTCAGGTCCCCAATATTACACGCCTTTATGGCAGATGGACCAATGAAGACAACGTGGGCATGTACATCGAATTTGGACTCGGCCAGGGCGGTGGCAACACTATACAATCCGCCTCTGACAATGACTTCAGTGCGGTGGTTCGACACGCATACGGCTGGTGGGATGTGAACCCGATGTTTCAGATCATGGCCGGTCACTCCACAACCCCCTTCTCACCCCTGAACCCGTCACAGTTGTTAGGTACAAGATCAGGATCGGTCAACATCATTGGTGTGGGTTACGGTGACTTCTACTCCGGCCGTTTTGCCCAGGTAAGAGGTACCTTCAAGTTCGGTAAGGTCGCAAGACTCGAGATCGCCCTGGTGGATCCCAACGGCGCGCTCGCCGCTGGAAGCTATGGCCCCTGGGCCGGTGGCGAAGGTGTAGGCTATCAGACCAATACCAAGCTCCCGAGGATCGATATCGGCGTCCCGATTTACTTAGGCCCGGTGCATCTGTATCCCGGCTTCCTGTATCAGCAAAGGACGGTTGACAGAATGCCTGGTTTCAATAATGGCGTTGACGACGCCATTAGTTCCTACATTGCTTCGCTGGGGTTTAAGGCCGGGTTTGGCCCGTTTGGGATTGAGGCAGAAGGAAACTGGGGCAAAAACTGGGGCAACACCCGCGGTCTCGCTGGTACCAGCCCATCCATTACGAGCGCCGTAGCACCGGCTA
Source organism: Desulfobacterales bacterium (assembly GCA_014382905.1). Taxonomy (GTDB): domain Bacteria; phylum Desulfobacterota; class DSM-4660; order Desulfatiglandales; family Desulfatiglandaceae; genus JACNIU01. Next base: position 1,215 of record JACNIU010000196.1, read on the forward strand.
TTGCCAGTGCCATACTTAAAGCCAACAATACCATTAACGACGCAGAGACCTACTCTTTCTGGCTTGATCTTTCATTTAAATTCGGGCCTGTTACCCCCCACGTGATGTACGGACAGCAGAAATCCAAGAACGAAACGTTCACGGGTAGCAACATAGAGGCAAGGACCCAGATGTACGGCATAAGTATTCCGATCGATCTGGCCAAGGGCTTCAGGCTGAGACCGGAATTCATGTGGTATGATGACGGCGATGTGAAAGTAGATGGTGGCGGTACCACAAACATGGGCAGTTACGGCATCTACGGTGTTCAGTTCCAGATCACTTTCTAAACACAAAATTTAGCCAAGGGCCTTATACGCGTAGGCCCCTGTTGAACCCAAAGCCCCCTTCCAGTTCCGGTGGAAGGGGGCTTTTTTATGCGCTTTCCGACAATTCCTGTGACTGCCCGACAAAAGATGAGTTGATTTTCATGACATCCTGAGGTATGCTTTCTTATGCGGCCTGTTAAGTGGCATAGCCTGAATGATGCGCAGCGGGATGATGTTGTCGAGCGTATCACGGCGGTCATCAGCACCCGGCAGGAGATACTGTTTGTGTTTCTTCACGGATCTTTTCTTGATGGAGTCTGTTTTCGGGATATCGATCTGGGAGTCTTTGCTGAAGGCATAAACCTTGCTGATGTCTGGGATTATGAGGTCGGGCTTGCTCATAAGATCGAAGAAGCGTTGAACGGTTTGTTCCTGGTTGAACCTAAGGTGATCAACAAGGCGCCTCTCTCTTTTTGTTATCACGTGATCCGAGGGCAGCTCTTGTTTGCGCGGGATGAGAGTTCTGTTGTGGCATTCATGGTCCGTGTTGCACGTAGCTATCTGGACATAGCCCCCATCAGGCACAGATATATAACAGAGGCCATGATATGAAACTCCTCAATATTGACAAGCTGTACGCCAAATTCAGGGATATCAGGGATTCAGTGGGAAGGCTGAGGCGCTTTGGGGATATCTCTCTGGATGAGTTTCTAAAGGACAAAGATAAACAGGACATTGCCAGTTTCCGGTTGATTGTGGCTACTGAAGCGGCTATAGATATTTGCCTCCATGTTGCGGCAAAGGTCCTCAGGGAAGTCCCGGAGGAATACGCCGGCTGTTTTCAACTCCTATGTGACCACGACCTGATTGACCGGGAACTCTCTTTGCGGTTAGCTAAGATGGCCCGGTTTCGGAATTTGCTGGTTCATCGGTATTGGGAGATAGATTACACTCGTATGTACCAAGTTATTACTGGCCCTGACCTTGCTGATCTGGAAGAATTCATTCTTCAGATCAGCCGCTTGAGTACAAAGTGAAATTGGTATAGTCATATGGACGGCTATGATGTGAGAAGCAAAGCGATGAAAAAAAATGCCTCAGAAGAAGAAATTGACCGACTCGTCATGGCGCAAGCCGATAACGACGCGGAATGGGAAGAGCCAATTCATGTTCGCAAAGCAGCGAAACCCGCTTCTTTGATTATCCCCGCCAGCCTTGCTGCACGGGCGGCTTTTCTGGCCCGATTGCATAGGGAGGCAGGCGTCGAGGAGTGGCTTACCCGCATTATTCAAGAGCGGGTTGAGATAGAGGAAGTTGCCTTTGTGGAGGCAAAACGTGATTTGACTGCCAAAGCCGACACCTAAGGTTCTGTCGGCTTATCAGCTACCGGCGCCCCAGGGATGTGGGTATATGGGCAATTTTGATGTGGCGTGCCCGAAGAGATAGAAAAGATGAGCGCAGGACAGTGGGTCCTTG
>JACNIU010000298.1 GCA_014382905.1 Desulfobacterales bacterium
AAGAGAATTATATTATAATCCTGGTGTCTTGGTGCCTTAGTGGCTGAACTATTACGAGAAATGAAATGGATTATTTCCTTTACAAACCTTGACGGGAAAGATTAAATTCCGTGAAAAATATTTTCAAGGAGGTCTTTTTTGAGAAAGAAGAGTGTCTTTCGTGAATATGCTGAGGCAGCGGTTATCGCAATTATCCTGGCCCTCTTAATCCGTACCTTTGTGGTGCAGGCGTTTAAGATCCCCTCCGGGTCTATGGAACCTACACTTCTGGTAGGCGACCATATCCTGGTCAACAAGTTTCTGTACGGTATTAAGATCCCTTTCATAAACGAGGTATTGATACCGATCAGCGAACCCAAACATGATGATGTGATCGTATTTATCTATCCCGTAGACAAGAGCAAGGATTTTATCAAACGGGTCATCGGCCTGCCCGGTGATAGGATCGAAATCCTCGACAATAAAATCCATATCAACGGTAAACCTTACAAAGACTCACACGGCTATTACTCGGATGCGGGGAGAAGATCTCCCGGCTCAGAGGAAAAATCTCATTTCGGGCCTGTAACGGTCCCGAAAGACCACCTCTTTGTTATGGGGGACAACCGCAATCACAGTTACGACAGCAGGTTCTGGGGGTTCGTCCCCCTGGACTCGGTAAAAGGAAAGGCCTTTATCATTTACTGGTCATGGCCCCACTGGAAACGCTTCCTGCACCTTATTGATTGACCAGTGATCATTTGGCTGCGCCGTCATTTGGCCTTCGGCCGTCATTCAGTAGTCATTCGGTAGTCATTGGGCCTTCGGCCGTCATTCGGTAGTCATTCAATCGTCATTCGGTTGTTACTGCCCCCCGTCTACTGCCTGCTGCCCTCTCCTGTAAAACCTTGACAATATAAGACCCTGTATTTAAACTGACATTTTTCAAAGAACGCGTATCTTCTCAATAAATAGGGGTGAAGGCTTTCCTATAGCCTATTTTAATAAAGAGACAGCCGCGGATATTTCTAATCCAAATGACACTGTTAGAAAGGAGCCGTTATCATGAATCCAAATACAAAGACCATTGAAGGAAACGAAGCTGCCGCCCATGTGGCCTATGCCATGAGTGAAGTGGCCGCCATCTATCCGATCACCCCTTCGAGCAGTATGGGGGAGTACGCAGATGAATGGGCTGCGCATAGTCGAAAAAATATCTTTGGGCAGACCCTGAAGGTCGTGGAAATGCAATCAGAGGGAGGCGCTGCAGGGGCGGTGCATGGGGCCCTCTCTGCCGGCGCCCTTTCCACCACTTTTACCGCCTCCCAGGGTCTTTTGCTGATGATCCCCAACATGTACAAGATTGCGGGGGAACTCATGCCCGGGGTTTTCCATGTGTCTGCCAGGACCATTGCCACCCATGCCCTCTCCATCTTTGGCGATCACTCGGATATTAACGCGGTCAGACAGACAGGGTTTTCTCTGCTGGCATCCGCATCTGTCCAGGAGGTGATGGACCTTGCCCTGGTGGCGCATTTGTCCGCTATCAGGTCCGGTCTCCCCTTTGTCCACTTTTTTGACGGTTTCAGGACATCCATGGAGATCCAGAAGATCGATTTGATCGACTATGATGACATGGCCGCCCTGGTGGACTGGGATGCCATTGAGGAATTCAGAAGCCGGGCCATGAATCCCGAGTATCCCCAGCTCAGGGGAACGGCCCAGAACCCGGACATCTTTTTCCAGAACCGCGAGGCCTCTAACCCCTTCTATGCCCCGGTCGCTGATATTGTGCAGGAAGAGATGAAAAAAGTGGGTGACCGGGTGGGCCGTCCCTACAACCTGTTTGACTATGTGGGAGATCCGGAGGCGGACAGGGTCGTCGTTTCCATGGCCTCCAGTTGCGATGTTATCGAAGAGACCGTCAACTACCTGAATACATCGGGCGAACGCGTGGGGCTGATAAAGGTGCGTCTTTATACACCCTTTTCAAGAGAGCACTTCCTGAGGTCCCTTCCTGCCACGGCCCAGAGGATTGCTGTCCTTGACAGGACCAAGTCTCCGGGGGCAATGGGAGAGCCGTTGTATCAAGATGTATGCACCCTGTTCCAGGAACGGGGCGAGGCACCGGTCATCGTAGGGGGGCGGTATGGTCTTGGAAGCAAGGAGTTCACCCCCAACATGGTCAAAGCGACCTTTGACAATCTCAGATCAAAGGCGCCGAAAAACCATTTTACGGTGGGCATCGTGGATGATGTCACGTATACATCCCTTGATTTGAAGGAACAGATAGATCCCTCTCCGAAAGGGACGGTAAGGTGCAAATTCTGGGGTCTTGGCGCGGATGGGACGGTCGGCGCAAATAAGAACTCGATCAAGATCATCGGCGAAAACACCGATATGTTTGCCCAGGCCTATTTTGCCTATGATGCCAAAAAATCCGGAGGGATTACCATCTCCCACCTGAGGTTCTCTCCCCACAGGATCCAGTCTCCGTATCTGCTCACTCACTCGGACTTTATCGCATGTCACAATCCTGCATTCGTGGACCAGTACGACATCCTGGAGGGGATAAAGGAGGGAGGCGCCTTTCTGCTCAATTCCCCCTGGAGCGTTAAAGAGATGGAAAGCAGGCTTCCGGACCACATGAAGCGGACCATCGCGCAGAAGAAGCTTGAGTTTTACAATATTGACGCGGTCAAGATCGGCGCGGAATTGGGACTCGGGGCCCGTATCAATATGATCATGCAGGCGGCCTTCTTTCAAATAGCCAATGTCATCCCCCCGGACCAGGCCTTTGGTTACGTCAAAGATGCCATAAAGGAGACATACGGGAAAAAGGGGGAAAATGTGGTCCAGATGAACATGGATGCTGTGGACAAGGCCGTGGGTGCGCTTCAGAAGATTAAGGTCCCGAAAGCCTGGGCCAAGGCCGGACATGAGGCCTATATTGGGAAAGATGAGCCCGAGTTTGTAACAAACGTCATGCGGCCCATGCTGGCCCAGCAGGGCGACAAACTCCCGGTGAGCGCCATGCCCCCGGACGGGATCTTTCCCACAGCCACGACCCGTTATGAAAAGCGGGGTATCGCCATATATACGCCGGAGTGGCAGCCCGAAAACTGTATCCAGTGCAACCAGTGCGCGTTTGTCTGCCCCCACGCGGTGATCCGGCCGGTCCTGGCCCGGAAAGAAGACCTTGAAAACGCACCTGAGGAATTTAAGACCGTTGAGGCCAAGGGAAAGGAACTCAACGGAATGCGGTTCCGTATTCAGGGGAACCCTCTTGATTGCACCGGATGCAGCAGTTGTGCCCAGGTCTGTCCTGCCAAGAAAAAAGCCCTTATCATGAAGCCTTTGGCCACCCAAACCGAGGTGCAGGTACCCAATCATATCTTCTCAACAAAGCTCCCCGTCCTGGACGACCTGATGCCTGCCACATCGGTGAAAGGGAGCCAGTTCCGGCAGCCCCTCTTTGAATTCTCGGGGGCATGTCCTGGGTGCGGTGAGACGCCTTACATCAAACTCGTCACACAGCTCTTCGGTGATCGCATGTTGATTGCCAACGCCACAGGATGCTCGTCCATCTATGGCGGGTCAGCACCTGTTTGCCCCTACACAGTAAATGAAGATGGCCATGGCCCGGCATGGGCCAATTCCCTGTTCGAGGATAACGCCGAGTATGGATTCGGCATGGAGTTGGCGGTCAGCCACCGACGTCAGAAGTTAGCCGACCTTGTGCGTGAGGCCCTGGAGAGTAAAGTCTCAACAGACCTCCAGGAGGCCCTGAAAAACTGGCTTGACAATATGGATGACGGCGAAAAATCAAAGGAGTTCGGCCGGAAAATTGTCGATCTGATTGAACTGGAGATCACAGCCCCGGACGTTGAGTTCAACCCGTTGCTTATTGAAATCCTGGACAGGAGAGACTACCTCACCAAGAAGTCGATCTGGATTATTGGCGGGGACGGGTGGGCCTACGATATCGGTTACGGAGGTCTGGATCATGTCATCGCCTCGGGGCATGATGTGAATATCCTTGTGTTGGATACCGAGGTCTACTCCAACACCGGTGGCCAGTCTTCCAAAGCGACACCCACGGGCGCGGTCGCCAAATTTGCGGCCAGCGGAAAGCCGACCCGGAAAAAGGACCTGGGCCTAATGGCCATGAGCTACGGATATGTCTATGTGGCATCTGTCGCCATGGGGGCCAATAAGAACCAGCTTATGAAGGCGGTCAGGGAAGCGGAAAGTTATCACGGCCCTTCGCTTATTATCGCCTACTCCCCCTGCATCAATCACGGTATCAACATGGGCCGCAGCCAGGAGGAAGAGATGAAGGCGGTTGAAGCGGGTTACTGGCTCCTTTACCGGTATAACCCTATGCTCAAGGATGAGGGCAAAAACCCGCTGATTCTCGACTCCAAGGAACCAAAAGCCGATTTCAAGGAATTCCTCATGGGCGAGGTACGGTATTCAAGCCTGACCCGGACCTTTCCCGAGAATGCGGAAAAACTTTTTCAAAAGGCCGAAGCAGATGTGAAGGAGAGATATGCGTTTTATAAACGTATGGCCGCAGACGGCACGGAAGCGGAAAACGCCCCTGTGGCCGAGGAATAGTCACCGCGTCTTTTCAAAGCGTTCCGTCCCAGAAAAAGGCCTCTGAATCAGAGGCCTTTTTTCGAACTTGGGGGCTTCGCCCCAATGGGAAAGTTGGAATGATGGAACACTGGCCCCGGTGAAACCTAATTCTTGTTTCACTGGGGCCATGTGTGAGGCAAGACTCCCAAGCCCCAGTAAATATTCATAATTTCAATAAGTTGTAGAATTTTCAAGACGTCAGACAAGTACATTTATTCCTCATTCGCAGATTGAAGAACGGCGTGTAGCAGAACATTTGCTCCAGCCTCGCAGTCTTCCCACGCTGTGTCTTCCACTTCAACATGGCTGCGACCACCAATACTGGGAACAAATATCATGGCCGTTGGGCAGACGCGGCTCATATAACTGGCATCGTGCCCTGCGCCGCTGACCGTATGGAGACTTTCATAGCCCAATTCTTCGGCAATCTCGAGAATTCGCTGCACCAACTTCACATCAAAAGGGGAATGTTCGACCCTCCAGGTTTCTTCAATTTTGATTGAACAGCCTCTCCTTGCAGCGATTTCTTCAAAGTCACTGCGGACCATATCCCATGCTTTCCGGGCATGGCCGTCGTCCCAGGAGCGGATATCTACGGTGAAGTGAACCTTGTCTGGAATGATGTTTCTGGAATTCGGATAATTCTGAATTTCCCCGACGGTTGCGACCATATTGCCGCCCATCCGCTGCGGCAGTTCATTGACCTTCAGGATCATTTCAGCAGAGGCACAGAGGGCATCGTGTCGCCCTGCCATGGGCGTCGGGCCTACCTGATTGGCCTCCCCTTCCACATAGACGTCATACCAGTGCAAACAAAGAATGCCTTTGGGCGCACCAATGGTCTTTCCCTGGCTTTCAAGGATGGGTCCTTGTTCGATATGATATTCATAATAGACGTGGACCGGCCATTTTCTGGCAGGGGCTGAGCCCTGGTAGGAGATACGGATCAGTTCATCTTCAAACCTCCTGCCGTTTATATCGGTCCTGTCGTAAGCCCAGTCCCTGTCCAGGGCGCCGGTCCATACACCGGATCCGACCATTGCGGGGGCAAAGCGAGAACCTTCCTCGTTGGTCCAGTTGACGATTGTAACAGATCGCTCCGTCTCAATATCGTGCTCACACAGTGTGCGCAACACTTCCAAGGCCCCCATGACGCCTAAGACGCCGTCAAATCGCCCCCCTTTTGGCTGAGAATCCATATGGGACCCGCTCATGATCGGCGAAAGACCGGGGGCTCTGCCCGGCCTGTTTCCGAAAATATTTCCCATGTCGTCGATAATGATTTCCAGATTGAGCGCTTTCAGCCATCTCACGAAAAGATCCCTTGCCCTTTTGTCCTCTTCTGAAAGGGCCAGGCGCTGCATCCCGCCATTGGGAGTCGCGCCAATTTCCGCCATTTCTTCAACGGAGTCCTGCAGCCGTTTTCCGTTGACTCTCAAGCCTTTAAAATCCATTGCTCAAAGATCCTTAATGATGGGTATTTTCTCGCTCTTCGAATCTATCAGAGATGCCCTGGAGCCGGGGCCCGGATCTCCTGACCCGGATCCAGAGACGTTTAGATGAGTTCGTCAAACTGAGCACACTCAAAACCGAAGGCATCGGCAACCCCCTGGCAGGTTACCTTACCTTGAGCCACATTCACCCCGTGCATGATTTCCGGGTTTTCCCGGATAGCCCCTTTCCACCCCTTGTTGGCAATCTGAACCGCATAGGGGAGGGTGGCGTTGGTGAGGGCAAGTGTGGATGTCTTGGCCACGGCCCCGGGCATATTGGCCACGCAGTAGTGCACCACACCGTCCACTTGATAGATCGGATCGGAATGGGTCGTCGGCCTTGAGGTTTCAAAGCACCCCCCCTGGTCAATGGCCACGTCCACGAGCACCGAGCCTCTCTTCATGGTGCTTAACATCTCTCTTGTAATTAGCTTCGGCGCTTTGGCCCCCGGGATGAGCACCGCGCCTACCACGACGTGGGCCTCTCTCACGAGTTTTCTGATAGTCGCCGGGTTGGACATGAGAAGGATGCAGTTCGCCGGCATGACATCACTCAAATATCGCAACCGTTGCAGATTGAAGTCCAGCAAATAGACTTTTGCACCCAGCCCGCAGGCCATCTTGGCTGCATGGGTTCCTACGACGCCTCCACCGATAATCAGTACGGTTCCCGGATCCACGCCAGGAACGCCGCCCAGCAAGATCCCTCGGCCTCCATACTCCATTTCCAGGTACTTGGCCCCCTGCTGAACGGCCATGCGACCAGCGACTTCGCTCATTGGCGTCAGCAGCGGCAGGGATCCGTCTTCTTTCTGAATGGTTTCATAGGCAATATTCACAGAACGGCGTTGGATCAGGGCTTCGGTCAATGCCTCTGATGCAGCCAGGTGAAGATAGGTGAAAACAATCTGGTCTTCCCTTATGTACGCGTACTCGGAGGGGAGAGGTTCTTTAACGTGCATGACCATCTCGGAACGGTCATAGATCTCCTTTGCCGTTTCCACAATCTCAGCCCCGGCATTGAGATAGATGACGTCCTCAAAACCACTGGCAACGCCGGCTCCCTTTTCAACAAGAACCGTGTGCCCGTTTTGTTTCATCACCTCTACCCCTGCCGGGGTCATTGAGACCCGGTTCTCTTCAACTTTGATCTCTTTCAAAATGCCTACTATCATAATGGCCTCCAGAAAAAACTTCATCAGGAGGGCACAAGCCCTCTATCGCTCTCTAAATTCCCTTAATGCTTAACCAAAGATATTTGAAATTTCAGCTGAAAGGGCCCATCCTTTGTCTTCTAATTTCCAGTTCCTCAACCATTAATCCAAAATCCAAAATCCAAAATCCAAAATCGTGCCTGAACAAGGTTTTCGTTCAGGCACTATATCTCTCCAAAGGCGGCATCCAGCACCCCAATAAGGAAATCCACGTCCTCCCGGGTGATGCACATGGGCGGCTTGATGCGCAGCACATTGCCGTGCAAACCGCCTTTGCCTATGAGCAGGCCCATCTCCTTGGTCCTTTCAAAGACCCTGGCACATGCATCCTTGGCGGGTTCCCTGGTCTTTCGATCCTTTACGAGTTCAACCCCTGTCATGAGTCCTTTGCCCCGCACATCCCCGATCACTTCATGCCTTTCCATGAGACTTTTCAGCCCTTCCATGAGGTGGGTCCCCATGTCCAGGCAATTCTGTTGCAGATTTTCGCGATCAATGACTTCCAGGACCGCCTTGCCTATGGCGCAGGCTACCGGGTTGCCTCCAAAGGTATTGAAGTGTATCCGACCCTTAAGGGACTGCGCAATTTCGGGGGTGGTGACTACTGCGGCTAAGGGTGTGCCATTTCCGATGCCTTTCGCCAGGGTCACAATATCCGGAATGACCCCCTGGGTCTCAAACCCCCAGTAATGCGTACCGGTCCGCCCGAAACCTGTCTGGACCTCATCTGCGATGCATATGCCGCCGGCCTGGCGCACATGGTTGTAGGCGGCTGAGAGAAACCCGTCGGGATAAACCACGGCGCCCCCAACCCCCTGTATGGATTCGGCAAAAAAACCGGCAACTACGCCCGGTGTGGCAAAGGCGATAAGATCCTTGATATCTTCGGCATATTTGGCGCCGGCCTCTGGATCATTGTGTCCCCATGGCCCCCGGTAGGGATCAGGGGCCATGGAATGATGGATCCCGAAGCTGTGCGGGTAATTGTACTTCCATGTGCTGTGGGCCGTGAGTCCCATGGTCGAGGCGCTCCCCCCATGGTAGGCATTGCGCAGGGCAATCACGTCATAGTTGCCCGTATAGAGGCGGGCCATCAGAAGGGCCAGATCATTTGCTTCCGACCCCGAATTTACAAAGTAGCATACGCTCAGATCGCCCGGCATTTTTCCCGCTAACATCCTGGCGTATTCGCCGATGTTCGGGTGAAGATAGATCGTTGTGGTATGCTGGAGCAATTGCATCTGTTCGAGGGCCTTTTGTGTGACGTACGGGTGGCAATGGCCCACACTGATGGTGACAATCCCGCCGAAGGCATCCAAATACCTGCACCCCTTTTCATCGTAGACATACTGCATAGAGCCTTCGACGATCATTATGGGGTTCTGGTAGTACGTGACGAGAGCCGGTGTCACAAAGCGTTTGCGCAGATCCATCACCTCTTCAAAAGATGGACCGGCGTAAGGTTTGACCTGGTGATGGTACTCAGGGAGTTTGGGTGTTTTCATACTATTTGCTCCTTAATATTCCGCATTATTCGACTTCTGTCTATGAATCGGTTTCCACATCAAGGGGGTATATGGGCCGACGCACTTTTTGAAATCTGAATTGGCTGTAGTCAGACCCGGTGACTCCGATACCATTACACTCAACAATGTGCTTTGCGATGGGCAGAAAACCGGCCCGGTAATGGAGGCGCGATTTAAGTAAAACGTAGCGTTTCGTCGTCGGTTCGATGCCCACACTGCGAAAAATCCCCAGGTCGAAGGGCTCGTGACCACGCTCAATGATGACAATCTGGATACCGCCGGTATCCAACACCACCGTTCGTCCCATATTCTGTTCAACACCCGTGTACATAGGGCCTTGAGGAATAAATTGACCGTCCGAGATCGCCCGGATAATACCGGTCACTTGCAAGGGCTCCCCGATAAGGCCGATAGAGGGCATATCCATCTTGCCGCCCAATGCTATGGTTACCCGATTCCCTACCCCGGCTTGGATCAATTGATCAACCGCCTCGGGGTCACGGATGGCTCCAACGGCTACGTTTTCTAAGCCCTGCCGCATGACCTCCTTCACCACTGCCATGGTGTCTTGAGTCCCACCGGAGGCGCAGTTGTCCGCGTGGTCGATGAGCAGGACCGGCCCTTCAGTCAATTGTTTGGCGTGAGCAACTGATTCGGCAAGCGGCTCGGCATCGTAGATAAAATCACGCCGCATCTCCCAGGCCGTATCAAGAATATGGCGGCAGATCTTCTCGGCACGAGTCTGGTTCTCATCTGTCACCACAACAGTGCTCAGTCCGGCGTCATGGATGTCTGCCAGGGGGAACCCCCCGAAGACTGCAGCCGCCAAAGCATCATCCGCCTCTGCCTGATTTGCCAAGGCGACCAAGTGTTGCATTGGGAGCTTGTCCGTCCCCATGCGCAGGGTATGTGGGAGCATGGGACGGTTGTCCCAGACCATGGCAGGCTTGACTTTACCTTTGAGAGAGCGGATGAGAATATCTCCAGCCTTAGCCCCAGCCGCATACATGTCAACGTGGGGATAGGTCTTGTAACCCGTGATGACAGAGCAGTTTTCCACCATTGTCTGGGTCACATTGGCATGCATATCCAAGGTCACTGCAATGGGCACCCCCGGGGATATCCGGCGGATGCGCTCCAGAAGGACCCCCTCGCCGTCATCATTCGTTTCAGTAACCATGGCGCCGTGTAGGTCAAGAAAAAGCGCGTCGCAACCTTCCTGCACGGCCTCACAGATGGTATCCGTGATGCATTGGTAGGCATCCCTGTGAACGGGTCCACTCGGCCATGCCTCGGCAGCCACCGGGGTAACGATCTCGGCCTCTTCTTTTACCGCCAGATCAATGAAGGCGCTCATGGGCGTGTTGGTGCCCCTAAAGGCCTCAAAGGCGTCCTGGCCGAAATAGGGGCCTCTGTTTCCAAAACTCTCAAGCGGGGTGGGAACCGGTGAGAACGTGTTGGTTTCATGTTTCATAAGGGCGATGATGAAGCGCATTGTGTCCTCCACGCGGTTGGATTATTCCGGCCGAGCGTGACTCACTCCTCAGCCGCAAGCGTCCTCTCAACCGAACTCAAGGTCAGATAGCGATTCCTGACCTCTTCGTTGGCCATGAATTCTTCGTTGGTGCCGCAATAGACTATCCGGCCCTGGTCCATGACATAGTGGCGTCTGGCCAGCGCCGTGCACATATCCAGGTCTTGTTCCACCAGCAAAACAGTGATTCCTTCTTCCACGATTTCGCGGGTGACCTTCTGCAGCTCCTCGACTATGAGCGGGGCCAGCCCTTCAGACGGCTCATCCAGCAGGAGCAGGTCCGGCTCGCTCATCAAGGCCCGGGCGATGGCCAGCATCTGCTGCTCCCCCCCGGACAAGTTGGCCCCCCGGTGCATTTTTCGCTCGGCCAGTGTTGGAAACTTCTCGAAGATCCTTTCGACCGTCCAGGTTCCTTTTAGATTATTGCCCATGCCCACCTGGGCAATTTTAAGATTCTCGACCAGGCTTAGGTGGACGAATATGGCTCGCTCCTCGGGAACGTAGGCAATCCCCTTACGAGCGATCTGGAACGGCTTATGCCCGCTGATGACCTCACCCCGGAAGATGACCTGGCCCTCTTTTGGCCTAAGCAGACCCATGATGGTTCTCATGGTCGTGGTCTTGCCGGCGCCATTTCGACCGAGTAAGGTAACGGTCTCGCCTTGTTCAATGGACAGGTCAATCCCGTGAAGAATGTGGCTGGTTCCATAATAGGCGTGGACGCCCTCCAGCTTGAGCATTACACGTGTCCTCCCAGGTAGGCCTTCCGGACTTCTTTGTCTTTTTCCACCTCCGATGGCTTTCCGCAAGCGATCACCGTCCCTTGTTGAAGCACCGTAATGACGGATGAGATGGACATAACAAGGTTCATGTTATGTTCGATGACGAGCATCGTAAGGCGTTTCCCGATTTTTCTGAGTAGTCGAACCATCCTTACTGAATCATCGGGCGACATGCCGCTGGTTGGTTCGTCAAGAAGGAGCAGCAGCGGATCCGCAGCGAGGGCAAGGGCTACCTCAAGCGTGCGTTGCTGGCCGTGCGGCAGTTCCCCTGCCTGCTTGGCTGCGATATCTGTGATGCCAAGCTCCTCCAGCACTTGCCAGGCTTTCTCAACCGGCTCCGTGAATGAGAGGAAATGACGCGTGAAGTTGAAATGGCCCCGGTGGTGGGCATGCTCCGCCAGTCGCACGTTTTCCAAAACAGTCAAATTCCCAAACAATTTGTTTTGTTGAAAGGATCGGCCGATACGGGCTTTGGCAATTTGATAAGGCTTAAGACCCGTGACCTTCTTCTCTCGAAAATAGATTTCGCCGTCGGAGACCGGAATTTCGCCGGTCAGCATATTGAAGAGGGTCGTTTTTCCCGCCCCATTCGGGCCAATGATCGAATGAATCTGGCCCTCTTCTACCCGCAGAGTTACCTTATTGACCGCCGTCAGCCCGCCGAAGCGCTTGGTCACACCATCAGTCCGCAGGATCATGGTTGGTTCTCCTTGCTGGCTTGGGCAGCCTTGCGTTTTTCCAGAATCGTCGTCAGCAGGCCCCAGATGCCTCCTCTCATGAAGAGGACAAAAATGATGAAAGCCAGCCCGAGAATCAATAACCACCGTGCCCAGATTTCGCTGAGAATTTCCGAGGCAATCTTGACGATAACGGCGCCGACGACCGGTCCGTAGAGCGAGCCCAGTCCCCCCAACAAGCTCATGATGATGAAATCCGTCGAGGTAAAGAGTTCCACCGCGGTAATGGGCACCATCTTCATGAACAGGGTGTAAAGTCCGCCGGCCAGACCAGTGAAAAAGCCCGAAATCACGAAGGCGATTAGTTTGTAGTGTTGGATGTTATAGCCCACGGCCGTGGCCCTCTCTGGGTTCTCCTTTACCGCCATCAAAATGCGGCCGAAAGGAGAGTTGAGGATTCGTCTAATAGCAATGATAGACAGGATGAAAATGATCCAGACAAAGAAGAAGAACTGAAGGTTCGTCTGAATGGGTATCTCCACACCTGGAAATATACTCAAGTCCGGTCGTGGCACATTCAGCAGGCCGTCATCCCCGCCGGTAAGCCCTTTCCACTGGTAAACGACGAAAAAGGCCAGCTGGTTGAAGGCCAGCGTGAGCATGACGAAGTAGATGCCCACCTGACGGATGGAGAAAATACCGATTACCAGGGCTGTGACCGCGCCGATGAAGCAGGAGCAAAGAAGCGCAAACAGCGGGTGCCAGCCCAGATGGACCAAAAGCAGACCGGTCATGTAAGCGCCGGCCCCGAAGAGCGCGCCCTGACCAAAGGACAGCATTCCCGTAAAGCCCAGAAGGATGTTGAAGGAAACCGCCCCTAAGGCATAGATCAAAATTTCCGCAGCCAGGGTCTTATACGGCAGCACAAAAGGAAGCAAAAGCACAAATCCGGCCAGGATCCAGATCTCCCGGTCCACCAGCGGTTTCCTTTTTTCGAACGTAGTTTCGATCATTCTATTTCGTCTTTCTACCTTAAGCCCAACAGGCCCTTCGGCTTGATCAGGATAACCAGTGCCATGGCGGCGAATATGCAAATCATGGTTCCCTGAGGCCAGAATAGGATCATCATCGACTCTACGACACCGACAATCAGTCCGCCTAATATAGCCCCGGCAAAACTCCCCATGCCGCCAATGACCACGACCACAAATGATATCAGCAGGACGGAGTCCCCCATGAGCGGCTGGGCGCCGCGCATGGGCAGAATCAGGGCCCCGGCCAGGCCGGCCAACCCCACTCCAAAAGCGAACACGATGGTAAAAACCCGATAGATGTCAATCCCCAAACAGTTGACCATGTCCCGGTTATCGACCCCGGCCCGGATGACTGCCCCGTAGCTGGTCTTTTCAATGAGCAGCCAGACGCCGAAACAAACTAAAGTAATAAAAATAATCAGGAAAACTCTATACAGAGGGAAGGCAAACACCCCGAAATCCAGTACGCCTACTAACTGCGAAGGCATAGGTATGCTCTTGCCAATGGGACCCCAGACCACAATAATCAGCTCCTGGATGACCAGCAACAACCCGAAGGTCAAAAGGATCTGGTACTCGTGAACAACGTCGTACATCCGCCTAAGCAGGACCACCTCAATCACAGCACCCACCAGCGCCACCATGAACGGCGCCACAAGGACGGCAATCCAGAAACTGCCGGACCAGGCCCCGATCAGGGTGGCCACGCTGAAGGCGAAGTAGGCCCCAAGGGCGTAAACCGCGCCGTGGGCGAAGTTGATGACATTGAGCATGCCGAAAACAATGGTTAAACCCAAAGTAATAAGGACATAAATCATGCCCAGGACAACGCCGTTGAGCAACTGCATTAGTATCAGCCCTGTAGTCAAAAAGGCCTCCTCTGCCGGTAACAGAAAAAAGATTGAAGGAGAGGAACGATCGTTCCTCCCCATGTCGGCAAAACTAATTCATTTTGCAGTCTGATTCACTTTCCGACTTCACGGATATCCCGTAGGATACTATGGTGGCGTTGTCGCCCGGGCCCTTGATGTCCTTCTTTGGCTTGGCCAGCAGCAGATAATAATTCTTCTTAGTTTGGTGGTCAAAGGCCTGAATCTCCTCCACACCGGTAATGCCGTCATATTGCATGCCTTCCAGGGCCTTGACTACCGCCGCAGTGTCTGTCGTCCCGGCCTTTTGAATGCCCATAATCTCCATCTTGGTCATTATGTAAGCAGATGCTTCGGGATAAGACGGAAACCGGTTGTACTTTTTCTTCCAAACATCGCACAGCTTTTTGGTTAAGGGTACGTTCACATCGTGCCAGAATTGGCATCCGAAATAGACCCCTTCACAGGACTCCGGACCGATCTCCTCAATATCCCTCAGCCCGGACGACCAGGCGACCAGTATCTTTGCCTTTTTGGTCAGGCCAAAGTTATTAGCCTGTTTCAGCGCATTGATGGTGTCCTTGCCGAAGTTGAAAAAGACAACAAAGTCAGCCTTGGCGGCCATGGCCTTGGTGATGAAGGAGCTGAACTCGGTATGGCCGATGGGGTGCATATCATTGCCCACATGCTCTACTCCGAATTCCTTGAAGACGGCCTTGGCGTTGTTCAACAGGGAGTGGCCGAAGACATAATCCGGGGTGATGGTATACCAGCGCTTGGCTTCGGGAAACTTTTTGATCAGGGGCTTAACCGTCTGCTGTACGGCGCCGTATGTGGGTATAGACCATCTGAAAGTGAACCGGTTGCACTTCGAACCCGTGACGGCATCAGCGCCGACCGAGGTGTTGAAGACGGCCTCTTTCTCCATGGCGACCTGGCTCACGGCCAATGCGACGCCGGAACTGGCACATCCGGTGAAGAACTTGACCCCTTTGGAGTCGACCGCTTCCCGTACTTTGCGGGCCGCCACACCGGGTTTGACCTCGGTGTCAATGAACATAAGTTCTATGGGTTTGCCGATGACTTTGCCTCCGACCTCTTCCACAGCATAATTGGCCCCCCGCATGAAATCCTCGCCCAGGGATGCGTAGGCGCCGCTCAAGGGGCTCAGGCTTCCGATGACGATTTTATCCTCGGCCATGGCCGGAATAACCATCATCAGAGCGATGAACGGAACAATTGCTGCTACCCAAAATCGCTTCAGTCCTTTTTCCATCTTTCTCCTCCTTTAAATTGTGTTTGGTAAGGGATTATTTTTCTTCTGACAAAAGTCAGACAACAGCGGCCTTCGAGACGTGACAGAGATTATGATACAGCAAAGATTTCCTGCTTATCCGGTTGACACATAAAATGATTTAAGCTAAGATTCTATCCAGGTAT
>JACNIU010000302.1 GCA_014382905.1 Desulfobacterales bacterium
CTCATGTACGCCTTCTATGGCCCCCACGGCAAAGCGGTCGAAAGCTTTATTGTCGGCGACATGACCATTTTCAATGTGCATGTCAGCTACCAAAAAATTCTGACCTTCTTCGTATCGGGAACCCTGGTTACCCTTCTTTGGCTCTTCATCAAAAAGACCAAAACGGGCAAGGCCATTGATGCCGTGGCACAGAACCGGGAGGCCGCCGTTTTCATGGGGATTCAGCCGGAAAAGATCTACATGATCACAATGGGTATCTCCGCAGCCCTGGCCGCCATTGCAGGGGTACTCATCGCCCCGATCCTTGAGGCCGTGCCAACCATGTGGGCATTCCCGCTGTTCAAGGCATTCGCTGTGGTGATCATCGGAGGGCTTGGCAGCATTACAGGTGCTATCATCGCAGGGTTGCTTCTGGGATATGCAGAGACATCGGTCAGCGTGTTGATCTCTGCCAACTATCCGGACTTGGTTTATCTGTTCGCAATTATCCTGGTATTGGTACTACGTCCCAGGGGCCTTATGGGGAAACGTTCACACTGATGAGAAAACCAGTTTTTCTCTCAGGACCGCTTCCCTGAAGCAGCATATACGGAGCGCCTGCCGATTCATGGGAAACAGCCGCTCTCGGGAAATGTGGTCTGTGTAGAGCGGAGAGGAAGTCATATGGTGAATCTGGAAAATATGTTTGGACCAAGGGTCTTATACAAACGCTTGCTGGGCTTGTCTGTATTTAGCGTTCTGGTTCTTCTGGCGCCCCTGGTGTTCTCGGATCCTTACGATCTGGAACTCCTCTTTTTGTGCCACTACTACGTAATCCTGGCCTGCAGCTGGGATCTTCTCACCGGTTTCACAGGAAACGTGAACTTCGGACATGCCTTTTTCATTGGGGGAGCGGGGTTTGCGGGTGCATTGTTGAACCTGCACTTTGGATGGGGGCCTTGGTTGACACTCCCCGTCGGAGGTCTGGTAGCGGCGCTTTGCGGGTTATTGGTCGGATCTTTTACACTACGCCTCAAAGGGCCCTATTTTGCAGCGGTGACCTTTTGTTTTGCCACCCTCCTCTACAAACTGATCATGATCCAGCACGACGTTTTTGGCGGTGAGGAAGGCCTATCAGGGCTCGACTGGCTTTCCGAGACGACGCTGGGCAGTTATTACGTCTCCGGCATTCTGATGCTGGCGACCATATTCTTTCTTTATTTTCTGTCCAAGTCTCCTTTCGGTCTGATTCTACGCTCTATCGGGGAGAACGAAATGGCCAGCGAGGGTTCAGGCATCAACACCACGTACTATAAGATCGTTGCCTTCATGATCAGCGCATTCATCGCCGGGGTTGGAGGCGCCATGTATGCGCACGCCCAGATGCATGTGGGACCGGAAATGGCCCACGATGCTCTTTCAGGTCTGGTCCTTATCATGGCGGTTGTGGGCGGAATGGGAAGCATCATCGGTCCTGTTATCGGGGCCTATCTCCTCACAATTGCAAACGAATCCCTTCGGTTCATGGGGGAATTCAGGCTTCTGATTTACAGCGGCGCCGTTGTTGCCGTCATTCTGTTCGCGCCAAAGGGTCTTCTGGACATCTTTCTACGGGTCTATCGTCGCGTTGTGGGCCGGGCGAAATAGCCATCCCTGCAAAAACCGCTATGGAAGGAAGCGTATCTATGGAAGCGATTCTTGAAATAAATGAGCTGAGCAAGGCCTTTGGAGGGCTCCAGGCCCTGCGCAATTTCGACCTGAAAGTCCATCGGGGGGAGCTTCTTGGTTTGATCGGCCCCAACGGTGCGGGCAAGACAACCATCTTCAATCTGATCACAGGATTTATTCAGGCCGATTCCGGCGAGACCTTGCTCATGGGAAAAAATATCACCCTGCTCAAACCGTTTCAGATCGTAAATATGGGCATGGCCCGCACCTTTCAACTGGTTGATCTCTTCAAGGAGATGACTGTTTTGGAAAACGTGATGGTTCCCTGTTTCTCACACAGGTCCAGAAACAGACGGCACAACCGGGAAAAGCCATGGAAGGTCGCCATGCATTTTCTGGAAGAAGTGGGTTTAGAGAAGCGTTTAAACGAACAGGCCAAGAACCTGGCCTTCGGTGAATTGCGGCTGCTGGACATCGCCCGGGCCATGGCCACAGCGCCGGATGTTCTTCTCCTCGATGAGCCCTTTTCAGGGCTTGATGTGGAAGATGCAGAGGTCCTCACCAAGGCCATCCAACAGATGCACCAGAAAGGTCAAACCATGATTATTATCGAACACCGGCTTCGGGATCTCCTGAGGCTGGTTGAAAGGGTTGTGGCCATCGTATTTGGGCAAAAAATCGCCGAAGCCTCCCCCGAGGAGATCATCAACGACGAGAAGGTGATCCGCGCCTATCTGGGAGAAAGGAGAGCATAAATTGTACTTGCTGGAGGTAAAGGAAATCCGGGTCCTCTACGGAAAGGCGATCGCGCTCAATGGTTTGAGCATCCATTTGAAGCCAGAGGAATTGGTCGGGGTTGTGGGTCCCAACGGTGCCGGCAAAAGCACGCTTCTGAAGGCCATTTCGGCCGTTGTCCCCGTGGAAGGCGAGGTTCTGTTCAACGGAAAACGTATCGATGGTCTGAAACCCCACGAGATCATTCGCATGGGGATTATCCATTGCCCTGAGAGAAAGCAGCTTTTTGCTGAGTTCACCGTGGCCGAAAACCTGGAAATGGGGGCCTACGTTAGAAACGACAAAGGGCAGATTCAAGAAGACCTTGCCCGTGTGTATCACCAGTTTCCAATACTGGAGAAACGGCATACCCAGGTATCGGGAACCCTCAGCGGCGGGGAACAACAGATGTTGGCCATTGGAAGATCGCTCATGAGCAAACCCCAACTTCTCATGATGGATGAACCCTCTATGGGGCTCTCTCCCATGGTTAAAAACGATTTAACGGATAAAATCGTGGACATTTGGAAATCCGGAATCGCCGTGCTTTTGGTGGAGCAGGATGCCAGTCTCGCCCTGGAACTGACCCAACGGGCCTACATCCTTGAACATGGGAAGGTGGGGCTCGAAGGGGCAAGCCAAGACCTGATGAATAACGAAGAGGTGAAGCGCATCTACTTCCAGCTGGGATAAGGAAGTAGATATTCTACTATCCACCCTGCCCTATCGCCGGCCGGGGAAAACTCTGATCATCAAAACGCTCAAAACCCAGTCTGGGGTTAACAGGGCAACGAACAGGGGCATGGTCAACGATAGCCCCCTTAACGCACTGGTAGCATCGCTTACATTCTTGTATCTCCTCAGGTCTTCCTTCCTTGACTTTTCTGGCCCACAAAGGGTCTGCCAGAAGGGGTCTCGAAAGGGCCACCAGGTCCACCGAACCATTTGAGATGGCATCGGCAACCTTGTCAGGGCTCTGGAAATTGGGGCACATGACAGGGATGGAGACCGCCTTTCGGATCGCGGCAGCGTCTTCCGTCATGGCACCTTCTCCAGCCGGAAAGACATGTGTTGCTGAGCCATAACAACCCTGACTCACAGAGAGATAGTCTGCTCCGGCCCCCTCAAGGGCCTTGCCCATCTCAATGGATTCGGGAAGATCAAGTCCGTCCGGGATCCACTCACGGGCACTAAATCGATAACCCACGACGAAGTTTTTTCCCAGGGTCTCTTTGATGCCGTGGATAGTCTCGAGTGAAAGACGCCATCGCTTCTCCGGAGAACCGCCGTAGTCGTCGCTGCGACGGTTATAGTAGGGAGAAGTAAACTGGCAAAGCAAATATCCGTGGGCCCCATGGACCTCTATACCGTCAAAGCCTGCCCGTTTGGCACGAACAGCGGCCCTGACCATTGCCTCTTTGAGTCCAATAATTTCCTGCACCTCAAGGGGTTGGGGACGCTCTGGGGAGGCTTTTGCAATCCCTTTGAGAGTCTTGGGGAGCCCATCCCTCTGGATGAGGGCCGGTACATCAGAAGGGCCCACAAGAGGCCTTCGTTTGTGATGCCTCATGGCCTGGGCCCCATGCCCGGGGGCAAGCTGAATAAAGGCCTTGGCACCTCCCCAATGGATGACTCTGGCAAGATCCTGCAAGCCCGGAATATTTCGATCCGATGCCGCGCCGAGCCCACGTCCTGCGATAAAGGCGAAACGGCCCGTAACCCCTGTGATTTCAACAATGACGAGGCCCACCCCGCCAGTTGCTCGCGTGTAGTAATAGCAGAGCTGCTGATCGGTTACCATTCCCGTTTCATCCCCCATCCCGACATGGGTCGGGGCCAAAGCGATGCGGTTATCCAACTGGATCTCTCCGATATTCATGGGCTCGAAAATGATCTTGTGTTGAAGCAGCATAATTTCCCTCCTTAAAAAACCCTTAGATCACATCTCTCACAATCAATGATTGACATATAATTCACAGTGTTACAGAAAGCCCGTGGTTTGAGTGTTCAGGTTTCAGGAAAATATCCCTCATATGAAACTTCACCGGTTTCTTATATAACATAGTGAAACAGGTTTTGCATCTTTTGACAGCCTTCTTCGAGGCCCCACATCCGGGGGTGCGTGGTGGCTGAGAATTTTTTCCATTGATCATCTGGATGAAAATGTGCATAGTCTCCATGGCTGCTTGCGATGGACCTGAAAAATGGTGGTTGCTCAAGTACGCTTTCCTGGCGGCAGAAGACCCGCCTCTTAGATGGGGGTGTTGGAGTATAGGAGGGCGGGAGAGAAACAGTTGAACCCCGCGGTGCTCGAACTTGTTGAGACCTTAGGGCCTTTCCCCTAACTTTTAGGGAAGTTACAACTTTAACATCTAACGAGGTCTTGCCATGGTAAATATCAAGGAATTCGTAAATGAACACAAAGATCTTATCATAAACACGCGTCGTGACTTGCATCGCATTCCAGAAACCGCCTACACTGAAAAGAAGACCTCCTCCTATGTGGCAGACTACTTGAGCAGAGAAAAACTTGAGGTCAAGACCGGCATTGCTCAGTACGGAGTAGTGGGTTTAATGAAAACAGGGAGACCCGGCGCAACCCTGATGATTCGTGCTGACATGGATGCCCTCCCCATCACCGAAGCAACAGGGCTCCCTTTTTCGTCAACGCATGAGGGCGCGATGCATGCGTGCGGTCATGACGGCCACATGGCCATGGTCTTGGGCTCGGCAACGGTCCTCAACAAAATCAAGGAAAAACTGAACGGCACGATCAAATTCCTGTTCCAACCTGCTGAAGAGGGTCCCGGGGGGGCCAAACCCATGATTGACGCTGGTGTGATGGAAAACCCCAAGGTGGACTATTCCATAGGGTGCCACCTTTGGCCGGATATCCCCGACGGGACCATAGGAGTGAGGGCAGGCGCTTTCATGGCGGCGATGGATCGCTTCGATATAGAAATAATCGGAAAAGGGGGGCATGGCGCCATGCCTCATTTATGCGTCGATGCACTGGAGGTAGGTAGCCAGGTAATCAATGCTCTGCAACGGGTCGTGAGCCGACACATGAATCCATTGAGTCCGGCGGTGGTGACAATTGGCAGCTTCCGTGCCGGCAGCACCTTTAATGTTATTCCTGGCGAAGCCCACATGTGCGGCACCACAAGGACTTTTGATCTGAAGATTTGGGATTCCTGGGAGAAGCGCATAGAAAAGATTGTTCGTGGGGTCTGTGAATCCATGGGCGCAGATTATAAGTTGAAATATGCCCGGGGATACCCTCCCACCATCAATGATGAATCCATGACCGAGCGGGTTCGTGGATGCGCTGAAAAGGTTGTAGGTGAAGAACGGGTGATCGAGCCTCGGCCAACGATGGGCGGAGAGGATATGGCATTTTATTTGGAGCGGTCAAAGGGATGTTTTTTCTGCGTCGGTGTGGGCCGCGAAGGCGACGCCCCTATTCACAACCCAAACTTTGATTTCAATGAGGATGTCCTGTTGCTGGGGGTTGAAACCTACTGCCGGACCGCCTTGGAATTGCTGAGGTCATAGTGACGGTGTAAAAAGACACCCTGGCTTGTCCGCGTTTCTTTATGACTTTCTGCATCTCGGAATTTAGATCAGGCTATAGGATTGACAGCCGTCAACATTGATGCAGGCACCGGACATCAGGGTGGCCCGTCCAGAAGACAAAAAGACCACCACATCGGCCACCTCTTCCGGTCTTCCAAATCGCCCAAAAGGCATATTCTGATCTACGAATGCCGCCATCCCCTCCGGATCGGCCTTTTGACGTTCGTCCCAGCCTCCGCCTGGAAACAGAATGGACCCGGGGGCCACCGTGTTTACCCGAACCCCCTTTGGAGCCAACTCTTTGGCCAGGTTTTTGGCCAACCCTATTTCTGCGGCCTTTGTCGTATTATAGCTGGATGGTCCGCCCAGTTCGCGGCCCCATATGGAAGAAATCATAATAATGGACCCACTTCCCTGTTTTTCCATGATGGGGACGACCCGACGACACATCCGTATGGCCGCAAAGAGATTGAGGTCTATTAAGTTTTGCCAGTCTTCGTCAGTGTGTTCAACAAAGGTTTTCCAGTTGCTGGCTCCCACGTTATTGACCAACACATCGATATGCTGAAAAGCAGTCATGGTTTCATCCACAAGCTGTTTAATACCTGCTTCCTGGGTCATATCGACCGCGAGAGCCACCACGTCTACCCCTTTGGCCCTCATGGCCTGGGCCGCCTCCTGTAAAGCCTCATCATTGCGTGCACAGATGGTAAGATTGCATCCCTCTTCCGCAAGCCCCATGGCAATAGACCGGCCAATGCCCCGGCTCGCCCCGGTCACAATCCCCGCCTTGCCCCTTAGTTCAAGATCCATTTCCTCCTCCTTGCTGTATCATACGTGTTTTAAAATCCCATACGACTACTCGAATCCGGGCGGTGGAATAAAGCCCTGAAACTCCCGTTCAAGCAGCCGTGCAAAGTGGATGCATGTTAAATCGCCATACTGGGGCCCGACAATCTGGACGCCAACGGGCAACCCGTCACCGGCCAATCCTGCCGGTGCGACCGTGGCGGGCAAGTAAACATTACAGGAGTATCCCGCCCAGAACATCTGTGTCGTTGAGGGCTGGAGTTTGCCGTTGACTGAAATCATGCGTTCCCAGCGCTCGCCCTTCTGATTGTGTGGAAAGGCCGTGGTGGTTGCGGCAGGGCAAAGCAAGAGATCATACTCGCTAAAAAAATCTGCCCACGCGAGGCGCATTTTATGACGCGCCTCGTTATGGGCCAGCCAGTCTTTGTGATACATCGCCTGAGCCCTGATCATTTGCGCCTCGTAGCCCTCATCCGCGGGCTTTAATCTCCTGGATGCCTTTAACCCCTTCTGGAACTCCTCTGGTGTGAGACGTCCGACCGTGGCTCCTCGCAGAAGCTGGATATAGTTGCGGTAAGCTTCACGGGAGTCAATTTTAGGCCGGGCCTTTTCGCTCACCCTGACCTTTTGCTTTCTAAGGAATGCGGCGACGGCCCGAAGCCTTTTTTGAACTTCCTTGTCCACTTCAGCCTCGGGATCGCTGTAGATCATGGCAATCTTATATTCCCGGAGCGACTTTTTCCTGGGCTTCGGCAGCCGCAGTTGCCAGCCCTTCCCATCGATATCATTCGGCCCGGCCATGACAGCGAGGGCGAGTGCAAGATCCTCGGCACTCCGCGCCAGGGGACCCACCACCGCGATATCGGATTTGGCAACCACACCCGGCAATGACTGCCCCTGGCCGGATACAATCCCATAGGTCGGCTTATGGCCGTACACCCCGCAGTAATGGGCGGGATTTCGGATCGAGGCCCCGATGTCGCTTCCCGCTTCAAGACCTGTCAGGCCGGCGGCAAGGGCCGCGGCCGATCCGCCCGAAGAGCCGCCGGGTACCTTTGTCAGATCCCATGGGTTATTCGTCGTGCCGTATATGTCATTAAAGCTTTGCCAGTCCGCAAGATAGAGCGGAACGTTGCTCTTGCCGAAGAGTATCGCCCCTGCCTTCATAAAACGATCCACCACGAGCGCGTTTTTCGGGGGATAGTTGTTTTTATGCTGCGGTATTCCCCAGGTCGAGGGCATTCCCACGACGTCATAGGATTCTTTTATGGTCATGGGCACGCCGTGCAGGGGACCCCAAAGGTTCCCTTTGGCCAGGGCCCTGTCGGCGGCCTTCGCCCGTTTGCGAGCCGCCTTCACATCCATGAAAATGACTGCATTTATCTCCGGATTATATCTTTCGATACGATCCAGATAAAGGTCAAGCAATTCCAAACAACTGATCTTTTTACGGCGAATCAGGGAAACAAGCTGCTTGGCTGAGCGAAATGGAATCGTGTGCATGATCTCCTCCTTTAAGTCATTTTGGTAATATTCAAGGACGTCTGAGGCTGATGGGGCGTAGGGCTTTAACGTTGGTCTCCAGTGTGATAGACCTTCGTTCCATAACAGCATCCCGGGCCTTCTCCCAGATGCCGCGCATCTCAGGATCTGAGGGTTCGGGACTCGGTCCACGGGTGGTTTCCCAATGGGCCATGTCGTCGTATGGCGCCCTTAAATAGATACGTAGCATACTACGGAAGGTAGATGTGCCTCCCCAAGGCATCTCTTGCGGCTTCTGCAAGGGATTCACTCAGAGTGGGATGCGGAAAAGAGGCCCTTGCCAGGTCTTCCATGGTAGCCTCCAACTGGATAGCGAGAATCGCCTGGCCAGCCATTTCAGATGCATTACTTCCGATAAAGTGTACGCCAAGCACTTCCCCGTATTTCTTTTCACCCACGACTTCTACAATGCCCTCGTTTTCGGCAAGGAGCATTCCATAAGGGTTCATCCCGTATGGGGCCGCGCCCACAAACACATCATGCCCCGCCTTTTTTGCCTCTTTGGGTGTCAGCCCGACACTCGCTACCTGTGGCTGAGTAAAAAGGACACGGGTGAAAGTCATCGGGTTCACGGACGAAGCCAATCCCATGGCGTTTTCAGCTGCAACGATTCCCCCTTCGAACGAAAAATGAGAATAATGTTTTGATTGGGGACCGGTCAGGTCTCCGACAGCGTAAACACCCTCTGCCCTGGTCTCCATCTTATCGTTTACCTCGACATATTCCTTGTTTTCGTCAAGGCCAATGCTGGTAAGGCCAAGGCCCTTTAAGGAGGCAGCCCTTTCAATATAGAGAATTCTATCTACGAGAACGGTTTCACTACCTTCTTTTGAGTCTAAGTCCACACGGAGCCCGCCTTTTCCTTTAGAGGCACCTGTAATCTTCGCCTCCTTCTTGATTTCGATATCCTCCTTTTTCAACGCCTTGTTCAGGCGGGTCCGGATGGCCTTGCTTTCCTCCGGAAGAATCGCCTTGTCCGGAGTGGCCAAAACCACCTTCGTCCCGAACCGGTGGAGAAACTGCGCGATTTCCAAAAGCCAGGGGTTTCGCCCGAAAAGGAGTACCCTTTTTGGAAGTTCATCGACGGCCAGCAGCTCATCACTGTTGATCACCTCTTCCAGATCCCCTTCGGGAAAATCCGGTTTAACCCATGTTGCTCCGGTAGCCAAAATGATCTTTTTACATGATATGCTTTTACCATTCACCTCCACCTTTCCTTTCCCGGTGACCTTTCCCTTTCCATCAATGAGTTCAATATTGTTCTTCTTGATTGTACTTATTACGCCCTGTCTCATGAAGCCAATAAGTTCATCTTGTCGCTTTTTGAGGACTGAATAATCCTTTGAAATCCCTTTAAAAGAGAGACCCACCTTTTTTCCAAAAGCAACTGCACCGAGTATATCGGATGCCACCATCATATGCCTGAAGGGCACGCATCCCCTGTTCATGCAAAGCCCACCGAAATCCCTGGCGTCCACAATGGCCACATCGGCCCCCAGTTGCGCCGCCCTGATGGCCGCGGGCACCCCACCTGCACCTCCTCCTATGACAACTACGTCTTTCATTTGATTCTCCTCATTCGCCTTTGTTCTTTATCAGCCTTACGTCCTTCAACCTGTAAGTTCACATATTCATCCCCCAGGCTCCACATGTTTCTCAAATCGTCTCTTCATAGATTGAGGGCGATTTTGTCCGGAAGAACCCCGTCTTCCGTTTTGCGGCCTTTAGGTATCCAGCCACCATGAGGGATGTCAAGTTCAATGGTCACATCAAGGGCTGCCCTATCTTCCCCGGTTTGGCCGCCTGATATGATATTTTGGAGCATAATGGGAGAAATTACTGGATGTTTTGAGGAAATTCAAGAGGTTTGATTTGGCATTTTTGGTTTCTCAAAGATTTGATGTTTTTGTTTTCTCCAGAAACGCTGATCGTTCTTTGTAATTGGCTGGGCACGTGGAAGGGCCATTTCCCTGTCTGAGCTTGCGCAAGTTCAGACTTTGCTCAACTGATCATTGCCAGTGGGTCCTTAATCATGGCCTTTATGGTATTCAGAAACCTGGCAGCAGGCGCGCCGTCGATAATCCGGTGGTCAAAGGTCAGACTCAATCCCATCCGGGCCTCAGGGACAACCCTGCCGTCTCTGATGCCGGGTTTTTTTGCAATCCTCCCCACACCCAGTATGGCACTCTCGGGCGGGCGGATGATGGGTGTGAAATAATCGATATTGGCAAAACCCAGATTTGATATGGTAAAGGTCCCGTTTACCAGGTCATCGGGTACGAGTTTGTTTTCTCTTGTTTTGCGGACCAACTCCGTTATGTCACGTTCAATCTCCCGAACTGTTTTTATGTCAGGGTTTCTGATAACGGGCACGATGAGCGCGTCGTTGGCCTCCATGGCCAAACCGATATGAATCTGCCGCCACACGCGGATCATATCTCCATCCACCGTGCTGTTTATATCTGGATGAAGACGAAGGGCCATCGCCGAAATCTTTACGAGGATGGCGTTGTATGAAACCCTCGGGCCATCCCCGTTAAGACGCTGTCGCCATGCCACAATAGATTCGGCGCAGGTCTCAGTATGCAGGGTTAACTGCGCGGTCTGGCTTATACTCTGGAACATATTATCAAAGATAACCCGCCGAACGCCTTCTATGGGGACGTTCTTTATGGGTACTTTGCCCGTCACTGTTCCTGGCAACCCTTTATGCGCTGTCTCTTCTGTTTTCTCGATATGGGTTTTCTGTCCCGCCAGTTCTCTGTGGATGTCCGGCCGTGTAATCCTTCCGCCGGGACCGGTGCCCTGTATATCTCTCAAATCCAGATTGTGGGCCTTGGCCATTGAGCGCGCCAGCGGAGATACCTTTATCCGCTCTTTTTCCCCGCCGGACGACGTGAAACCCGAGACGGACGGGTCTGTTGGAAAAGCGGCAAGATATGCCTCTACATCTTTTTTCATAATGGTTCCATGGGGCCCTGTGGGTGTCACAAGGGAAAGGTCGATCCCATGGGTTTTGGCCAGTTTCCGGGCCACTGGTGCTGCCTTAATGTCATCCGATTCTTTTCCCAGTGGACCCATCTGCTTGGTTTCAGGCGCGCTGGTCTTCAGAGAGGTTTCCGACAGTTGCGCATCATATCCCTCAGGTACTGTTTCCCCCTGGGACACAATGATTGCAACCGTTTTTGTGATGGGGACCTTTGAACCCTTGGGGAAAAGAATCCTTCCCAAGAAGCCCGAGGCGGGCGACTCGATTTCTACTGTCACCTTCTCAGATTCCACTTCAAGCAAAGGCTCCCCTTTTTCTACCGGCTCGCCTTCGGACTTAAACCACTTGAGGATTGTGACCTCTTCAACAACTTCTCCCAGAGAGGGAATGATAACTTCTGTAGCCATCAGGTATGCGCCTTTTTTCCCTGTAAATTTTTTGGATACATCTTACGCTTCCACCATGCTGATCACTTCTTTGACGATTTTCTGCTCATTGGGGATAACAAAGTTCTCGAGTTCCGGGCTGAAAGGTACAGGCACATCAAGCCCTCCAAGACGACGGATGGGGCCAATCAGGAACTCGAATCCCTCCCGCGCCAATGTGGCAGCTATCTCCGCCCCAAATCCACTGGTAGTGGTTGCCTGATGAACGATCAAAAGACGGCCCGTCTTTTCCACCGACTCAAGAACGGTTTTTTTGTCCCACGGATTGAGCGTCCTGAGGTCAATCACCTCAACATGGATGTCCTGTTTTTCGAGCTCTTCGGCTGCTGCAAGGGCTTTATGGACCATGAGGGAATATGTTACCAGTGTAACATCGCTTCCCTCTCTCTTGAGGTCAGCTATCCCAAAGGGAATCAGGAGTTCCTCTTCCGTGACAGGGCCTTTTATGTGCATAAGTTGCTGATGACCGAAAAAGAGCACGGGGTTATCGTCTCGTATGGCGGTTTTGAGCAGCCCTTTTGCGTCAGACGGCGTTGAGGGCAAAACAACCTTCAGACCGGGTATGTGGGTAAACCATGACTCAAGACTCTGAGAGTGTTGAGCAGCTGCATTTCGCAGGCCTCCCAAAGAGGAATGGATGACCATGGGCACCTTGATATCGCCGCCAAACATATAACGAATCTTGGCTGTCTGATTAACGATTTGATCCATGGCAACAGCCATCAGGTCACAGAACATGATGTCGGCTACCGGCCGCATACCCGTTATGGATGCTCCCAGGGCAAATCCTATAATGGCATTCTCAGAAATTGGCGTATCCCTTACACGTTCATCCCCGAATTCTTTCCATAAGCTGGGTCTTGCCACATAGATCATGCCAAATCGACCCACATCTTCTCCCATGATAAAGACACGGTCATCACGGCGCATCTCTTCAGTAAGGGCCTCGACCAAGGCA
This sequence comes from Desulfobacterales bacterium, assembly GCA_014382905.1. Classification (GTDB taxonomy): domain Bacteria; phylum Desulfobacterota; class DSM-4660; order Desulfatiglandales; family Desulfatiglandaceae; genus JACNIU01. The sequence continues at coordinate 12,743 of JACNIU010000302.1, forward strand.
TCGGCAAAGGTGATCTCTCTCATGATGGTATCTCCTCCCTTCATGCTGCGTACAGGCCTTGAAGGGCATCTTCCGGCTCCGGAAAGGGGCTGTCATTTGCGAAGCGAATGGCCTCTTCAATCTCCTTTTTGACTTCGACATCAATCTGATCAAAATCCGTCTGCGAGTAAGTGCCTTCTTCGAGAAGTCTTTTTCGAAAGGCTTCTATAGGACATTTCTTTTTCCACTTCTCTATCTCCTCGCCGGTACGATACGTAAACGTCCGGTCAGCTTCGCCCTCATAATGACCGCGCCAGCGGTAGGTCTTACATTCCAGGAGGGTAGGGCCTTCTCCCTTTCTGGCTCTTTGTACGGCATCCTGGGCTGCCTCGTAAACGGCTGTCACGTCGTTACCGTCTACCTTACAACCCTGTATGCCATACGCTTCTTTTCGGAGGTAGACATCACTGATCGAAGAGCTTCTGTTTTGGGCTACTGAGATGGCATACTGATTATTCTCACAGACGTATATGACCGGTAACTTCCAGATAGCGGCCATATTGAGGCTTTCATGAAAGGCACCCTGGTTTGCACCGCCGTCTCCAAAAAAACAGGCCACCACCTGATCCGTCCCTCTCATCTTGGCAGAAAGGGCCGCCCCTCCGGCAATGGGCATTCCGGCACTGACAATGCCGTTTGCCCCCAAAATACCCAGCTTGAGATTGGCGATGTGCATAGAGCCGCCTTTACCATTACAATATCCCGTGACACGGCCAAAAAGTTCCGCCATCATGCGGGAGAGTTTGCCTCCTTTGGCAATACAGTGGCCATGCCCCCTGTGGGTGCTCGTGATGAAGTCATCCGGCCGAAGCGCCGCACAAACCCCCGTTGCCGTTGCCTCTTCGCCTATATAAAGATGGAGAAGCCCTGGAATAGCGGCGCGGGCCTTCAATTCAATAAGTTTCTCTTCAAATCGTCTGATCCGTAACATGGTCCGATACATCTGAAACTTGAGGTCACCATTATGGCTCATATCAATCCTCCTTGTTGGAAGTTGAGTTGGTTGATAAGAAGCCCCTTTTTTAAGGGCAACTATAGGTGATTCGGCCTTGTGTGTCAAGCCAAAGTCAACCTCATGATGTTGTGGAACGGGCTACGATAAATTCAAGGAATAGAGGGGGGGGCTAATCGTAAAGTTGAACCATCACCTGCCAAAACAGGTATGTTACGAGCCGGAATGAGCTCTCTCCCCTCACCTATAAGACCGTTGTCCACCTCTAATGGGATTTGTTTTAAAGCACGGTACTTATAGGCCTGATGTACTTTCCTTGCTGCCTTTTACATCATTCCTCCTGAAAGGTTGATATTTCTTACCACTCTTAAAAACTCCCAGGCTTAATGTAATTTGTTTTTGAAACGTTCGCTGGTTCGGAGTGGGCGTCCTAAGGCTAACTACTTACAATAATTCGTAATTGCCCGTGAAAAGGATTTTTTGCGAGCGTATTATAATCTTAATCGTACTCCTAATCATATATCGTATTGAGCAAGATTATGATTATGGTTAAGATTATGAAATACGGAACCTATCTAACACCTTAATCTCTGAACCCAGTCGAAGATCCCGCTGGACGGGGAACCATTGAACCCTGAACCCGTGAACGACTACTTGTTTTTTAAGCAGTATCTCCCTTTCTACCGCGGGGTTGTCTTGCCTTAACAAGCAGTCCAACCGCCATCAATACAGATAACCTGCCCGGTGATAAAGTCTGAGGCGGATGAGGCCAGGAATATGACGATCCCCTCAAATTCCGGCAAGATATTTAGTCCTCATCCCTTATCTGCTCCTTTGGTCAGGTTACGACTAATGGTTCATTAACCTGGAACTTTTCGCTTGTCAAGGGGAGCCTTCTTCTATCACATCAGGAGACTCCTATTTCACTGCCTTGCAAGCCAGGCCTGATGGCCCATTGATCGCCCCATACAAAAAAAACATATGCCGGCCAGTAGTAAAACTCTTTTTCTTGAAACCTATAACTTGACACAACTGAATCCAATATAATAAATTCCCCGTAAGAGCATCTCAGTCCTTCATTATTCCTTACTAAATTGAAAAACTACTTTTTTCGATTCTGCCTATTGAGAAGGATGTAAAATGGACTCGATTTATGAAACAAGGCCTTGGCTTAGGAACTATCCTGAGTGGGTCCCCCACGACCTGGAGATAACCTCTGATACTGCCCTGGACGACTTCAGGGCATCAGCCACTCGAACGCCGGAGATGCCGGCCGTGTTTTACTTTGATCATACAATATCCTGCGAAGAGATCGACAGGCTTTCGGATAATTTGGCCGCAGCTTTTGAGGACCTTGGTCTCAGAAAAGGAGACCGGATCGTCATCGATCTCCAGAATGTCCCCCAGT
>JACNIU010000082.1 GCA_014382905.1 Desulfobacterales bacterium
GCAGTTATTACGGTGCCGGCCTACTTTAATGACAGCCAGAGGCAAGCCACCAAGGATGCCGGTCGAATTGCAGGGCTCAAGGTGGAAAGGATCATCAATGAGCCGACGGCTGCATCCCTCGCCTATGGCATGGATAAAACGGGAGACAGAAAGATCGCAGTCTTTGACTTGGGTGGGGGCACCTTTGACATATCTATCCTGGAGATCGGTGAAGGCGTGTTTGAGGTAAAATCCACCAATGGTGATACACACCTGGGCGGTGAGGATTTTGATCTTCGGATAGTCGATTATTTGGCGGATGAATTTAGAAAGGACCAGGGGATTGATCTGCGAAATGACAAAATGGCCTTACAGAGGCTGAAAGAAGGGGCGGAAAAGGCCAAGGTAGAGCTATCCGGCTCGATGGAGACAGACGTGAATCTGCCGTTTATTACGGCTGATGCCAGCGGTCCCAAACACCTCAATATCAAGTTGTCACGTGCTAAACTGGAGGCCTTGGTAGACGACCTGATTGAAAAGGTACAGGGGCCTTGTAAGACGGCCCTAAATGATGCGGGAATTAAGACCGGCGATATTGATGAAGTGATCTTGGTGGGCGGCATGACCAGAATGCCCAAGGTCCAAACAAGAGTTAAAGAGATTTTTGGAAAAGAGCCCGGCAAGGGGGTCAATCCTGATGAGGTGGTTGCCATCGGTGCGGCCATCCAGGGCGGAGTGTTGAGGGGGGATGTGAAGGACGTGCTTCTCCTGGATGTAACCCCACTTTCCCTTGGTATTGAGACCCTGGGCGGTGTGTTTACAAAACTGATCGAAAAAAACACCACTATCCCCACAAAAAAGAGCCAGATCTTCTCAACAGCGGCGGACAACCAGCCTGCGGTGGAGATCCATGTGCTCCAGGGTGAACGAGAGATGGCTTCCAATAACAAGACCCTCGGGCGGTTTCAACTGGTGGGTATCCCGCCTGCACCCAGGGGGATGCCGCAGATCGAGGTGACCTTTGATATCGACGCCAATGGGATTGTAAATGTCTCTGCAAAGGATATGGGGACAGGAAAAGAACAGTCCATCAAAATTACCGCCTCAAGCGGGCTAAGCGAAGAGGAGATAGACAAGCTTGTTAAGGATGCGGAGTTACACGCTGAAGAAGATAAGAAAAAGAGGGAACTGATAGATGCCAGGAATATGGCCGATTCCATGATCTATTCCACCGAAAAGTCCGTCAAGGAGGTGGACGATAAGCTGGATGAAGCCACGAAGGGGAACATTGAACAGGCCATTGAAAATCTCAAAAAGGCCTTGGAAGGGGATGATTCAGAGGAAATAAAGCGTCTCACAGAAGAATTGACCCAGGCCTCCCATAAACTGGCAGAGGTAATGTACGCTCAGGCCAGCCAACAGGAGGCCCAGACTGAGGGGGCGGCCGGTGCCGGTCCTTCGACAGATCCCTCGGGCGACGAAGAGGTCGTTGATGCGGATTTTGAGGAAGTACAGAAGTGATCATTAGGCTCCTTCTTTCAAATAGGGCTATCCCCGCCATGATGGTGGGGGTAGCCTTTTTTTTGTTCAGTTGTCAGCCCAAGATCCCGCCTCCGGCCGAGGTGGCAGTGAAAAAAGAGGTCCGGGAAGATCTTTTTGCCCTGGCAGAATCCCAAAGGGAGCGAGGGGAGCTTGCCCAGGCCTTAGAGACCTATCGGGCTTATCTCGGGCAGGAACCAGGGAGCAATAAAGTCCCGTCTGTACTTACCCGGATGGCGGAGATATATCTTGAAAGAGGAGAATATGATAGGGGGTTGAGCCTCTTAGAGAGGATTTCTGAGGGATATCCCGACTATAGTGATCTGCCCCGGGTGGACCATAAAATAGTGAGGACCCTGCACCGCATGGGCGACTACCAGCGGGCCATAGACGAGGCCATGAAATTGCTGAAAAAATATCCTCAACACGTCTCCAAAGGGGATGTATTATTGGTGCTGGGGGACAGTTATTCAGCGTTGGGTGATAGGCCCCGGGCCTTTTACTGGTGGCTCAGGGCAGAGGAAGAGCCGTTAGATGATCTTCAAAGGCAAGCAGAGCTGGAGGAAAAGCTAGGGAAAATCATAAAGACCAGCAGGGGTGAGGGAGAACTTGAAGAGCTTGCAGGGTATGCTGAGGGAACTGGTCTCGCCCCAGAAATCTACTACCGCCTGGCCAGCATCTATTCAGAAAAGAATGAACTTGGGAAGGCCCAAGAAGCGGTCGTGTCACTTGAAAAATCAACCTCGGACGGGTTCTGGGTTTCACTCGGCCGGCAGATGTTGGAGCGGATCCAAGGCGAAATGTCAGTCAAAAGGGGTGTGATTGGCTGTCTTTTGCCCTTGAGCGGGTCTTTTGCCATCTATGGCGAGGAGGTCCTCCATGGAATCCAACTCGCGATGGGGATTGGCAGCCAGGAAGAAGAGGGTCCCATCAAAGAATTAGTGATCAAGGACACCCAGGGCAAGCCGGAAGAGGCCCTGGCAGGGTTGAAAGAACTGGTCAAAGAGGAAAAGGGGATGGCTATCATCGGTCCACTTTCCAGCAGGACTGCCGTAGTTGCTGCCAAAAAGGCACAGACACTAGGGGTCCCTTTGATCGTCCTTACCCAGAAGGAGGGGGTTGTGGAGGAGGGAGATATGGTTTTTCGCAACTTCCTCACACCGTCACGGGAGGTCAAGAGACTTCTCGACATTGCCGTCGGTGAGATGGGCATGAAGCGTTTTGCGATCCTCCATCCTGATAACAATTATGGACGACACTTGGCAGATCTCTTCTGGGATGGATCAGAGGCCATGGGAGGAAGGGTGACAGCCGTGGAATCATATGACCCGAACAATACAGATTTTGCAGATCAGATAAAGAAGATGACCGGTCTTTACCACCCAAGGCCCGAATCTTTTGTCAAAAGGCTTGAGGAAGAAAGACCCCCGGAGGCAGAGGAAAGCGAGCTATATCCGGAGAAA
>JACNIU010000036.1 GCA_014382905.1 Desulfobacterales bacterium
GCCCGAAAGAGAGGACAAGGACATTCAGCAGGAAAGCCTTGAAATGAATGCCCGCCGTCTTGAAAAGAAACTGGCCGACTTTGGTGTGGAGGGAGAGGTGAGGGAGATTTTGCCGGGCCCGGTGATTACAATGTATGAATTCAAGCCGGCACCGGGCATAAAGATAAGCAAGGTGGCAGGCCTATCAGATGATCTTGCGCTGACCCTCAGGGCGCCCAGCATCAGAATCGTCGCACCGATTCCGGGTAAGGCAGCCATCGGGATCGAAATACCCAACAACCAGAGGGAAATGGTCTACCTGAAGGAGATCCTGTCAAAACCCGCCTACAAGAACTCCAAGTACAAATTGCCAATAGCCCTTGGAAAGGACATCACCGGATCGCCCGTAGTCACAGATCTATCCAGGATGCCCCATCTGCTTGTGGCCGGGGCCACCGGGACGGGAAAAAGTGTTTCCATAAATACCATGATCGAGAGTCTGCTTTTCAAGTTTTCTCCGGAAGTGGTACGACTTTTGATGATTGACCCGAAAAGGATTGAGCTTTCCGTATACCAGGATATCCCCCACCTGCTTCATCCGGTGGTGACCCAGCCCAAAGAGGCCACCAAGGCCCTTAGATGGGCAGTGGAAGAGATGGAAAGACGCTATGTGCTTTTGTCAGACAAGGGGGTCAGAAATATTGATACGTACAACCGGAAAATACTAAAGGAGAAAAGGGGCCCCGCCGTGGATGGGGCCGCACCCGCGGAAGGCACTCTGCCTTACATCATCCTGATCATCGATGAATTGGCCGACTTGATGATGGTCTCCTCCAAGGAAGTTGAAGAAGCCATCACGCGGCTGGCCCAGATGGCCCGCGCCGCAGGCATCCATCTCATCATTGCCACACAGCGCCCTTCGGTCAATGTGCTTACGGGCATTATAAAGGCCAACTTTCCCACCAGGATTTCTTTTCAAGTCTCTTCCAGAGTGGATTCCAGGACCATCCTGGATACCAATGGGGCGGAGCACCTTCTGGGTGAAGGAGACATGCTGTTCATGCCCCCCGGTGTTGCCCGTCTCACAAGAATCCATGGGGCATATGTCACCGAAGAAGAGGTGAAAAAGGTAACCGATTTCTTGAGGAACGAGCAGAGACCCGAGTACGATGCAACCATCATATCCGAGATTGCCAAAGATGAAGGCAAAGAAGAAGAGACCGTGGAACTGGACGAAAGATATGATGAAGCGGTGGAGGTGGTGCGTAAGACAGGCCAGGCATCCATTTCCATGCTTCAACGAAAATTGAGGGTGGGATACAACCGGGCAGCCAGGATGATTGAGGCCATGGAAATAGAAGGGATCGTTGGACCCTCCGATGGGGTCAGGCCCCGGGAGGTATACGGGAGGAAGGTATTGTAGAATGAGAAGGGCCGTTATCCTTATCTTTGTCTTGATACCCCTGTTTTCCGGTGCCTCACTCGCCGATGAAAGGCTCATGGATCTTCTCGGAGGCATCCAAAAAAACTACGGCCACCTCCCCGGGCTCAAACTCGACTATACCCGAGAGGTGATCACGCGATCCATGGCCATAATGGGCAATAAGGTCAAAGGGGACTTGGCAACGGGTGAGATCTACTTCAAACCACCTTACTTCTTGAGACTTGAACAGTTCTCTCCAAAGCCCGAAAGCATCATCACCAACGGGAATACGCTCTGGTGGTATATCCCGGATAAGGGGCAGGCGTATCAATATCCTTCAAAGGACTTCGGCAAGGAACTAAAGCTGCTGAGCGACATATTTCGAGGCCTCTCCCAGGTAGAGGACACCTTTCAAGTTGTCCTGCTTGGTAAGGACGAGGAGGGAGAGTCTCAGATCCAGCTAAATCCAGTCCCGCCCTGGCAGGATATTAACAGCATCGTCCTGACCGTGACAAGGAGCCACCATATGCGTGTGATTGAAATCCACAACCAGTTGGGCGGGATAACCCGATTCACACTCAAAGATCTGAGGTCAAAGAAGGATTTTGATAAGGGCTTTTTCCATTTTGTAGTCCCGGAGGGAGTCAAGTTGGTGAAGGAGGGGAATCACCATTAAATCTACCAAGAAAAAAGGGGGGGACTACCCTGAGCTGAAAGATCGATTGTCTCAACTGGAACAAGATCTGGCCCAAAGGGGTATCCACCTCCACTATGACCTCCTGGAAGCAGCAGGGCTCAAACTCAAGGACGGGATCTGTCAGATAAGGGGAGAATACCACTTGTTCGTTGACAGACGGAAGTCAACCGCTGACAAGATCGAGATCCTCCGGGACTACCTCAACCACCCTCTTCCCGATGATATCTCCGAAGTTGATGAACAGGTCTAAGAGCCAACCCCCCGGATTTCAATATCAGATCGGAAGAACAGAATGACCTTTACCTTCAGGGTACCTCAATCTTCGTGCTCTCCTACCGGCCTATTCGGGATCATAATCATCCTGATGGCGTATATCGTGTCTCATCCGGTCTCCCTATCCTATGGCCAAGATGATTTCCCCTGTACGGGCAACATCAAGGCCTCTGATGCCATTGTGGTTGCAGATCCCCACGGCCGGATTATCTACAAGAAAAATGAAACAAAAGGATGTATCCCTGCCTCCACGCTCAAGGTCTTGACTGCCCTCACGGCCCCCCATGCGCTAGGGCGGTCTTACAGGTTTCAAACAGAGTTCTACCTGGATCAACACCGAAATCTAATTGTAAAGGGGTATGGGGATCCCCTCCTGGTCTCAGAGGTCTGGGAAGATATTTCCCATGCCCTGGCAGAGAGGATACAGAATACGAATGATTTGATACTGGATGATACCTATTTTTCAAGAGATATAAGAATCCCCGGGCGGGGGCACTCAACAAACCCCTATGATGCACCCGTAGGGGCCCTTAGCGCCAACTTCAATACGATCTTTTTTGACCGTGATCCCTACGGCAGGATTGTGTCAGCCGAACCCCAGACCCCGTT
>JACNIU010000200.1 GCA_014382905.1 Desulfobacterales bacterium
AGATGTACTCTTCTGCTTTTCTGGGGGGAGCCCAAAGTTGCTAATAATATAGGAAGTCATGCATCAGGGTAAGCGCCACGAGAACCATTATTTCTCCAATTCTTCCTTAATGGCAAGGCCTATCTTTTCCAGGATATACGGTTTCTTTATGTATTTTCCCGCTCCTAATCTTTGGGCAATATCCACCTCTTTTGTCTTAGCATACCCACTGGCTATAATCGCTTTCTGGCCGGGACGGATCTTTATGATCTCTTCATATGTCTCACGTCCGTTGATCCCTTTTGGCATCACCATGTCAAGGACAATCAGGTCTACGGCGTTTTCCTTCATATATTCAATGGCCTCTTCACCACTTGAAACCGCTTCAGGATTGTACCCAAGCTTGGTCAACATCCCGCTTGCGATCTCTATCTGCCTCTCCTCATCATCAACCACCAGGATTTTTTCTCCGTGCCCGAGATAATCTTCCAGAGGAACCTCTTCCTTTTCCGCAGCAATCTCTTCTCTGGTAACAGGAAAGTACAGTTCAAACAGTGTCCCCTTCTCACTGCTCTTTATGTCTATGTATCCTTTATGGTCCTGGACTGTATTCCACACAACGGCCAGACCCAACCCTGTACCGCTTCTACCCATGACCTTCTTGGTATAGAATGGCTCAAAGATCCTCTCAAGGTCTTTGGGAGTTATACCAGAACCATCGTCCGAGACGCTCAGCACGGCATATTCGCCTGTGCGGACACCTTCATACCCCTTAAGGGGTTGATCCAGATAGCGGTTCATAGTCGATATGGTAACTGTGCCAGCACCCTCAATGGCTTCAGAGGCGTTTGTAACAAGATTCATCAAGGTCTTTTTGATGTGGATGGGGGAACCGCTCATGTTCAAAATGTCGGGGTCTATTTCAGTCTTTAAATTAACAAATGAGTGCGTCTTTTCCAATGTCTGGTATTCAGGAGATTTCAAATATTCAGTGACAATGGTGTTGAGGTTCAGGGCTTCTTTTCCCGTTGCTACCCCTCTGGCTATAGTCAGCAGGTCTTCCACCACATCGGCGGCCCGCATCCCGGATTCCTGCATGACTTTTATGGGTCTCCTAAGGGGGCTGTCTTCAGGTAAATCCATTAGGAGTAATTCAGGATAGCTTACGATCCCCGATAAGATGTTATTTAGATCATGGGCGACACCCCCTGCCAATAGTCCCATGGCTTCCATCTTCTGGGCTCGGTGGAGCTGGGCTTGGAGCTTCTCCTTTTCCTCCCTGGCGCGCTTGAGTTCAGAGATATCCATGACCGTACCGAGGAGACACTCTTGACCGGCCAGTTCGATCACATCCGCCGACCAAAGCGCTGTTATCGGTTCACCATTCTTGGCAAGGAAGGTGACTTCCTGTCCTCGAAAACCTCCCTCCTCTCGGGCCATGGCCATAAACCGTTGCCTGTCTCCAATTGGCTCTGGCCAGAGACCCAATTCCAAGGAGGTTCGTCCGATGACCTCTTTACGTTCAAAACCCGTGATCTCTTCGAAGGTTTTGTTGACCTCCAGGTAGGTCCCATCTTCAAGCCTGGTAATAGCGACCCATGTCGGGCTGGAGAAGAAGAATTTGGAAAACTTCTCCTCACTCTCCCGCAGCGTCTCCTCTGCCTGTTTGCGTTCGGTGATGTCGCGGGTAATCCCTGTACTCCCAACTACAATCCCTTGCCCATTGACTACGGGGGCCTTTACTTTATCAAACCAGCTGATGCCCCCATTGTTATCCATTAGGGATTCTTCTTTGCGCAATTGACTCCCGTGTCGAATTACCTCCTCATCTTCTTCCATAAATCTTTTGGCCACTTCAGCGGGTAATACATCACTAGCGGTTTTGCCAATAACCTGCGAGGTATTCAAATTGAAAAGTCTGCACCATGCCTCATTAACGGCCAAATATCGGCCATCTTTGTCTTTTAGCCATGCCGGATCGGGGATATTATCCAGAATGGCTCTCTGGCGGGACTCGCTCTGGCTAAGGGCGATGGTTGCTCTTCGTCTTTGGACAATGTTGATTGTCAAAAGGCCAATTATCGCGCATAGGACTCCGATCACCGCCAAGGCGAAATGAATGACTGTTCGGTGGGCAGCGTAAAAAGAAACCGGCTGATTGATAATGATACTATTCTCGGGCAAAGCCGATAAGGGGATCCCGAAACGCTCCATTGCCCGGTGGTCGAACATAAATTGGGCATCGCTTTTTGTGGCTACGGGAATGTTAGAGGCCTTCTCGCCGTCTAATACCCTATGAGCCATCATGGCAGCGTTAGCCCCATGAATTTTAGCGCTTGTCAACTTTCCTCCGACAATCCCATGGCCTAACCGGGCTTCATACGCTCCATAAACGGGCACAGGGCTGTGCTTGACAAAGAGGTCCGTGGTTTCGGTCAGTCCGAATGTGCACCCGGATTTATCAGTGATAAATCCTATCTCCAGCACGAGGCTGCCTTTGGGTAGACGGTCCAGCTCTTTCAGCACATCCTTCATGTCCAGCCGATCAATAAACCTGAACTTGGTTCTTGCCGAAAACCGAGGAACCAGATTTTCAACCTCTTTCCGCACCCCCAAACCCGAAACCGTATAATCATGAAGGACAAGTATTTCACGACAGTCAGGGTGCAGCCGAAGCATGACTTCTATTGTTCCGCCGATGTCAATATTTTCGGCTATCCCGGTAACATTCGAGTGCCCCACGAGCATGGCAGGCGTGAAATTGTTAATCCCGCAGAAAACAATGGGTATGTTTTCAAAAAGCTTCGTTCGGTTGTTTAAAACGAATTCCAGAGCCGGGTCATCCATCGCAATAACCAGAGAAAATTTCACATCACGATATTTGTTGTCCATGATTGCCCCTAGTTCTCGAAGGTGCTCCGCGATGGGGAATCTCTTGCAGTCCAGATATTCAATATAGGGCAACCAATTGGGATTCCGTGCCCTGAAGGTATCCACAATCCCGGCCTGCTCTTCATCAGACCAGGCATAGCCAGGATGATAGGAGTTAAGAATGAGAACATTTTTTGTCGGATCGTCCTCAGCGGCAGCAACCCCACCCGACAAAGGGGTACCTACAAAAAAGAAAAGCATGGTCAGAAGATAAGCCTTGTTAAGCCTCATCAGGTTTCCTCCTTAAAATGAAAAAGCTCATACCCCGTTGCGTCTTAGACACGGTGTATGAGCCTTTGCAATCGGCATTCGTCCTCCCATCCTCGGTTGGATCATGCCTTGAAGAAGAATAAGTTTGTTTTCATCGAAATAGAGCTTACGCCAAATTGCCATGATTTGTGCTCAAAATCTGCAGCGTTGGTCAGGGTCTATCGATTCAGGTTTTCTTGCATTAACCCTCTTACCACATCCGCCAAAACCACGCAACACTGCCAGATCAATTCTTCATTTTTTTCAAAAAAAACTCGGCAGGAATGATCATTTTTTTATCCCCGCTAAAGCAAGGATCTTCGACCAGCATCGAGCATCTCCCTCTGAACGGAGCCTCGCCAGTATTCTTATTGTTGCGGTGGTTCTATGTGACCACTTCGATCCCTCTAATACCCGGAATCGTTTTCATGATCTCCCCCATTCTGCTAACTATCTCAGACTCTTCGCTTAACGGAACCGCAGGTTTCAGATAAACGATTTTGTTGTCGATATGTACATCCACCCTTGGTCTTACATCGATGAAAAAATTCTCGACCTTAACGGCGAGAGCCAGATCATCAATTGCTTTTTTAGATTCGGGGGTTATTTGGAATTGGCTAAGCCTTGAAACCTGGCATATTGTATCTACAGCATCCTCTACCGTGATCCTGTTAATATGCAGAGTCAGATCGTAGAGGCAAGGATTCCACGGGTCGATCCCATACAGCGTTTTTGCCCATCTCCTTCTCTGATCGTCAATCTTACTTATTAAGAGGGAAGCCTCTTTTCTCGAAATTTTATCCCGTTCCATCACAAGGGAAATTCGATCTTCGATATTGGCAGTAATCAGTATTTTGAGGACGTGGGATATACCCTCAACGAAAAAGTGCCCTGCAAACCCATGGTAAACTACATTTCCTTTTGTTAGATGCTGCAAGAGGACAGCCCGAGTATAAGCAATGTATTTTCTCTTTCCGTGGATAAAGCGATCTAGAATGGAGGGAGCATCCTCAAATGCTTGAGTTAGCTTTATCTCGGGGATGTTAAATTCTTTGGAGGCCTCCAGAATAACTTCCCGAGAGATACAATCGTATCCTAACTTTTGCGCTACCTTTTCAGCAATTTCTTGGCCATAGCTATACGAACCTCTTGCGACCGTGATAATGCCCATTAACGATCTCCTTTGCTAAAGATGTCGAGAAAGCCATCTCCTTCAGATATCTCTGCTGCTGGGCCTGTTAGCACAATGCTCCCCCATTTCTTGTAGTTTGATTTGTATGCCTCGACGCTATTTGGAATCCAAAAATGACCGCCCCCAAAAGGATATTGCTCCCCTTGTGGGGTTCTCTTATTGGCATTTTTTGAAGGGTTCTTCGCACCAATCGCACCGCATGGAATTTAATGGAATTTATAGGACATGAGAATCTGAATCATCCCCTACTTCCTAAATATCCATATAAAAAAACAGATAAAAAAGCCGAACTTTGCCTATTATGACCTTGACGATGTCACACTCGGCAACCCGGTTATCTTTCAGAAGCAGATACCTTAAAAGAGGGTCGAAAGGGAATATTAAGACCCGTGGCTTTCCGTCCTCATCTCACGATAGATTTGGCTTTATATAGAAGAAGGTTTGAGCTCCCAACAGGCAAACTATGCCTATTAGGAGCAGGACATATACATCTTGGGGTGTTTTTTCATTGGGGAACCTCCTGAATAGAGGTTGAATAATTAGTGGGAATACCTACAACTAATAAAATGACAAAAAACGATTTATGTCAAGAGAAATCGGCTACCGCAACTTCCTTGGAATCAGCGATTTGTTCATAAAAGAAGGATAATCGGTAAAACCTTCAGGTGAACAATACTGCATGATCTTTGTACGCCACACAGGCCCAAATTAGTGAAGGCTACCAGCACAAACCTGGAATATCCTCCGATTCAACCTATTTTAACCAAATAATTCAAATACAATTAAATGTCAAGAATCATTGAAAATGTCAGGGTTCAAAGGTCAATTTCTGAGCTGCCGCCCCTGCTGAACACAGAAAACTCAAATCGGCCTCAAATCTTCCGGGAGCTGGCAGTCTCAAAAAATTTCTCAGGTTAAGTTTCGCGTGAACCCTTGAACATTTACTCCGCATTTTTGTCGTTGACAACGGCCACTTAAAAACCGCAGCATATGGCATGGCTTTGTAACTGACTTTCCATCCCGCTTCAGCAGCGGGAATGATCCTGAATGTGCGCATGTTTCAGAGATTTTGATACATGAGGAGGTAACATCGAATGGACTTACCTGAAAAAAACAAGGAAGTAACCCTGCCCGAGATAAAGAATATCTGCGAGACGTATGGGCTGTCAGACCTGTGGGAGAAGATTGAGAAGGACCCGCCTCCCATCCCCTTCAAAAGCGATGGGTGTTCTATGTGGTTCGACTCATGGCAAGGGATCGACTTTTATCCGGCCTGTTTTTTCCACGACCTCAAGTACTGGTGCGGATATCCGGGCGAGGAGGCCGAACGTCTGATTGCCGACGCGGAGCTGATGATCGACATTGCCCGGGCCGGTGCGCCCAAGATGGCGGAAGTCATGTTTACCGGCGTCAGAGTCGGTGGCCACGAGGCCGTCAATAGATCTTTCAGCTGGGGGTTTGGGCGACAGACAGAGTAGAAAACCGTCTGGATGGTTTCACAGAAGCTCAGCGTCGATAAAACCGGGATTCAGGTTTTTCAGAATGCGGGTGATATTGTTCAACTGAACCTCCACGGTCCCTTCATATATTTCGGCAATACGATTGTCCCGGTATCTTCGCTCCACTTCTTGATCCAGGAAATAGCCATATCCTCCGAACACGGTGATTGAATCATCAATGATCGCCTTAGCCGTCTCAGGCACATGGTGTTTTACGACTGAGGTAAAGAGAGGTATCACCCCTGACAGTCTTTCAGGAGAGTGGTCGCACAGCCAGGCGCCATAGTAGTTGAGCCATTTGAGGGATTGGATCCGGCTCCACATCCTTGCCACCTTATGGCCGATACCCTGAAAATCGATGATCGGCCTCTGGAACTGGGTCCTTTCCTTGGCATGGCTCAGGGCCTTTAAGAATGCCCCCTCGCAATTCCCCAAGGCCTGGGCCCCTATTTCGATCCGGCTTTCGTCTAAGAAATCAAGGACATTCAGAAGACCCCGGCCCCGCTCTCCTAAGATGTTTTCTTTGGCGATTTTCAGATCGTGGAATACCAGTTCGCTGCTGGAGGTCATCTTAAGCCCCATCTTGCCCGAGATTTCATTGATCTCCATCTTACCGCCAAGCCAGGAAGATGAATCCCTTTCAACCAAAATCGTGGTCATCCCCTTACCCGGCCCTGCATCAGGGTCTTCCTGTGCCAAGACAATGAAGAAGTCGGCATACCCTCCGTTGGTGGTAAAGACCTTGGTGCCGTTCAGGACAAACCCGTCCTCATGTTCCTCTAAAGTGGTTTCCATTCTTGTCAGGTCGCTCCCGTGGTTGGGCTCGGTAAATGATACTGCCGAGACCCAATCTCCCCTCACAAGGGGGGCCAGGAATTTTTGCTGCTGCCGGGGGGTCCCGAAGATCCTCACTATCTTTGCGGGAAGGTAGGCGAGATGGATTGCCATGCCCATGCCCGAATCGGCCTTGCAGAATTCCTCTATTACCAGGACGTTTTCCATGACGCCGAGACCGCCCCCACCCACTTCCTCGGGATAATCGAGGCCGATAAAACCGAGTTCACCCGCTTTCTTATAGATCTCCCGGGGAAAGCGGTGGTCCAGTTCACACTCCAGGACCACTTCCGGCCGGAATTCACCCCGAGCAAATTCGGCAGCCGCCTTTTTGATATCCTTCTGCTCCTTAGTTAAAGAAAAATCCATTATGATTGTATCCTCCTTAAATGAAATGCCTAAAGTGAGCTAAAATGCCTAAAATGCCTAAAGTTTGGAGTGCCTAAAGTACATCAAGTTTGAAGTGCCTAAAGTGCCTAAAATGCCTAAACTTTAGGCACTGTAAAAGGTTTACCTCCTGCTTATCTCCCTTCCGATGATCATCCTCTGGATCTGGTTGGCTCCCTCAAAGATCTGGGTCAGTTTGGCGTCCCGGAACATTCTTTCAATGGGATAATCCCTGATATAGCCGTAGCCCCCGAGGACCTGGACCATATCGGTTGTGATCTTCATGGCTGCGTCGCTGCAGAAATATTTGGCCATTGAAGCTAATTTTGTGTTTTTCTCCCCGGAGTCAAAGGCGAGGGCGGCCCTTTCCATAAGCCCCCTGCTGGCCTCGATCAGCGTGGAGGCATCGGCTAATAGAAACTGGATAGCCTGATGCTGAATGAGCGGCTTTCCAAAGGTATGACGCTCACGGGCATATTCGATGGTATAGTCAAGGGCCCCTTCGGCCAGGCCTAAGGACAGGGCGGCAACGGCAGGGCGGGACATGTCAAAATCACCCATGGCGATCTTGAATCCTTCTCCCGGTTTACCTATAAGGCTGGCCCTGGGAACGACCACGTCTTCCAGGATGACCTCGGCGGTGTTGCTGCCGCGAAATCCGCATTTGTCTTCAATCCTGCCGATTGAAATTCCCTTCAGGCGCCTTTCCACAAGAAAGAAGGAGAGCTCCTTATCTCCTGTTCTCGCAAGTACGGAATAGATCCCGGCAATAGAACCGTTGGTTGCGAACACCTTTCTTCCGTTGAGGATGAAGTCATCACCGGACCGCTTCGCGGTGCACTGAATGGCCTGGACATCTGACCCTGCACCTGGTTCAGTAACAAGGTAGCCGATCAGATTCCTCTGGTCTGAAATCATGGGGCAATACTTTTTCTTTTGCGCATCGTTCCCTGCAAAGATCAAAGGGTAGCCGCCTACTGCCTGAATGATCAGCAACAGGGCCGAGGATGCGCAGGCCTTGGCGATTTCTTCTATGGAGAGGCAGAGGGTATGGGAGGGGTTGTGCGGCCAGCCGTCATACTCCGGGGGGAGCATGATCTGCAAGAGACCGAGGTCCCAGAAAAGGGACACGATTTCCCAGTTGATGGCGCCGGTTTTGTCAGTTTCTGCGGCGGCCGGCCCAACCTTTTCTTTTACAACCCGCTTTAGATTTCTTAACAGGATTTTCTGTTCCTCAGAAAGATCAAACATGACGATTTCCTAATCCGGATAAGACCGAAGATTGATGATTTCAAAAAAATGGCTTTTTACGAAGCCGTTATTATTGTAACAGTTTAGCCGTTTGAAACAAAGCGTTGGGCCATGAGGGTCTCTTTCCCAAAGGACGTAACAAAAATTCTCCTGAGCGTATAGAACGCCCCCTTGACGTTCAATACAGATTCCGGGCAGGCAGAGGCGATGCCCGTTTAAATGAATACCATTTTCTGGGGCTGTCCAGTGACGAATTTGAAGGCCTCGCTGCCGTTCCTATGAAACGATCCACGTATTTACGTCCTTTGGGAAAGAGACCCTCATGGCCCCAGACAACAAACGAACGATTGTTTCAAGAAGCTAAAGTGATACTTATTATTTATTTATCGCATGAATCATGATATGATTCAAGCATATGAACTTTATTTTCTTTGCCATTGTCCTGGTGGCATTTCTTTCAGCGGGCTGGCGGCAGGTTAACTGGATCGCTGGGGAAGGGCACCCCTCCCCTATGGAAGAGCTGTCAAAGGCCATGATTGAATCGGCTTCCGGCTCGGTTGAACTGGCCCTGGGGCTTATCGGGGTGATGACCCTGTTCTTAGGCCTGATGAAGGTGGCAGAGGCCGGAGGGATGCTGACTATTTTGGCGCGACTGATCCGGCCCCTGATGGTCCGGCTCTTTCCCAACGTTCCGCCGGAGCACCCGGCCATGGGGAGCATGATATTGAACATGTCGGCCAATGCCCTTGGTCTCGGTAATGCGGCCACGCCATTCGGTATCCGGGCGATGCAGGCGCTTGACAAACTGAACTCCCGTCACGGAACGGCGACCGACTCCATGGTCCTT
Source organism: Desulfobacterales bacterium (assembly GCA_014382905.1). Lineage (GTDB taxonomy): Bacteria > Desulfobacterota > DSM-4660 > Desulfatiglandales > Desulfatiglandaceae > JACNIU01. The sequence goes on from JACNIU010000200.1 coordinate 9,170, forward strand.
TTCTTGGCCATCAACACCTCAAACGTCACTCTTTTGCCCACCGGGGTCATCGCACTCCGGGCGGCCGCAGGATCGGTTGACCCTGCCGGAATTCTCCCCACAACCCTTTTTGCAACCGTTTGCTCCACCATTGCCGCCATATTTGCCGCCAAGATTTATGGGCGAATGTCCATGTTCAAGCGAACGTGTCCCCTTGAGGTGGAAGAAGCAGGTGATGCGGCCGGCCCTGAAGATAAAGCGTTGGCCCGGGAGGCCCCTGCCGGATATTCTGCCTGGGTGAGCGGGATTGCGGTGTGCGCCTTGATCTCACTGATTCCGGTGACCATATTTTTTGGGAGGTCCGTTTCTCCCTGGATCATCCCCGGGCTTATGTTGGGATTCCTCACTTTCGGGGTTGTCAGACGGGTGCGTGTCTACGAGGTCTTTGTGGAAGGTGCAAAAGAGGGTTTCCAGGTGGCGGTCAAGATTATCCCTTACTTAGTGGCCATTTTGGTTTCGGTAGGGATGTTTCGTGCCAGCGGTGCCATGGAGGCCATGGTGAATATGCTCGGTTGGGCTACGGCTAAGGTGGGGATGCCTGCCGAGGCCCTCCCGATGGCGCTTTTGAGGCCGTTGTCCGGGTCCGGGGCATATGGGGTCATGGCGTCTATTATCAATGATCCCGGCATCGGCCCGGATAGTTACACAGGCTATCTTGTCTCAACACTGCAGGGGTCTACAGAAACCACCTTCTATGTGTTAGCGGTCTATTTCGGCGCGGTTCAAGTGCGCCGCATACGTCACGCCCTTGCGGCGGCACTGACCGCTGACCTGATTGGGATTGCGGCCGCCGTGGTTATCTGCTCCCTTTTATACGGCTGACCCGTCAGAGATCGTACAGCCTTAGCTGGAAGAGCTTTTTGTTTTGCGTTGCGACAATATGATAAAATTTGTCCTGGGGCACATAAATATAGGGGACGTCTTCCTTTCTCCTGTAAAGGAAATGTGAAAGGATCATCCGGTTAACGGCCCTATGGCCGATAATCATGATGTTCTGGGAGTTGCTGCTCAGGTAAAGGGCCTTTTTGATTCCCCTGTCCACCCTCTCCTTCATGGAGATATAACCCTCTCCTCCCGGATAAATATAGTTATACTTGGCATTCTGTCTGGCCGAGTAGACATGGGGCATGTTGTCCCGGATTTCCTCATAGCTCATGCATTCACAGACCCCGCTGTTGATCTCGTTAAACTCCATCAGGGGTATAATGGAGCAGTTTTCCTGCACGTGCATGATAGGAACAGCCGTTTGTATGGTCCGCCTCTTCTTGCTTGTAAAGATCACCGGGATCTTCTTGTTCGCAAAATGCCGGGCCAGGGCCTTGGCCTGGACCATTCCGGTCTCTGTCAAACCGGAATCCCCCCCGATCCTGTCCTGGAGGTTAAAATGGGTTTCCCCGTGTCTGATCAGGAAAAGGTTCTTAACGGTGTCTGTCACCAGAAAATCCCGGATCAGATCGTAGTAGGGAACATTGTCTCTGATTTCCTCATGGGATATTTTATTATATAGGGAATCTAACCGGATGAAATTCCTTTCGGTTTTGAGAGACGCGTAAATGGTCTGATAATAATTGATGCGCTGCTTAAAACTCCGGGTGGCAGCTTCCCTTCCCAGGTGATTGAACTCTGGGAGTGTCACCTTTCTATCGATGCTTGCTTTAAGGATCTCTTCGTCGTCGTTTATACATTCGATATAGAGAATGGGGTGGTCGGTGAGCATCTCGGCTGTTTTTTTTCTCCTCTTGAGACTCACATTCGTCGCGTCCAAAACGGCCACATGGCCGGGTCCTCTCAAGTAGTCCAGGGCGCGTCTGATATTTATCAAGGCAATTTTTTCCCTGAGGGCCGCCCCGTGCCGGTTATCTGGGTTGTAAAATTCCGGATAGGACGTGTCTCGAGGGCTGAGTTTTCTCCTCAGGTCTCCGTTATTAAAAATCCGGGTCTTTATGCCGTCTCTGACCAGGTTTTCTCTCAGCTTGCTCGCGATGGTGGATTTTCCCCTGGCAGGGAGACCGACCATTACGATGTAGAGTTTCTTGCCGTCCATATTGTCAATTATACCCCAAGTCTCAAGATGTGATTGATTATAATCTTGAACTTTTTTCAAAAGCATTTATAATTTACAGATGTGGTTTTAATCAAGAGAATATCTTGCGTATGCAAGAGCAAATGACAGGAGGCTATGAAATGGCACAAACTTCCGTTGCAAGATCGAAAACAGAGGTCCTTGTTAATGACTTTGTAAGAAGTGTTTATAACTGGATGGCGATCGGGCTTTGCCTGACAGGGTTTGTAGCATACTATGTTTCAAACAACGAAGCCATGAGGAATCTCGTATTTGGCAACTCCATGATCTTTTTTGTCCTCATTTTAGCTGAACTGGGGCTGGTGTTTGCTATTGCGGGGATGGTTACCCGGATGAGTGCGGGGACAGCCACCTCTTTATTTGTGATCTATGCCGCGCTAAACGGGGTTACACTATCCTTCATCTTTTTGGTATACACTCAGAGTTCAATCGTTAGCACCTTCTTTATCTGCGCCGGCACCTTTATCGCGTGCAGTATCTACGGCTGGGTGACAAAACGGGATCTGACTTCCATTGGCGGGTTCCTTATGATGGGTCTGATCGGGATTATTATTGCCTCTCTGGTAAATATGTTTATCAGGAGCGGCGCCATGAGTATGATCATCAGCTATATTGGGGTCATTGTTTTCGTGGGTTTAACCGCTTACGATACCCAGAAGCTCAAGAACATGGCGCTTACGCAACCAGCAGGCGTTGACGGCGCTGTGGTGAGAAAGGGGGCTATCTTAGGGGCACTTTCTCTGTATCTTGATTTTATCAATCTGTTCCTGATGCTTTTGCGGATATTCGGCCAGAGCCGTGATTAGAGCCCCCAATTGAAAAAGAGCGGATCGCGGCAATGATCCCGTTATAAAGGGAATGGCTAAAATCCGAAATCTGAAATCTCCAAATATCCCCCTTGAAGGAACCTGAGTCCTGTTAGGGGGATTTTTTTTGAGGGTTGCTTTTTAGATATGGGGGAGGCATCCTATTTAAGGCTTTATAGAGACGGGGAACTCGAAACCCGTATTGAGAAGACATCGGCGCTAATGGAAATCTGCCATCTCTGTCCCCGGGAATGCGGCGTGAACCGGCTGGAGGGAGAGAAGGGCTATTGCCGAACGGGGAGGAATGCAAGGATCGCCAGCTACAACGCCCATTTTGGGGAAGAGGCCCCTCTGGTGGGGAGGCGGGGTTCCGGGACCATATTCCTGAGTTCCTGCAACCTTCTCTGCAGCTTTTGCCAGAACTATGAAATCAGCCACCTGAATGAAGGGGTTGAGGTGGAGCCGGCCCAGATGGCGGCGATGATGATCCAGTTAGCAGAAAGGGGCTGTCACAATATCAATTTTGTGACGCCGACCCACGCCATTGTCCCGATCTTAGAGGCCCTCGGCCTTGCCATTGAACAGGGTCTCAACGTACCGCTGGTATACAACTCAGGCGGATATGAGAGCATTGAGACCCTGACTCTGCTGGACGGAATCTTTGACATTTATATGCCTGATTTCAAGTTCTGGGATGATAGATGGGGAGAGAGGTTCTGCAATGCGCCCGATTACGGAGAAATGGCCAAGGCGGCTATCAGGGAGATGCATCGCCAGGTGGGCGACCTGCGGGTTGATGATGAAGGGATTGCCGTACGGGGGCTGCTCATCAGACACCTTGTCATGCCGAATGACGTCGCCGGAACTGATAGGGTCATGGATTTTTTGGCAAGAGAGATATCATTAGATACGTACGTCAATGTGATGGATCAGTACAGGCCCTGCGGCAATGCGGATTCAGATGCGCTGATCAACCGGAGGCTCACATCACAGGAGTTCAGAGAGGCGGTGGACGCGGCTAAGAAGGCCGGGCTGAGCCGTCTGGATTCCCGAGAGCGGCCCCGTATTATTTTCGGATTTTGATGGAGAGGGAAAAGACATTTATTGTCGGGGATATCCATGGGTGCCTCCATATGCTGAAGCGGCTCATGGACAAGATCCCGTGGCGACCGGGGAAAGACACCCTGATTTTTATCGGTGATTATATTGACAGGGGGAGTCATTCCAAGGGCGTGGTAGACTACATTCTTGACCTTATCCGCGATTATCAACGGGTGAATTGCCTGTTAGGGAACCACGAGGCGATGCTGCTCGATTATCTTTCCGGGAAGGATCAGGATCTGTATCTTGCCAACAGGGGATTTACAACGCTGAAAAACTATCTAACTGAAAAGCCTAAAGAGGGGCCGCTTGTTCCCCCTGACCATATCTCCTTTTACCATTCTCTCAGGCCATTCATGGAACTCAGAGACTACTACGTGGTTCACGCCGGTTTCAGACCTGGAATAGAGATAGGGCACCAGACACAGGAGGATATGACCTGGATTCGGGAGCCGTTTATTTCATCAGCTCATGATTTTGGAAAGATGGTTATCTTCGGTCACACACCTTTTCGTGAACCGCTGGTAACAGACAACAAGATCGGGTTGGACACCGGGGCCGTGTACGGTAACCGTCTGACCTGTGTCGAACTACCCGAAGAAAGGTTTTATTCCGTAAAGGCATGACCGGCGGTCCCCATCTCAACCCCTTCTTCCACTGATGAATTCTTCAGCCAATTGAACATCTTCCCTGCTTCCGATATAAAGAGGGGTTCTCTGGTGGAGTTCGCTCGGGTCGATTTCAAGGATCGGACCGTTTCCGTCACTGGCATATCCCCCGGCCTCCCTGACAACCATTGCCAGCGGATTGGCCTCCACCATCAGACGAAGTTTTCCTGATGTTTTATTCGGATCCTTGCTGTCCGCAGGGTACATGAAGATCCCCCCCTTAAGAAGATTGCGGTGGAAATCGGCTACCAGGCTGCCCACATACCTTGAGGTATAGGGACGACCGCTATCCTTATCTTTGGCCTTGAAATAGTCCACAAGGGCAACGGTTTTTTCATCCCAATAGGTATAGTTCCCTTCATTGACGCTATAGGTCTTCCCCTTTTCAGGGATACGGATGTTCTCATGGGAGAGGAGAAACTCCCCGACGCTCGGATACAGGGTAAAGCCGTGCGCGCCGATCCCGTTTCCGGTGGTATAGACCATCATGGTGCTTGAACCGTAAATGAAATATCCTGCCGCCACCTGGTTCACTCCCGGCTGCAGGACATCATTTAGGAGCATGTCAATATCGGTCTCGTCGCTTTTCTTCTTGTAAACCCCAAAGATGGTCCCGATGCTCACATTGACGTCAATATTGGAAGATCCGTCAAGGGGATCAAAGACGATGATATAGTTTCCTTTCGGGTACTGGGAAGGGATTTCGATCAGATCCGCATTTTCTTCAGAGCCCATACAGCAGAGCTGGCCGACATGTTGCATGCGCTCGATGATGACCTGGTTGGCGAACACATCGAGCTTCTGGACCTGCTCGTCCTGGACATTGGTCCTCCCGGTGGCGCCCAGGATGTCTGCAAGACCTGCCTTGTTAACTTCCCTGGAAATAACTTTCGCCGCAACGATCAATTCATTGAGCAGGGTGGTAAACCCGCCGGTTGCCTCCGGGTTTTGCCGTTGCTGGTTCAAGATGTGTTGCGTAATGGTGATTCCAACGCCCCTTCTTGCCATCTTTCACCCTCCTTGTTTCGGCAAAGCGATACTGGATGCTGGATGCTGGATGCTGGATGCTGGATACTGGATGCTGGATGCTGGATACTGGATGCTGAAATGAAAAAGAATATTACATCCAATTCCTTAATTCCTTAATTCAGATCAATACTTCATGAGGGAATTCCAGAAGTCGGGGTCATCGTCT
>JACNIU010000221.1 GCA_014382905.1 Desulfobacterales bacterium
ACCATTACCCCCACCACAGTGCCTACGGTACCCAGAAGAAGCATGATGGTGATATATAAATGGGTTTGAATCACTCGAAAGGGGAGTTGATCATCTCTCAGCGCAAACTCCGGATAAAATCACCCACAGCAACGATCCCATCCTTTTCCATTATCCGGATTGTTTGAGAGCCGATGACCGCAATATCCGCTTTTCCCTTTAGAAAATGCACATCCTCCTTTTTTTTGAGGCCAAAGCCGAGTGCGAGGGGCAGGTGGGAGGATTTGCGGCACCGTGAAAGGTACACTGCTAATTCATCAGAAAACCTTGTTTTTTCTCCTGTGACCCCTTTTCTGGCAACACAGTAGATAAAACCCCGGGCAAATGAGTTAAGATATTTCATGCGCTTATCCGATGTGGTGGGTGAAAAGATAAGGATGGGGGCAAGGCACTTCTCTTCCATGGCCTCCAGATAGTCCCCGCCCTCTTCAGGGGGGATGTCGGGGATGATGGCCCCTTGCAGTCCCTTTCTTGCTATGTCATTTACAAAACGGGCGGTGCCATACTTGAAGGGGATATTGTAATAGGTCATAATAAGGAACGGGGTATCAAATGTCCGGACCACCTCTTGGGCAAAATTGAGGCAGCCCTTTACGGTAGCCCCGCTTTCTATGGCCTTCTGATTGGCCCTTACTATCACCGGCCCGTCTGCAACGGGTTCGGAAAAAGGGATTTGCAGCTCCATCAGATCAACGCCAGCCTCGACCATCGCCTCAATGATCCTGAAAGAATCCCCAAGAGAAGGATATCCAAGCACGATATGGGTCATCAAAAGGATATCCTTTTTCTCCAGTTTGTTGCGGAGATAGATCTCAAGCGCCATAATCATACCCCTTTTTCCGGATAAATGCCTGCCAGCCCGGATCGGCGAATGCATCGGCGATGGTAAAGATGTCCTTATCTCCCCGGCCTGATTGGTTGATCAGGATGATGTCGTCTTCGGAAAGGCCAGGGGCCTCTTTGAAGGCCTGGGCAAAGGCATGGGCCGACTCAAGGGCCGGTATCAGACCCTCCTTCCTTATCGTGAGTGACATGGCGTTCAGGACCTCTGAATCGGTTGCTGCTTCAAATCTAATCCTACCCGTCTCACGGTGCGAGGCAAGGATAGGTGAGACCCCCACATAATCTAAGCCGGCAGCCACGCTATGGGTCTTTTTCATCTGACCGTCTCCGGTTTGAAGAAAATAGGTCTTATACCCTTGGGCCACACCCACGGACCCGTCTTTGGATGCCAGCCTCGATGCATGTCTCCCTGTGTCCAGGCCTTCTCCACCGGCCTCCACGCCCACTAACTCTACCGGGTCATCCAAAAAGCCGCTGAAGATCCCTAAGGCATTGGAACCTCCCCCTACGCAGGCATAAACGCGGGATGGGAGCCTTCCTTCACGCTCCAAGATTTGTTCTCTGGCTTCCTTGCCGATGATGGACTGGAAATAGGAGACCATCTCAGGGAACGGGTGCGGGCCGCATGCGGTGCCAAGGACGTAGTGAGTGTCATCCATGTTGGTTACCCAGTCGCGGAAGGCCTCATTTATGGCATCTTTTAATATCCCTGTACCCTCTCTTATAGGGACAACTTCAGCGCCCAAACGTTCCATCCAGAAGACATTAGGCCTTTGTCTCGCAACATCCACCTCTCCCATATAGACGGTGCATCTGAAACCAAATCTGGCAGCCATGGTGGCCGTGGCCACACCATGCTGGCCCGCGCCGGTCTCCGCAATAACCCTTGTCTTTCCCATACGTTTTACCAGAAGCCCCTGCCCCATAACATTGTTCACCTTATGCGCTCCCGTGTGATTCAAATCTTCGCGCTTGATGTAAAAGCGCGCCCCTCCAAAGTGTCTTGTTAGGTTTTTAGCAAAAGTGAGGGGCGTTGGCCGACAGGAATAGGTGGACATGGTGTGCATATATTCCTGCCAGAAAGCAGGATCACTCTTGGCCTTTTCAAACGCGTCTACAAGGTCGTCAAAGGTGGAGATGAGGACCTCGGGAATAAATGCCCCGCCAAACTCTCCATAATACCCCCGGTTAATCATTCGGCAATCCTCCCCCGTTCACTTTTTGGATCTTTTCCATCAACTCTTCCATAAGGAGATGGTCCTTTTTCCCTGGCCGCTCCTCTATGCCACTGTTCACATCAACGGCGAAGGGATTTACTGTCAAAACTGCGCTCTCGATGTTTGCAGGTGTGAGTCCACCTGATAGAATAATCGGAATTCCCACCCTTTTACCCATAACAGCCAGGTCCCAGTCAAACGTCTTCCCTGTCCCGCCCCTCCTTTCTCCCGAATAGGTATCGAAAAGGACTGCCTTGGTTTTCCCGTGATAAGGGATGATCGATTCGAGGACCGATCCCTCCCTGACCCGGAAGGCCTTGATTGCGTGAGGCATAAACTCTCCACACACTTCCGGGGATTCATCTCCGTGGAATTGAATCAGATCAAGGCCGCAAAACCGTATGATTCGCCTTACCGTATCCGGCCTTTCGTTAACAAAGACCCCGACCGTCTTTACAAAGGGGGGAATGGCACATATGATCTCCCGTGCCTTTTCAGGTGAAATGCGCCTGGGGCTGGGCGCAAATACAAACCCGAGGGCATCCGCCCCTAATTGGACTGCCATATCTGCATCCTGATAATTCGTGATGCCGCAGATCTTAACCCTTACCATGCTCCCTCCCGGCCTCGACCAGTTCCCTGGTTTTTGCCGCTATGTTATTACTCTTCATAAGTGCAGTTCCCACCAAAACCGCGTCAATACTCCTCCCCTTCAGGCGCCGGATATCCTTCCCGGTTGTTATACCGCTTTCACTTATGAGCACGCACGATTCAGGTACCAGGGGGGCCAGATCCAGGGTGGTTTTGGTGTCAACCTTAAAAGTGTCCAGATCACGGTTGTTGATCCCTATGATCCGGGCCCCGCACTCCACCGCCTTTTCAAGATCATGGATGTCATGGATCTCGGTCAGGGGGGCAACCCCGCACTCCCGGCACGCCGCCAGCATCTCTTTTAGTTGCTGCGAAGTCAAAAGCCGGGCAATCAGTAAAACGGCGTCGGCGCCATGGAGAAACGATTCCCTGACCTGGATCGGATCGATAAAGAAATCTTTTCGTAACACGGGCAAAGAGAGGGCCTTTTTGAGACGTGGGAGTTGATTCAAATCTCCTTTGAAAAACAGCCTATCGGTAACCAGAGATATGGCCCTTGCCCCGTTTTTCTCATAGATCCGTCCGATTGAGACAGGGTCCATCTTTTCTCGGATAATGCCCGCTGAGGGAGAAGCGAACTTTATCTCGGCGATGAGGCCGACCCTGCCGGGCACCGAGACGGCCCCTTTAAAATCGCGTCTGGGGGATGAGTCCTTGTCTCGGTCTAATGGGACATCGCCCCTTTTGAGCCTAATGATCTCTCTTTGTTTCTCCGCCACTATCTCTTTTAATCGAGAATGCACGGCAACCACCTTAGAATACATCCCGCACAAACGCTTTGCACTGCCCCGTAAAATCTATGAGGTTGTCCAGTTTTTCCCGGGCACGACCCGAATCTATGGAATCCATTGCCCGTTTAGCCCCTTCGCTGAAGTTATCGGCAAGCCCGACTGCCAATAATGCGGCCGCGGCATTGAGGACGACCATGTCTCTTTTGGGTCCTTTCTCTCCATCTACGATATCCCGGATAATCCGGGCGTTTTCTTTTCCATCCCCCCCCCTTATGGCCTCGGGGGCAGCCCTCTTGAAACCATATTCCTCCGGCGTCATTTCAAAGGTTTTCACCTCACCATCCTTGAGATGGGAAACCCTTGTGGGGCCGCAGATGCTTATCTCGTCATAAGTCCCCTCACCGCACACCACAAAGGCCTCCTTTGTTTCGAGCCTCTTCAGGACCCGGGCCATCTTTTCCGTGAGTTGCGGTTCGTATACACCCAGGACCTGAACAGAGGCCCCTGCCGGGTTTGTAAGCGGCCCCAGGAGGTTGAAGATGGTCCTGATCCCTATCTCCTGTCGCGGTCTCAAGGCATATTTCATGGCCCCGTGAAACAGGGGTGCATAGAGGAATCCTATCCCCACCTCCCGGATGCATCTTTCCACGTCGGTTGCCGTTATATCCAGATTGACCCCCAGATTTTCCAGGACATCGGAACTTCCGCACAGGCTGGATACCGCCTTATTGCCATGTTTTGCCACCTTTACACCCTCCCCGGCAGCTACAAATGCGGTTGCCGTGGAGACATTAAACGTGTTTGTGCCGTCCCCTCCGGTACCGCACGTATCTAAAATGGTCTCGTCTTCAACATTGATTTCATCGCGGTCAATGCTGATGAGATGGTTGTTGAGATTCATCTTGGTTGCCTTCTCCCTCATGGCCCTTGCAGCCCCCGTGATCTCGTCCACCGTCTCCCCCTTGAACCTCAGGGCGGTAACGAACGCCGCAATCTGGGCGGATGTGGCCTTCCCGGACATTATCTCATCCATGGTCTCTTCCATCTCGACCTCTGTCAGATCAGTTCCTCTGACCACCTTTCCAATAGCCTCTTTAATCATGGTTCTACCCTCCTTAATTAAACATGGTTTGTAACATCTTGGTTCCTTCTCTTGTTAAAATCGATTCGGGGTGAAACTGGACCCCCTCTACATCCAGTTGGCGATGCCGGAGGCCCATGATTTCTCCCTCCTGAGTCCATGAACTGACCTCAAGGCAATCCGGTACAGAATCCCCATCCACAATAAGGGAGTGGTAGCGGATCGCCTCAAAGGGATTGGGCAGATCTTGATATATGGTCCCGCCGTCATGAAAGATGAGGGAGGTCTTTCCGTGCATGATTCGATCGGCCCTAACTACCTTTCCCCCATAGGCCGCAGCAATTGCCTGATGCCCGAGACATACGCCTAAGAGGGGGATCTTAGAGCCAAAACAGCGGATCGCCTCCACCGATATGCCGGCCTGGTCCGGGGTGCACGGCCCCGGTGATATGACCAAGCCGGACGGACCCTCCCTTTCAATGCGATCGAGGGTTATCTGGTCGTTTCTGAAGACCTGCACCTCATGGCCTGAGACTTGGAGCATTTGAACTAAGTTGTAGGTAAAAGAGTCATAGTTATCTATTAGCAGTATCATTCCTTTTCACCTCTTCTATGGTCTTCAGCATGGCAGCGGCCTTTTTCAGGGTCTCCTCATATTCCCCTTCAGGGGAGGAATCGGCCACGATGCCGGCCCCCACCTGGACAGAGAGCCTGTTTTTAAGGATAGCGATGGTGCGGATGGTAATGCAGAAGTCCATATTGCCGTTAAACCCGAAATAGCCCACAGACCCGGCATAGGGGCCCCTCGGAGTCGGTTCCAGTTCGCTGATGATCTCCATTGCCCTGATCTTGGGCGCGCCCGAAACCGTGCCGGCAGGAAAGGCCGACATAAAGAGATCGAAAACGTCCATGTGGGGACTCAACACCCCATCCACATCCGAGACGATATGCATCACGTGGGAGTATCGTTCAACGCCCATAAGCCGGGGCACGGTCACCGAGCCCGGGACCGCCACCCGCCCCACGTCATTTCTGCCCAGATCCACCAACATGATATGCTCGGCCCGTTCCTTGGGATCGGAGAGAAGCTCCCTTTCCAGGGCCAAATCCTCCTCCCGGGTATCACCCCTCGGTCTGGTGCCTGCTATGGGACGGAGCTGGATCCTTTTGTCTGTCAAACGGACAAGGATTTCAGGGGACGCACCTATCAGTCTGATCTGATCGAAATTGAGATAGAACATGTAAGGGGAGGGATTGATGCTCCTCAGGCTTCTATAGAGGATAAAATCGTCCCCCGATACCTCACCCGAAAGTCTCTGGGAGAGGACGACCTGAATCACGTCCCCTGAGACGATATATTCTTTGGCCTTCCCCACGGCCTTCATAAACCCCTCTTTACTGAAATTGGAGCGGAGTTCGGAGAGGGAAAACCGGCCTTCATTGTGAACAGGAACCGGCCCCCGCAGCAGAGAAACGGTCTCATCAATATCCCGGCAGGCCTTTTTGTAGGCCTTTTTCAAATCCGTATCCTGCTCCATATGGGCAAAGGCCACCACCTTGACCTTGTGTGTCAGGTGGTCGAAAATGATAAGCCTGCTCGACAGGGTAAAAACGGCCTCGGGCAGATCTCTGTCTTCAGGAGGCCTCCCGGGCAGTCGTTCCCACTTCCTGATCACGTCGTAGTTGCAGAACCCCACAAGCCCCCCCTGAAAGGGGGAGACCAGGTCCGCTTCCACGGGCTTGAATCCCCGGCAGATCTCCCTTAAGACAAGGAAGGGATTTTGGATGTTTCTGATTACTTCCCGCCCCGACCTTTTCACGATCTCCATTTCATTGTTGTATGAAAGGGCCGTCAGATAAGGCTCGTAACCGATAATGCTGTACCTTCCCCATCTCTCTCCACCATCGGCGCTTTCCAGAAGATATGAAAAAGGTCTCTCTTTTATCCGAAGATAAGCCGAGACCGGGGTCTCGGTATCGGCCATTATCTCCTGATGGACCGGTATGAGATTGCCCCTCCCTGCCATGAGTTTGAACTGGGAAAATGAAGGTTTTGTTTCCAAAAGCTTTGCTCCAAAAAACGAAAAAAGGCCGTGGGGTCATCGCCCCACGGCCTTTTCTATTAGTGCACCAAACATAAAACCGCGGGACCCGGGGAGGGGCCCACGGCTTTTTGTTTTGTGATATCTTAGATTATCTCAACGCGGATGGGCACACCTCCCTATTGAAGTTGCGCCACCACCAGTTGCCCGAAGAGATCAAACAGCTATTTTTTCCGTAACAATCCATGATTATAATGGTTACCAGTTAATAGACAAAATGTCAAGGAAAAAATTGAAATGGAACAACCCGTTCACGTCAAACAGCGCACCACGAGGTCCCCTACCTCACTTGTGGAATATCCCATTTTCCCGGCATCAAGGCTGATGATCTTCTCATTTACCACGCTTTTTATGGCCCCGAGAAGCCTCTCCGCGGCTTCATTTTCACCCAGGTATTCTAACATCATCTGTGCCGCAGAAATAGCGGCTAAAGGATTGATCTGTCCTAACCCGGCATATTTGGGCGCCGAACCTCCGATCGGTTCGAACATGGCCGTCCCTTCAGGGTTGATGTTTCCACCGGCCGCAATGCCTAAGCCCCCCTGGATGATTGCGCCGATGTCTGTGATAATATCACCGAATAGATTATTGGTCACGATCACATCAAACTGCTCAGGGTTCTTGATCATCCACATGCAAAGGGCATCCACATGCTGGTAATTGACAGTGATATCAGGATAGTCCTCGTGCAGCTCCTGAAAGACCCTGTACCACAGATCTGACTCGTAGATCAGCACATTGTTCTTTCCGCAGAGGGTGAGTCGCTTTTTTCCATCCCTTTTCCTGCAATACTCAAAGGCGTAGCGGTTACACCGCTCAACCCCTTTGCGGGTATTGACAGACTCCTGAATGGCGATTTCATCCGGGGTCCCTTTTTTGAAAAATCCGCCGCCGCCCGCATACATCCCCTCGGAATTCTCTCTTACCACCACAAAGTCTATATCCCCCGGGCCTTTCCCTTTGAGGGGCGTGTCAACGCCTGCAAAAAGCGCAACCGGCCGGAGATTGATATAGAGATCCAGTTCAAAGCGCAACTTTAAGAGGATCTCCCTTTCCAAGATCCCGGGCTTTACACCCGGGTGGCCGATGGCGCCCAAAAAGATAGCATCTATTCTTTTCAACTGGCTGATCTCATCATCGGCTACCAAAACACCTTCCCTGAGATATCGCTCTCCGCCGATGTCGAAGGTCTTGAATTGAAAATCAAGACTGGATTGCTTTGAGACCGCTTTCAGGACCTTTATCCCTTCGGCCACCACCTCCGGCCCGGTGCCGTCACCCGGGATTACGGCAATACGATACGCTTTCTTCATGATTGTTCTCCCGGGGCCTATCTCTTATTCCTGTTTTCAGGCCTCAGGGCACGGACGGCAGCCCCCGCCCGCCACATCTCAGACGCCCTGATTTCCGCAAGTTCATTTTCAAGACGTTCGCGGTAATCAGGACGGCTGTTTGCCTCGAGAACAATCTTGGTTTCCTCTCCTGACACAACACTTTTATGGAGATCGTCAAAGACCGGAACAACCGCCTCCCTGAATCGCCCCTTCCAGTCAAGAGCGCCCCGCTGAGCGGTGGTGCTGCAGTTACCGAACATCCAGTCCATTCCGTTTTCAGCCACCAGCCGGATCAGGCTCTGGGTCAGTTCCTCAACGGTCTCATTAAAGGCCTCGCTCGGACTGTGTCCATGCTTGCGCAGGAGCGCATATTGCGCCTCCATGACACCAGCGAGGCAACCCATCAAGACCCCCCGTTCACCGGTGAGATCGCTGTGTACCTCCTTTTCAAAGGTGGTGGGAAAGAGATAGCCCGATCCGATGGCAATCCCTACGGCCAGGGTCCTCTCCAGGGCCCGACCCGTGGCGTCCTGGAAAACGGCGTAGCTGGAATTAATCCCGCTTCCGGCAAGAAAATGGGTCCTCACCGTGCGTCCCGAACCTTTGGGCGCCACCAGTATCACATCCACATCGGGTGGTGGGACCACGCCTGTCTGATCCTTATAGGTGATTGAAAATCCGTGTGAGAAGTATAGGGCGTCGCCCTTTTTAAGACAGGTCTTGATCTCCGGCCAGAAGGCCACCTGTCCTGCGTCCGATATCAAATACTGGATAATGGTCGCTCTCTCGGCCGCTTCTTTGGGTGAAAACAGGGTCTCTCCCGGAACAAACCCGTCATCTATGGCACGCTGCCACGAACTGCCGCCCTCACGCTGACCCACAATCACCCTGAACCCGTTATCCCTCATGTTAAGGGCCTGACCGGGTCCCTGGACTCCGTAACCGATCACAGCCACGGTTTCATTTTTCAGGACATCCTGTGCCTTTTGAAGCGTAAACTCCTCTGACGTAACAACTTCTTCCACCACACCACCAAAATCTATCTTTGCCATTATGTCTCCTTTCTATTTCTTTTCACGGGCCAGGGCGACGGTCCCGGTCCTGGCAATCTCCTTGATACCCATTGGTTTAAGTAGACTCAGGAAAGCGGCGATCTTCCGTTCGTCTCCTGTGATCTCCACAGTATAGTACTCAGATCCCACATCCGCCACCATGGATCTAAAGATGTCCACCATTCTCAGTATCTCAGCGCGGTTCTCCGGCTTTGCCCTCACCTTGACGAGGGCCGTCTCACGCTGAACATATTCCGTATCCGTAAAATCCATGACCTTGATCACGTTGATCAGCTTGTTGAGCTGTTTCTTTATCTGTTCCAGGATGGCCATATCCCCCACCGCCACAAGGGTGATCCTGGAAACCGACGGGTCTGCTGTCTCAGATACGCAGAGGCTGTCTATATTGAATCCGCGGCTGCTAAAGAAACCGGCAACGCGGGAGAGCACTCCGGGTTGATTTTCAACCAGCATGGAGAGGATATGTCTCTTTCCATCTTCTTTTGCCATTATGATCCCCTTGCCTCATCAAAATCTGGATTGAAGCTCCCCGCAGCAAGCTCCAGGAAGTCTTACAGCCCATTCCCTTCACCGATCATACCAACAGCATCTCGGTGATGGGGGCGCCTGCCGGCACCATAGGGTATACGCACTCCTCTCTTTCCACCAGGAAATCCATAATCACAAGATCTGGAATGGAGAGGCCCTTTCTTAGGACCGGCTCGACCTCTTCCGGCCTACTCGCCCGCAGGCCCACAGCGCCGTAAGCCTCGGCCAGCTTTACGAAATCGGGTGCCTCAGTCATGTCGGTGTGGGCGTAACAGCGATTGTAGAAGAGTTCCTGCCATTGCCTGACCATTCCGAGGTAGCGATTGTTCAGGACGACAATCTTGACAGGGAGCCTATATTGCATGGCCGTGGCCATCTCCTGGATGTTCATCTGGATGCTTCCATCGCCCGCAACATCCACCACCAGCCTGTCAGGGCATGCTACTTGCGCGCCAATAGCCGCAGGAAATCCAAACCCCATGCACCCCAATCCCCCTGAGGTGATAAAGCAGTTCGGCCGATCAAAGTGGTAATACTGGGCGGCCCACATCTGGTTCTGGCCCACTTCAGTAGTAATGATGGCCTCCCCTCGCGTGATTTCGAAAAGCTTTTCCACAACGTATTGGGGCTTGATCACGTCCTTCTGGGTGTATTTGAGCGGTTTTGTGGCCTTCCACTCTTCTATCTGATCCATCCATGGTCTTCTCTCTTCCTTGAGATCCCCGAACTCCTCTCTCTCAAGGAGGCTGTTCAGCTTCTGTAGCGTTATTTTGCAGTCCCCCACGATAGGAACGGACACAGGAATATTCTTTCGAATGGACGTGGGATCAATATCAATGTGAACGATCCTCGCCTTCGGAGCAAAGGTCTCCACCTTTCCCGTAACCCTATCATCAAAACGGACCCCAATAGCGACAAGAAGATCGCATTCTGCAGAGGACATGTTGGCACGGTAGGTCCCATGCATTCCGATCATTCCCAGCCACAATGGATCGCTCGCAGGAAAGGCCCCAAGGCCCATGAGAGTAGCCGTCACAGGGCTTTCGATTTTCTTTGCCAAGTCCCTGAGTTCATCTGAGGCCTTGGAGAGGATGACCCCTCCTCCGGCAAGGATTACCGGCCTTTTGGCCTCCCTTATAAGTTTGATGGCCTTTGGCAGCTGCCTGACGTTGGGCTCATATGTGGGATTGTAGGACCTGAGTTGGACGTTTTTCATCGGCCTGTAGCCTGTGCTGGCCTGGACAACGTCTTTTGGCAGATCCACCAGGACCGGGCCCGGGCGTCCTGATCGTGCGATATAGAACGCCTCCTTCAGGATTCTGCCCAGATCCTCGACGTTTTTCACAAGGTAATTGTGCTTGGTGCAGGGTCTTGTGATCCCCACGATGTCCACCTCTTGAAAGGCATCGTTCCCAATCAGCTGAGTCGGTACCTGGCCTGTCAAGACAACGACGGGGATTGAATCCATATATGCCGAGGCAATCCCGGATACCGTATTGGTGGCACCGGGCCCTGAGGTGACAAGGCATACCCCCACCCTGCCTGAGGCACGGGCATACCCGTCCGCTGCGTGAACAGCCCCCTGTTCATGCCGGACTGTGATATGCCTGATGTCCGTCCTGACCAATTCATCGTAGATGTCTACAACCGCACCCCCTGGGTAGCCAAAGATGGCATCTACACCCTCTTCCTGGAGTGTCCGAATAATGATTTTTGCGCCGTTCAGTTTGATGGCAATCCCCCCCCTTTCTATTCGCCTTAGAAAACCACATCCTCCGGGCGTGGATTCTTTACTTGATTACAGCTCCTTCACTCGCTGAAGATACGCTCTTCGCATATCGAGACATGTACCCGGAAGTAATCCTTGGTTCGGGCGGCTTCCAATGGGAAAACCGCTTTTTGAGGTCCTCTTCCGTCAACCTCACGCTGATCTCCTTGTTTCTGATATCTATTACAATCATGTCTCCGTCCTCTACAAGGGCGATGGATCCCCCTTCCATGGCCTCAGGTGATACATGACCAATGGACGCACCCCGGGTTCCTCCTGAAAAACGCCCATCCGTCACAAGGGCAACATGGGCATCCAGGCCCATTCCTGCGATGGCTGAGGTGGGCGTGAGCATTTCACGCATGCCAGGGCCCCCTTTTGGTCCTTCATATCGAACGATCAAAACCTCTCCCTTGCGGACCGATCGCCCCATTATAGCCTTCGTGACCTCTTCCTCAGAGTCGAAGACCCTGGCCGGCCCCTTGTGGTAAAGCATCTCATCACATACGGCGGACTGCTTGACCACGCAACCGTCCGACGCCAGATTCCCATAAAGCACAGCAAGTCCGCCTTCCTTGCGATAGGGGTCTCTGATTGTCCTGATGACCTGTGAATTCCTGATCCCAGCCTTGTCGATGTCCTCCGACACGCTTTTCCCTGAAACGGTCATACAATGACCATGGATCAGGCCGGCCCCGGAAAGCTCTTTTAGTACCGCCCTGACCCCGCCGGCGCGATCCAGATCTTCCAGATGGTGCTTGCCCGCTGGACTCAGGGAGCAAAGATTGGGAGTTCGCAGGCTTATCTCGTTAATCCTGGATAGGTCAAGGGGGACATGGGCCTCGTGTGCTATGGCTGCCAAGTGGAGGACAGTGTTGGATGAGCACCCCAGGGCCATGTCCACCGAGAGAGCGTTGATAAAAGCCTCTTCAGTCATGATCTTCCTGGGGGTAATCTGCTTTTCCAGAAGGGTCATAATCTGCATGCCCGTCTCTTTGGCCAACCGAATCCGAGCGGCCATTACCGCCGGAATGGTACCGTTTCCCGGTAATGCCAGACCAATAGCCTCAGTCAGACAGTTCATGGAATTGGCCGTGAACATCCCCGCACAGGAGCCGCATGTCGGACACGCCTCCGCTTCAATGGCCGACAGGGTCTCAGTCGTCATCCTACCTGAACGGACGGCCCCCACAGATTCAAAGACCGTGATAAGATCGA
Organism: Desulfobacterales bacterium; assembly: GCA_014382905.1. GTDB lineage: Bacteria > Desulfobacterota > DSM-4660 > Desulfatiglandales > Desulfatiglandaceae > JACNIU01. The sequence continues at coordinate 12,586 of JACNIU010000221.1, forward strand.
TCCTCTGGTCCAGCTTATCAGGATGGCGGCCTGCAAGCATGGGCCCTCCGCTGATCACAATAGCAGGAATGTCCAATCTCGCTGCCGCCATGATCATCCCCGGCACAATCTTATCGCAGTTTGGTACGAGTACCAGGGCATCGAAAGCATGTGCCTTGGCCATGACCTCAACGGAGTCGGCAATCAGTTCACGGCTTGCCAGGGAATACCTCATGCCCTCATGATTCATGGCGATCCCGTCACAGACGCCGATGGTCCCGAATACGACCGGCATGCCCCCCGCCATGTAGACCCCGGCCTTCACCGCCTCCACAATCCCGTTCAGATGGATGTGGCCCGGAATGATCTCATTGGCCGAGTTGGCTATGCCGATCAGCGGTCGCCCAAGTTCCTGATCCGTGTAGCCCATCGCCTTGAATAGAGATCGGTGTGGCGCTCGATCAAGGCCCCTTTTTACCATGTCACTTATCATCTCAATTCCCCTTCTTGAGAACCTGTATCAGAACGAACCCTCTCTCTTGATATAGGCCACCAGACCCCCCGCTCGAATGATCTCCCTCATGAAATCCGGGACGGGCTTGGCAAAGACGCGCGCTTCCTTATCCGTGGTCTTGATTTCCCCTGTGTCGAGATCTGCTGAGATCCTTTCGCCTTCCGAAAAAGCCTCCGCGGCCTCTTCGGATTCCAGGATGGGCAGGCCAATATTGAAGGCGTTTCTGTAAAAGATCCTGGCAAAGCTCTTTGCGATGACAGCGCCTACCCCGGCCGCCTTCATGGCCCACGGGGCATGTTCCCTGGAAGAACCGCACCCGAAGTTGACACCTGCCACAACAATATCTCCGGCGCGAACCTCTTTGACAAAATCCGGCCTCACATCGGCGAAACAATACTTCGCCAATTCGTGCTCATCCGATACGTTCAGATATCTCGCGGGTATAATCAGATCCGTATCCACATGATCACCAAACATCCAGACTCTTCCTTCAATTTTCATTCCTTTGTTGACCTCCAAACGGTTAAGGGTCAGCACGACCTCGGCAAACCATCAGTTCCTCCGGAGAGGCGATTCGTCCAATGACCGCGGACGCGGCCGCCACCACCGGACTTGCCAAATAGACCTCGCTCTTGCGATGCCCCATACGGCCCACAAAATTCCGGTTGCTTGTTGAGAGGGCCCGTTCCCCTTCTGCCAAGATCCCCATATGTCCGCCAAGACACGGGCCGCAACAGGGAGGGCCGATAACAGCCCCCGCATCAAGGAGGGTCTCGATAATACCCTCCTTTATTGCGGCCTTGTAGATTGACGGGGACCCGGGAATAACGATAAACCGGGTTCTCCTTGCCACCTTTTGTCCCTTCAGCAGCCTGGCCGCTTCCCTCAGGTCTTCTAACCGCCCGTTGGTGCAAGACCCCAAGAAGACCTGGTCCAGCGGAACCGAATCGACCTCGGATATGGGCTTCACGTGATCAGGTGAATGTGGTAACGCCACTTGAGGCTCCATATCATCAACCATGATCTTGATCTCTTGATCATAACAGGCCCCTGGGTCACTCCGTAGAAAGGTCCCAGGCCGGTCAGATCGGTCTTCCATATAGGCCTTCGTGATCTCATCCGGTTCAAAGATGCCGTTCTTGGCCCCTGCTTCCACGGCCATGTTGGCCATAGTAAATCGGTGGGACATCGAAAGCCCCCTAATTACCTCTCCAGTAAATTCCAGGGAACTGTACACCGCTCCTGCCACGCCAAGGAGCCCGAGAGTGTGAAGAATCAGATCTTTTCCCCCCACCCATGGCAGAAGCTTGCCCTCGTAGACGAGTTTTATTGTTGCAGGGACCTTGAGCCATGTTTTGCCCGTGGCTAAGATGGCACCGAGATCGGTGCTCCCCATACCTGTTGAGAAGGCGCCGAGCGCTCCATAGGTACAGGTGTGACTGTCAGCCCCGATCACGAGATCACCAGGGGAGATAAGGCCTTTTTCCGGCAGGATGACATGTTCTATCCCGGTTTCGCCTAATTCAAAGAAATGCCTGATCTGGTGCTTTCGCGCAAACTCCCTCATCAGCTTCACCTGTTGTGCGGACTCGATATCCTTGTTGGGCACGAAATGATCAGGGACAAGGGCTATTTTTTCCCGGTCAAACACCTCACGGGCACCAAGGCCGTGAAATACGCCTATAGCCAGGGGGGCGGTAATATCATTTGCCAAGGCCAGGTCCACTTGAACCTCGATCAGTTCGCCTGGGCTTACGGTCTCTCTCCCTGCATGTGCTGATAGGATCTTCTCGGTTATTGTCATTGGCATTGCTCATAATCCTCTTTCATCATCAGGTTCCCCACTATGAGGTCCTCCGCTTTACCCTGTGCGGAGGCGCTAAACCGATATCGAGATAATATTCACCAGGGCCTGCTAAAGGGACCTCTCATTCGGAGAGAGTCTGGGGTTGTTTTTCAGATATTCCAGA
>JACNIU010000456.1 GCA_014382905.1 Desulfobacterales bacterium
AATCGATCTTCTGACCATAGACGGCGCCCCGGGCGGTACAGGGATGAGTCCGTGGAGGATGATGAGCGAGTGGGGCATCCCTTCCATCTATCTGCATTCCATGGCGTATGAGCTGTGCGATCGTCTGGCCGAGCGGGGATTGTGGGTACCGGACATCGCCTTTGCAGGCGGTTTTTCGGCAGAGGACCATGTCTTCAAGGCCCTGGCCTTAGGTGCACCCTACTGCAAGGCCGTCTGTATGGGCCGTGCCCTGATGATCCCGGGCATGGTCGGAAAAAATACTGAAAGGTGGCTGAGAGGTGAACAGGGCGGGCTTCCGGCGACCGTTTCAAAATACGGAGCTACAAAAGAAGAAATATTCATGAATTATGAAGTCCTTAAAGAGAAGTACGGCGCTGAGGCGGACAACCTTCCGTTGGGGGCTGTCGGTATATTCAGCGCCGTGGACAAAATTAAGGTAGGCCTCCAGCAGTTAATGGCCGGGTCCAGAAGCTGGGAAGTTAAATACATCAGCCGGCGAGATATTTTCTCACTTACCGAGGAATGCGCGAAGATTACAGGTATTCCGTATGTAATGGACGCATACAGGGAGGAAGCGCTGGATATAATCGATTCATAAAGCAAAGACAGGCAGCTACTCCAAAATACCCGAGGCGGTTTTTTCAAAAACCGCCTTTTTTTTGTCGAACACCCGGGTGGGCCATAATCCCGTATGTGCTTTGATTGACAAAACGCCGCAATCAACGTATTCTAAACTGGATGCTGGATGCTGGATGCTGGATGTTGGACACTCAACCCGAAACCCAAAACCTGAATACTGGTTACCGATTTCAGTACACCCCTTTTAAGAACCGAGACCTTTGAAAAATGCTCAATTTTGTTCGAGTTCAAGCAAAGCGAATATTTTAACCACCCCAGAGGAATAGGCTTCGCATTCCACGGGGCAGGCAGGAATACATTGAGTATTTCGAGGATTAAAATTTGAGCCTGACCCCAGTACCATCTTCCGGAGCTACGGGGCAGGCGCTGAGATTGGGCCTCTGGCTCGTAGAGGACAGCCTACGCCTCGGAGAGCAAAAGGGGGCGTCTTGCAAAGGTCTCGAACCGGTAGCCTCAAGCAGAGAGAATATGGATCCCAAAAAAAACGACCTGCCCCTTGAATCTTATGCCCGTTTCAGACTCTACCATGAACTAATGTCCATAAAGGTGAGGGAGATCCTCCTGGTTTCCAGCCCTTATGATGCCTTCATCATGGAGGAGGACGGTAGTCTCGCATCACGGATTATTAACGAATACAGCGGGTTAAATCTGAGCCATCCCCCCAGGGTAACACGTACTTCTTCGCCTCATGATGCCTTGACACTCTTGAGGATGAGAAAATTCGATATGGTGCTTACAACCCCACATCTGGAGGAAATGGATGCATTTACCCTGGGCTTGAAGGCAAAAAGGATAAATCCGGGGTTGCCTGTAATCCTCCTGGCACACAGCCTCAGGGGAATTTATCCCCTTTCCGGGAACAAAAACTATGAAGGGATTGACAAGATCTTTATCTGGTCAGGGAATTCGGATCTCCTTTTGGCCATGGTTAAGAACGCTGAAGATCACCTGAATGTGGATACGGATACCCGGAAGGCGATGGTCCGGGTCCTCCTCCTGGTTGAAGATTCTCCCGTGTATTACTCTTCCTTCCTGCCCCTTATCTATAAGGAGATCGTCAGACAGACCCAGGCTGTGCTCAAAGTCGGCCTCAACGAAGAACACAGACTTCTCACCATGCGGGGAAGGCCCAAGATCCTTTTGGCCACGAACTATGAGGAGGCCGTAAAACTCTGCCAGAAGTTCCGCGATTTTCTTTTTGGTATCATATCAGATACCAGGATTCCGAAAAACGGAAAAATAGACGATCGCGCGGGGCTTCTTCTGCTTTCTCAAATAAGAAAGGAAGTCCCCGACCTCCCGCTTCTTCTGATGAGTTCGGAATCCACCAACAGGGAAAAGGCGGATCAGATTCCCGCTGTGTTTCTTGATAAGAATTCACGGCACCTCCTATCGGAAATCCGGGATTTTTTCCTTACCCATCTCGGTTTTGGAGATTTTGTGTTTCGGATGCCGGATGGTACGGAAATCGACAGGGCTTCCGATCTTCGTATACTTGAAGAAAAGGTCTCCCAGGTACCGGATGAATCCATTTGCTATCATGCAGAACACAATCATTTTTCCAACTGGATCATGGCCCGATCTGAAATCTCCCTTGCCACCAAGTTCCGTGCGGTCCAGGCCTCTGACTTCTGCAATCCCAGCGAGATGCGAGAGTATATCATTACCAACATCCGGGCCGTTCGCAAATTGCGACAAAAGGGCGTTGTCGCCAGGTTCAAGGCCGATCACTTTGATCCTTACGTTTCCGATTTCCTTAAAATCGGCCGGGGTTCCTTGGGGGGCAAGGCCAGGGGCCTGGCTTTTATGTCAGCGGTTTTTGAACAGAACCAGGAACTTCATGAAAAATACCCGGAAGTCAACATTAGAATTCCAAAGACTTTGGTCGTCTGCACGGACGGGTTTGAGTCGTTTGTAACACAAAACCGTCTTGAACCATTTGCCAAGGAAAACTTCACTGATGAAGAAGTTGCAGAAGGCTTTTTGAAAGCAGATATACCGGAATGGCTGGTAAGAGACTTAGAGGCGTTTGTGGCCAAGGTCAAGATCCCCCTCTCTATCCGCTCGTCAAGCCTGTTGGAAGATGTCCAATTCCAGCCCTACGCAGGGCTTTATCAGACCTATATGATTCCCAACAACCATCCCGATCCATCGGTTCGACTTCAACACCTCATTACCGCCATTAAGCTGGTATACGCGTCTACCTACTACGAAAGCCCCAAGGCCTTCTCCAGAAGCACGTCTAACCAGCCCCAGGCAGAGGCAATGGCTGTTATCATCCAGCAGCTCTCCGGAAGGCGATACGGGGACTACTATTACCCGGCTATTTCCGGCGTGGCCCAGTCCCATAATTTCTACCCGGTATCCCATATGAAACCGGAAGAAGGGATCGCCCACATCGCCTTGGGTTTAGGTAAGACCGTTGTGGAAGGAGAGAGAACATTACGCTTCTCTCCCAAATACCCCAACATCATGCCGCAGTTTTCTACTGTCAAAGACATTCTTGCGAACAGCCAGCGTTACTTCTATGCTTTAAGAATTAATAATTATCCTGAAGACCCCAAGAACTGGAAGGATTCCAACCTTCAAAAAAGGGAAATCGATGACGCCGAAAATGAATTCCCGGTAAGGACACTTGCCAGCACGTACGTCCCTGATGAGGACCGTATCAGGGATACCGGCCATATCCCCGGACCCAAGGTCATGACATTTGCTCAGGTATTAAAATACGGCATTTTTCCTTTGCCCAATATATTGTCTGATTTGCTCTCATTAGGACGGAAGGGAATGGGATGCCCAGTTGAAATCGAGTTTTCGGTGGATCTCAGTACGGATAAGAAACAGAAGAGTGATTTCTTTTTTCTCCAGATACGGCCGATGGTTGCAGATGAAGAACGTTTTAGTGTCGAAATCACACCGGAAGAGTTTGAAAGGGCCTTCTGTCGTTCCATTCAGGCACTTGGAAACGGGAAGAATGAGAAGATCGCGGATATCGTCTATGTCAAACCCGATGTCTTCGAGACCAGCGCAACAGTTCAGATTGCAAAGGAGATCGGACAGATAAACGGCGGTTTGTTCAAGGAAAAACGGCCCTATCTCCTGATCGGTCCCGGCAGGTGGGGGTCTGCTGACAGGTGGCTCGGCATTCCGGTTCAATGGCGACATATCTCGGGCGTCGGCGCCATCATCGAACTCAGGAATGAGAAACTGAAAGCCGATCCTTCTCAAGGATCTCACTTTTTCCAGAATATCACATCTTTAGGAATCGATTATATCACGGTTACCGAAGGTCCTGAATCAGAAGATCACTTTGACTGGAAATGGGTAACATCCCTGCCTGCGGTCCAGGAAACCCCCTTCCTGAGACACGTGAGAGTGAAAAAACCACTCATTATAAAGATCGATGGCAGAAAATCGCAGTGTGTGATAATTGGGACTTGATGAAACAGGCACTAAGTGCTAAATAACTCCATCCCCGCCTTCCCATGTCAATCGGTTGAGGAGAATTTTAGAAGCAATAAAGCCCGAAATTTGAATGAGATAAACAAACTGATAGGAGGTTATGCATGAAAGACATTTTAGAATCGATCGTGGCACGAGATCCGAACGAAAAGGAGTTTCATCAGGCTGTGCGGGAGGTGGTGGAGACGGTTCAGCCCGTCCTGGACCGCAACCCCGAATACCGTCAATCTGCCGTATTAGAACGAATCACGGAACCGGAACGGGTAATCATGTTCCGGGTCCCCTGGATAGATGACGAAGGGCAGGTGCGGGTAAATCGCGGATTCAGGATACAGATGAACAGCGCCATCGGGCCTTACAAGGGGGGGCTTCGCTTTCATCCCTCGGTAAACCTGAGCATTCTCAAGTTCTTGGCATTTGAGCAGGTCTTCAAGAATGCTCTGACCACCCTCTCAATGGGAGGGGGGAAAGGCGGCTCTGACTTTGATCCCAAAGGGAAATCTGACAATGAAGTCATGCACTTCTGCCAGAGCTTCATGACAGAGCTCTACCGCCATATCGGCCCGGACACAGATGTTCCTGCCGGGGATATCGGGGTGGGGGCCAGAGAAATCGGTTACCTTTTTGGAATGTATAAGAGACTGCGCAATGAATTTACCGGTGTGTTGACCGGCAAGAGCCTTGGATGGGGAGGGAGCCTTATCCGACCGGAAGCGACCGGCTATGGATGTGTCTATTTCGCTTCAGAGATGTTGGCCACGAAGCAGGACAATCTTGAAGGGAAGACCTGCCTGGTATCAGGATCAGGAAACGTGGCCCAGTACACCGTGGAAAAACTCATAGAATTGGGAGGCAAGGTGGTCACCCTGTCCGACTCATCCGGTTACATCTATGATGAGGAGGGAATTGATGAGGGTAAACTGGCGTTTGTCAAGAGGCTAAAAAATGTTAAACGAGGCAGGATCATGGAATACATTGATAAGTATTCCCAAGCAGTCTGTACCGAGGTTGACACCACCCTGGATTATAATCCCCTGTGGAACCACAAGGCCGACTGTGCCTTCCCAAGCGCCACACAGAATGAAATCAACGGAAAAGATGCACAGAACCTGATCAACAACGGCGTGCAGTTAGTGGCTGAGGGCTCCAACATGCCTTCCACCCCTGAGGCTATCGACATCTATCTGGATCACAAGATTCTTTATGCCCCGGGTAAGGCCTCAAATGCCGGTGGTGTTGCAGTATCCGGTCTGGAAATGGCCCAGAACAGTATGCGGTTGAACTGGCCCAGAGAAGAAGTAGATGGGCGTCTCAAAATGATCATGAAAAGCATCCATCAGAGCTGCATTGACGCGGCAGCAGATTATGGCCAGCCGGGAAATTATGTGGCAGGAGCCAATATCGCCGGCTTCGTAAAAGTGGTAAATGCCATGTTGGACCAGGGATTAGTGTAACCATTTCCCCAGCTCAGAGCTGTTTTTCACTAAACCGGTGGGCTCTGCTTCAACACCCACCGGTTTTTGTGGTATCAGGAGGGAGTGAGGGTAGGAATGGCGGTTACCCGGCACCCCCTTGCACAGATCCGCCGTAGCTACGTAACCTTATCGCCGGGGAGGAGTTCACCGTCGACCGTGGCGATGCCGAGGCGGTCATCCCCTCCTCCGGCCAAGACCATCCCTTCGGAGAGACCAAACTGCATCCGGCGGGGTTTGAGGTTGGCCACAACGATAACTTTTTTGCCCACGAGCTTCTCCGGCTCGGGATAGGCGGAGCGGATTCCACTGAAGACCTGCCGCAAGCGGCCCTCTCCAAGATCGACCATGAGCCGGATCAGCTTCCTTGCCCCTTCGACAAGGCCGGCCTCGCGGACAACAGCCACACGCAGATCAACCCTGGAAAAATCCTCTATGGTGATCTCCCGGCCGATCGATGGGAGTCCATCGCCTTTTTTCCCTTTTTTAGCCGCTTCAGTCTTCTGTTGCGATTTCTCGATTTTGGCCCATGTATCCCGCAGGGTCACCGTTCGATTAAATACCGGTTTATGGGCTGAAGAATCAGCGGAATCGACACAGAAATAGCCTAATCTGAGGAACTGAAACGCCGTACCCGGTGCCGCGTCTGCAAGACCCGGTTCAACCCGGCAGGCACTCAAGGTTTCCAATGAGTCCGGATTCAAACAGGCCTTGAAATCTGTGCCACCCTTTTCATCGGCTGGATTCGGCTTCATAAACAGATGATCGTACAAACGCACTTCGGCCTCGATCGCGTGTGGGGCTGATACCCAGTGTAATGTCCCCTTGACCATGCGTCCGTCCCGAGACCATCCCCCGCGGGTCTCCGGGTCATAGGTGCAGTGGAGTTCGACCACCTCGCCGGTCTCTTCGTCTTTCACCACACGTTTGCACATAATGTAGTATGCGTGTTTTAACCGCACCTCACGCCCCGGCGCAAGGCGGAAGAACTTCTTCGGCGGGTCCTCACGAAAATCGTCCTTTTCAATGTAGATCTCGTGCGAAAAAGGGATCTTGCGTGATCCCATTCCAGGATCTTCCGGATTGTTCTCGGCATCCAGGTATTCGACCCTCTCCTCCGGATAATTGTCAATGACCACACGTAGGGGACGTAATACGGCCATCACACGCCTGGCCCGTTTATTCAGGTCTTCGCGGATGCAGTGTTCCAAAAGCGCCATATCAACCATACTCTCTCTTTTGGCAATTCCTATAAGGTCACAGAAATTGCGGATCGATTCGGGCGTGTACCCGCGTCTGCGCATACCGGATAGGGTAGGCATCCGGGGGTCATCCCAGCCGGATACATACCCTCCCTCAACCAGTTCCATGAGTTTGCGCTTGCTCATGACGGTGTAAGAGAGATTGAGTCGCGCAAACTCTATCTGTTGCGGAGCGAAGATATTCAACTGCCCTACGAACCAGTCGTACAGGGGCCTGTGATCTTCAAATTCGAGGGTGCAAAGCGAATGGGTAATCCCCTCGATGGAATCCGACTGGCCATGGGTAAAATCATACATCGGATATATGCACCATTTGTTACCCGTCCTGTGATGGTGCGCGTGCAGAACCCGGTACAGGACAGGATCCCGCATATTCAGGTTCGGGGATGTCATATCGATCTTTGCCCTGAGTACGCAGGCGCCGTCCTCGAATTCCCCTGCCCGCATATGCTCAAACAGGCCTAAGTTCTCTTCGACCAACCGGGTTCGATATGGGCTGTCCTTGCCAGGCTCCGTGAGGGTGCCCCGGTATCCTCTGATCTCATCAGCACTCAGATCGCAGACATATGCCTTCCCATCCCTGATGAGCTGCAGGGCATATTCATAAAGCCGGTCAAAGTAGTCGGATGCATAGTAAAGGCGATCTTCCCAGTCAAATCCGAGCCACCGGACATCCTCTTTGATCGATTCAACAAACTCCTCCTCTTCTTTGATCGGGTTTGTGTCGTCGAATCTCAGATTACAGAGACCACCAAATTCTGCAGCAATACCGAAATTAAGGCAGATCGATTTGGCGTGCCCGATATGCAGATAGCCGTTCGGTTCCGGCGGGAAACGTGTGTGAATGCGCCTATTGTTCTTGTTTGCCTTCAGGTCTTCCGTAATAATGGATCGAATAAAATCCTGGGTGGAATGAGAATCGGTGTTATTCATCTCGAATGGTTTCCTTTTTGTTTTTATAGACCCTACAAGGGCATTGCGAGGAGTTGTGTAACTCTTCAATATTCAGTGGCAGTGTAAAATGCTTACGCCTATATTCCTAACAGGACTTTACCTGTTAAGTTTTATCCGTGAGATTTTGAGAAGATGCCCCTCTTAAATGTTGGATGAGATATATATCTTATGAGTTAACGTCCCCTGTCAAGCATCATTTCTGCCTGTGCCTTAAACATTCAACAACCGCTTACACACGGAAAATTTTCTGCTCCAACGGCGTAAGGATCTCAAACCCGCCCTTGGTTACAACAACCGTGTTCTCGATCCCTACTGCGCCTTCTCCAGGGAACACGATCTTTGGCTCCAGGGCAAACGTCATCCCTTCCTCTAACGGGTATGCGTGTCCTTTTGCTAAGAAAGGCAATTCGTTGAGTTCCAGGCCGATGCCATGGCCTGCAAAACGGGTCTGGAGCCCGGATGGTCCTAAATAGCTCTCTTTGTAACCCATGTTCTCCGCCAACCTGAGAGTGCTCATGAAGAGCGCCTCGCAGTCTGCTCCCGGCCGGGTCTGGTCTAAAACTGCATCGTGGATTTCCTGGCAGGCCTTGTAGGCATCAAGGAATTTCTTTTCCATCCGGCCGATGGAAAACATCCGCGTCTCATCGGCCTGGTACCCGTGGTAGCAGGTCCCAAAATCCACAAGGATCGGTTCATGGGCCCTCATGATCCTAAGACTTGCCCCCACAGGAAAGGCTGGCGACAGGCCAAGCCCTCCCATGGGAGAGTCTGACTGGCTCACGATGCCGCCGGTGGGGCCGCTCAGAACATGCCATGAGTATGCCTCATAGTTAAGGGACCTCACTCTGAGAAGCCCCTCATGGCCGTACCTCTTGGCCGCCGCCTCTAAGAGGCCCGCGAATTCGATCTCGCTCATCCCCTCTCTCAAAATCTCGGCGCCTTCAAGGTAGACCTTTTTTCCGATCTCGCCCGCTACCCTCATGAGGTCAATCTCGAATGGAGATTTGATCTTACGGATGTCCCGGATCACCTGGGAGGCGTCCATCAACTGAACACCCGTAAAGAGACTCTGGCATTTGAAATAATCCCGGACCGGAAACACGTCCAGCTCAAGCCCCAACGTTCGTGGAAGTTTGCCCGAGTGTTCTCCTATCAGGGATGGGAGTTCGCGCATTGACCTTATCGGCACAACATCTTCCAACGGCGACTCTAAGCTGGCCCGCTCCAACTCCCGTCTTGCCATAAAAACGGGTTCCCCCTCCAAAGGCACATAGAGATATCCGTCCTGTGTAGTGCCGGAAAGATAGTACTGGTCCATCTTCTCGACTACCAAAACCCCTTCTATCCCCTCCCTGTCCATGCTGGCCTTCAGTTTAGTTAGCCGGCCGTTCAACTCCTCCCGAGGAAGGTAGCGAAAACCAAGGGACTTACTCAGGACCTCCAGTTCACCTCTCACCCAGTTATTGTAATCCATATACTTTCCTTTGGCCCCCCCAACACGCCATCCCCAGCCAAAACCACATTACGCCACTATCAAGCATTCCACCTCAAGCTCCCTGACGCCCAGAAAAGGGCTCATTCAAAAATAAGTTCGCAGAATTGACGCTCAGATTTAGGTCGGATTTGGTTGTCCCGCTTCAGCGGGGTGAAGCCACAGGAATAGTCCCGTGGGATTTCGCTGAAGGCACATCAAATATAGGGAATATGCATTTTCGCGTCAAGATCAAATGGGGTCTCAGATGGGCACCATGATCATGACATTATAGCGATGACATCTGTCCACTATTCCTTTCTCGCTATGGCGTTGGGCGAAAACAACTGAAATCCTATTTATTGACAACAACCTGCAGAAAAACATATCATGAAATGCAGCTCTTGAACTATCGGCCTACTAACCCGAATCGAGGAGGTAAAGGAATGAACTCGAACGTCCCAACCAGAGAGGATGCCTATGCGCTTCTTACAAAATACAACCAGAGCGAAAGTCTTATAAAGCACGCCCTGGCAGTGGAAGGGGTGATGCGCTATTTTGCTCGCAAGAGGGAAGAAGACGAAGAGAAATGGGGGGTTATCGGCCTTGTTCATGACCTTGACTACGAACAGTTCCCGAAAGAACACTGTCGCAAGAGCGTAGAGATCCTCAAGGAAAACGGCTGGCCCGAAGAATACATCCGGGCAGTGATAAGCCATGGCTGGGGCATCTGTTCCGATGCGGAACCACAATCTGAACTTGAAAAAGTTCTTTATGCCATTGATGAACTGACCGGGCTTGTGGTGACAACGGCATTGGTTCGACCCTCCAAGAGCGTTCTGGACGTAAAAGCAAAATCGGTCAAGAAGAAATGGAAAGATAAACGTTTCGCAGCAGGGGTTGACAGGTCGATTATTGAAAAGGGCGCTGAAATGTTAGGGATAGAATTGACCGACCTTATTACGGATACCATCATGGGGATGAGAGAAGTAGCGGATGCGATCGGGCTTAAGGGATCCCCCGATGCAACTTGAGAGGGTTTTGCTATGAAAATCAAAGTAGAGGGCGACAAAATCGTCAAGGTGGTGAAAAAGGTGGACGGGATTGAGATCGTATTAGAGAACCCCGGTGATGCCAAAGAGGGGATCGACCTCATTTTGAGAAAAACCGGCCTGTTTGCCGAAGATGCCTACAAAGGCCTCAAGGATATCAACGTCACCGCTTTTCAGAGATATGAAACCTCGGCAGTTGATTATAAGATGATCTTTCTGCTCGAATTTCTCTTTGAAGATGACGTGCCGTTGGATACAAGGGTTTCTGCGATCCGGGACCTGCAGGTCTTTTTCGATAAAGTTTGACCAATGACAACCGAATGACGATCCAATCTTGACAAACTCGTAAAAAGTCGGAAAGCACCCGTTGTCGTCATTCCCGCGAAAGCGGGAATCCAGTAAAATCAACCAGTTCTGGACTCCCGCTTTCGCGGGAGTGACGGCCTTGGAGACTTTTTACGAGGCCATCAATCTTGATGGTGTCGTAAAAAGTCAGGAGCCGAATTTTTCTTGTTTTTAACCGATTGATTTTGTTACATGCCGTTTTTAATTTTTGTGAATTTTGCGCCTTTTGCGGCTTTATCAATCTTGACCGGGAGATTTACTGTCAATGACAGGATACCATCTTGGAATTTACATGGGCCACGACACAGGCGTGGCCATCGTCGATGACCAGTTAAACATCGTGTGGGTCTTTGAGGAGGAGCGTTTCAACGGGGAGAAGATGACGTATTTCAACCCCTATTTCAGCATCAGGGAGATAATCAAACTTGGCTTCAATCATTTCAGGTCTATCACATTCGGCTTCAACCCTGACGAGGAGCACGTAGACTTCCTCAAAAAATTTGTCAGGTTCCAGAAGGTACGCTGTGCCGAAGTCATGAACTACCTGTCGGGCAAGGTCACCTGGGATGAAGTTCGTTTTGTGGGTCATCATGACTGTCATGCGGCCGGGGCCTTTTTCCCTTCCGGTTACGATCATGCGGCCATACTCGTCGCAGACGGAACAGGGGAATCAGAGTCAACCTCTTTTTATGCGGGAGATGGCAAATCCATCTCTCGAATTTCCAGTGAACTGACAAACGATTTTTCTCTGGGCATCCTTTACCAGTATTTCACAGAGTGGCTTGGCTACAGGAGCGATAACACCTCCCAGCATTGCGGAAAAATTATGGGACTGGCGAGCTACGGCACCCCTGTTTACAAAGAATCTATTCGTGACTTATTGGAAAGTAAGGATAACGATTACCACTGGCCTGGCGGTTCCCTTTTGGGGATGAGAGGTGAGATGGCGAAACTCTTGGGCCCGCCCCAGCCAAAACCGGTAAGAGAATTCAACAAGCTCCAGGCGGATGTCGCCGCCAGTATTCAGGCCCTGCTTGAGGAGATCATCATTGAAAAACTTAACCGGGTCAAAGAGACGCAGCCCTTCGAAAATCTATGCTTTTCGGGCGGTGTGGCCATGAACAGCCAGCTTAACTACCGGATTTTGAAGTCCGGGATCTGCCGCAACTTATTTGTTCAGCCCCTTGCCTCTGACAGAGGGATCGCATTAGGTGCAGCGCTTGCGTCGTCGGCTGTGATTACCGGCGGCCGGTTGGCCGCCTCAAAAAAGCCTTCACCGGATATCTACCTTGGATATGGGGAAAGCTCCCCCCGGAGGGAGTTGGGCCGCCTGATCAACGCGTATGACCTCCCTGTCTATATAGAAAATGAAAACATTTCGCCGAAGGAAATCGCTTCGCTCCTTAACCATAATGAGATTATCGCCCTTTTTCAGGGAAGACAGGAAATAGGCCCAAGGGCGCTCGGAAACCGGTCCATATTGGCTGCGCCAACCATTGACGCACGTGACAGGACCAACCAACTGGTCAAATACAGGGAACCCTGGAGACCGTTTGCGCCAACCGTCTTGGAAGAAGAGGTCGGCAACTTCTTTGACATCAACAGGCCCGAGCCCTTTATGACAGTGATCTACGGTGTGCTGGAGGGTATGACAAAGGGGATTGAGGGGATAACACATGTGGATGGGACCGCCAGGCTGCAGACCGTCAACCCAGACCAGAACCGTTTTTTCTATTCAATCATAAAGCAGTATCATCAGATAACCGGGATACCGATTGTCCTCAACACATCTTTCAATATCAATGGCCAGCCGATCGTAAGGTCGCTCTACGACGCGGTCCTGACATTCCTTTGCAGCGGCATTGACGGGCTCCTGATAGGAAGTACGCTCGTACGAAAAACAAAAGATCTACCCAAGGACCATATCAACAGGCTGGACCGTATCCTGTCCGAAGCGACAAAGGATGCAAAATCTATTGTACTCAAGATCCTCGATTATTCGAAAGAAACAGAAAATCTCCTGTTGAAATTCCTCGATTGCGCCTGCATCAAATTCCGCAAGATCTATGGACCCAAAGCGGTTTCAAGGTGTCACATCAGCGGCCACACCAAAATGAGCTGGAACATCATCTCCAAAATAGAACCGTCGATAAAA
Source organism: Desulfobacterales bacterium (assembly GCA_014382905.1). Classification (GTDB taxonomy): domain Bacteria; phylum Desulfobacterota; class DSM-4660; order Desulfatiglandales; family Desulfatiglandaceae; genus JACNIU01. Next base: position 12,834 of record JACNIU010000456.1, read on the forward strand.
GAATTTGTTTATGGGGACAAAGAGCCCCTTCACATTAATAACGGCGAGATATGCATCATCATGACAGGGGACAGACTCATTGAGGCCTCGAGCCGGCCGACCCGGACGTATGTCAAATTTGACCGGAACGTGTTCAGAGACCTCATCGAAGAATACTTCCGTATGCCCGACGCCAACAGGTACTTTCTCTTGGACAGGGAATACCATCTCTTTGACATCGGATATCTGCACAGCCGGTTTGAGCCTTCAACAATCAGTGAAATACTTGCTGCAAGGCCCGACAAGCGGGCTCCGAGGACCGGTAACGAGGAAAGGCAAATTCAGCCGACCACTGTTAGTGAACAGGAAGACATGTACGAGGCCTTAGCAGACGCATAGCGTGTATCGGTTCAAGGGAAAGCGATAGCCGGATCTCCCCCTTAGGGGGATAACTATGTCAGTCCGAAGGATTGGCGGAAGATTCAGAGGAAGAAATAAGTGATTCACATAGTCTGGTGTGCGAAATGGAAGTACTGATGAAGAAGACAAAGACGATTCTATCTGTGCTCTTGCTACTGCTAACAACCATCGGCATTACATCGTGCTCGGAATTACGTTCGGAATTTGATCCCCACAAATGGCGATACCAGCCTTTCAGGGATATGCCTCCAAGCTGGGAGAACGATATGGGACGTCCTGGTCCTGAATACGGGGGAGATATGTTCGGAGATACGTGGTGATGGCAAGCAAGTTATATAAAGCCCTTGTGAGATAGGCCATGTGAGGCTTGTATGGCTATGGATGGCAGTAGGATACTGAAAGACAACCCTATAGATACAAAAAGGATAAAAAGGACCAGTGACATCATAAAGAGAGGAGGCTTTCTCGGATGAATGAATCAAGCATGAGAGAAGCAAGCAAGGTTGAGGTTTGTGCTTTGGTTGACAATTACAGCGATTTTTTCCTTGCAGATTCAGATGTCGTCAAACGACTGCGCATTTTGCCGCCCAACGCACCTCTCGCAGAGCCGGGATTATCATATTTGATCAAAGTGAATTTAGATTCAGAGGACCATACAGTATTATTCGATGCTGGTATTTCAGCAGCCTGCCTGCTCCATAATGCGCAAACATTGCCCTTCAGTAAGGCCGTGATGATGGGTGAAATCGGAGTCAATATAAAGAGCGTTGAGGCAGTGGTCCTGAGTCATGGACATTTTGACCACTTTGGTGGTCTTTCGGGATTCTTAAAAGAGACAAAAAAGGGAATGCCCCTATTCCTCCATCCTGGGGCTTTTGTTCCCCGTCGTTTTCAAATGAGTCCTGAAATGCAAATCGACATGCCCCGGCTCAGTGAAACGGACCTGATGGAAGCTGGTGCTAAACTGGAAAAGGTGCAAAAAGCTTCCAAGCTTGCCTTGGACCTTATCCTGCTTTCTGGTGAAGTGGAGCGAGTGACAGAATTTGAAAAAGGCATGCCTGGAATGGAAGCGAAAATCAATGATGAATGGATTCCAGATCCTTTCTATGATGACCAAGGCTTGGCGATCAACGTGAAAAATAAGGGCTTGGTGGTAATTGGGGGATGCTCTCACGCCGGAATCATAAATACAATAAAACACATGAAGAAGATTACAGGTGTGAACAAGGTTCATGCGGTCCTTGGAGGCTTCCATTTATCTGGAGAGAATGAGAAGATCATTGGCCCAACCATTGAGGAAATGAAGGTCATGAACCCAGATTATGTTGTGCCTATGCATTGTACTGGGTGGAAAGCTATCAACCAGTTTGCTACAGAAATGCCCGAGCAGTTCATACTAAACAGTGTAGGGTCAACCTACATTTTTTGATGAATAAGGGCTGAAACCTATCAAGCTACACTATCAAAAACGGTGTTCCTGATTATATAGAGGTGAGCCAATCACCTTTAATAAAGGATTACACGCGAATGGCTACTCGTAAGGCATATCTCAAGGTTTCGCTGATGCTGATTGTTTCAGATATCGTGAACCAAACAAAAAATGTCCCCGATCTGACAGATGGAATCCAATATCCCAGGTCTACTCGATATAACTGAATTGAGGATATCACAGGGTTTTAGGTTGCTGGAATCTTTGACTTCTGGCAAGATAAAGAGGATTAAAATCAGGCTGGAACTGGTTAGCATACGAACCGATCTCCTATTTTGTTACAGTTATGGTTAATGCAAGA